>CAMWTK010000045.1 GCA_947177175.1 uncultured Treponema sp.
GTAGAGGGGTGTTCCCTCCCCAAGAAAGTTCCCCCGCTTCGAAAGTAGAGGGGTGTTCCCTCCCCAAGAAAGTTCCCCCGCTTCCAAGCGGTGAAACCTACGTCGCGATACCCGCAAACTGCCTGCGGTACAGCGCGTAGTATTCGCCGCGGCGCGCGAGCAGTTCCTCGTGGGTGCCGGATTCTGCAATCGCGCCGTCGGCAAGGACGACAATCAGGTCCGCGTCACGGATGGTGGAGAGGCGGTGCGCGATGATGATCGACGTGCGGCCGCGCATCAGGTTGGCGAGCGCGGTCTGGATGTGCATTTCGGTGCGCGTGTCCACGTTGCTCGTCGCCTCGTCCAGTATCAGCACGGGGGCGCGCGCCACCACCGCGCGCGCAATCGCCAGCAGCTGCCGCTGTCCCTCGCTCAGGTTCGCGCCGCGCTCGGACAGTTCCGTGTCGTAGCCGTCGGGCAGTTTCTGAATGAACGACGCGCACAGCGCCGTCCGTGCCGCTGCGTCCAGCTCCGCGTCGGTCACGCCGTCTTTCCCGAACGCGATGTTGGCGCGGATCGTGTCCTGAAACAGCACGGTGTCCTGCAAGACAATCGATATGGCGCGGCGCACGTCCGCCTTGGGAACGCGCGCAATGTCCGTGCCGTCGAGCAAGATGCGCCCGCCGTCCGGCTCGTAGAAGCGCATGAGCAGGTTCGCCACCGTGGTCTTGCCGCTGCCCGTCGCCCCCACTAGCGCGATTTTCTGGCCGGGCATGACGCGCAGGGTAATGTCCCTGAGCACGGGGCGTTCCGTTGTGTAGCCGAACGACACGCGGTCGAACACGATCTCGCCGCGCATGTCCTGCGTCAGGCTGTCCGTTCCCGCGTCGGTCTCGTCCGGCTCGTCGAGCACCGCAAAGACGCGCTCCGCCCCGGCAAGCGCGGACAAAATGCTCGCGTACTGGTCGGCAATCATGTTGACGGGGTGGCTCAGTTTCTTGGAATAGAGCAGCAGCGCCTGAATCGTGCCGACCGTGAGCGCCGCCCGGCCGGTCAGCATCAGCCAGCCGCCCAGCACCGCGATCAGCACGTACTGGAAGTTGCCCAGAAAATTCGTTATCGGTCCCACCACCGAGCCGAGCACTTTTGCCACCACGGCGGTGCGCTTCAGGTCGGCGGAGACGGCGGCAAACCGCTCCACACGGGAAGCCTCGCGCCCGTATGCCACGATCGTGCGGTAGCCCGTCACGTTCTCTTCCACTACGCCGTTCAGTTCGCCGAGCAGCCGCTGCTGGCGCGCGTAGTACGTGCGCATGAATTTTGCAAGCAGGGCAGACGCGCCCATAATCACGGGAATAGTCACCAAGGAGACGAGCGTAATGCGCACGCTGTAGGAGAACATCATCGCGAGCGAGCAGGCCAGCGTGAGCACGGCAGAGCCGAGCGCGGCGACCGACTGCGATACCGCGAGCGAAATCGTGTCCGTGTCGTTGGTCATGCGGCTCATTAGGTCGCCGTGGCGGTGGCTGTCCGTGTACGCAATGGAAAGCCGTGAGATTTTCCTGAACAGGTCGCCGCGCATGAGCGCAATCGTGTCCTGCGAGAGTTTTGCCGCCAGCCGCTCCTGCATGAACGTAAACGCGACCACGAACATGAACGACGCGCCCAGCAGCAGCAGGAACGCGCGGCAGGACGGCAAATCCACCGTGAGGCGGCCGCCGCGCAACGCAATCGTGTCAAGGGCTTTCTGCTGCAAGAACGGCGACAGGGCTTCCAGCACCGTCACCACGACCATGCAGGCGAGCAGCGCGAAGAACGTCGCCCGGCTCCGGCCGATGTACGCAAACAGACGGCGGAGCGTCTTGCGGCGGTCTTTCGGCTTCTGCGCGCTCACCCTGCCCGCCATGCGGTCTCCCGGTCCTGCGCCGGGCGCGCGCCCGTCAAGGCGGATCTGCGTACCGTGTCCTGCCATTACGCGTTCTCCTCAATCAGCGCGCCCGTCTTTACCTGCGAATCGTAAATCTCGCGGTACGTCTGCGACACGCGCAGCAGCTCGTCGTGTGGCGCGCAGTGGCGGCACGTGCCGTCGTTTTCAATCACGGCGATGCGGTCCGCGCCTTTCACGCTCGCAATCCGCTGCGCCACCATGATAATTGTCGTGTCCGCATACCGTTCGCGCAGGGCGGCATGCAGGCGGGATTCAGTCTCCAAATCAAGCGCGCTGGTCGCGTCGTCAAGAATCAAAATTGCCGGGCGGCGCACGAGCGCGCGCGCAAGGGCAATGCGCTGTTTCTGCCCGCCCGAAAGCGACGTGCCGCGCTCGGCAATGAACGCGCCGTAGCCGCCGTCCATCGCCGCAACAAAGCCGTCCGCCTGCGCGTCGCGCGCCGCCTGCCGCACCTCGTCGTCCGTCGCGTCCGCCTTTCCTAGGCGGATATTCTCGGCGACCGTCGCGGAGAACAGCTCCGGCTTCTGCATGACAAAGCCGACCGCGCCGCGCACGTCTGCCAGCGCGAGCGAGCGCACGTCCGTGCCATACACGCGCACCGCCCCCGCCGTCGCGTCGTAAAAGCGCGGAACAAGCGAAACGAGCGTCGTCTTGCCGCAGCCCGTCGAGCCGATGACCGCAAACGTCTCGCCCTGCCGCACCGTCAGGCTGATATGGCTGAGCACGGGCTGACCGGGCGCGTCGGGATAGGAAAAACTCACGTCGTCGAACACGACAGCGGGAATGTCCGCACCGGAAGCCCCCGCAAGCTGCTCGCTCCCGTCCGCAATGGCGGGAACGACACCAAGGAGGACTTCAATACGGGCAGCGGAGACGTGCGCGCGGGAGACGGACTGCAACAGGTTGCTCGCCATGATGAGCGAGCGGATTGACTGCGTGGTATACGTGACCGCCGCCATAATCGCGCCCGTCGTCATCGCGCCGCCCAAACCGATTGCGCGGCAGCCGAGGAAAATCACGAGCAGCACGGCATAGTTCAGCACGAATTTCATGAGCGGCGGGACGCTTGCCATGAGCGACAGCACGCGCACGTTCACCGCTTTCAGCCGGCCGTTCGCCGCGCCGAACTGGGTGCACGCAAAATCCTCGCGCACGTACGCCTTGATGACCCGCGCCCCGCCCAGATTCTCCTGCACGATAAGGTTCAGCGTGTCCAGCCACCGCTGCGCCTCGGCAAACAGCGGCAGCGCCTTTTTGAGCACCACATACAGCAACACGCCGAGCACGGGGAGCGCGAAAAGCACCACGCAGCCGAACGAGCGGTCGAGCGAAAACAGCATGACCATGCCGCCGAGCATGAACATCGGCGGGCGCACGAACGAGCGCAACAGCATCTGCAAGAAGTCGATTACCGTGGTCACGTCGTTCGTCAGCCGCGTAACGAGCGATCCGGTCGTGAATTCATCGGTCTGTTCAATAGAAAGCGACATGACTTTTGCGAACGCCGCGGTGCGCAAGTCATGCCCAAAACCCTGCACCGCCTTCTGCGTGACGAGCGAACACAGCACGCCGAAACAGCCGCCCGCCACCGTCGCCGCCAGCATCAGCATACCGAACGACAGCATCAGCTGCGCGCGCGTCCAGCCCGTCCCGAACAGCAGCGCGGGAAGCCATGCCGCAAGCCGCGGCCCGTCCGCCACGTCCATGCCGATAATGCCGTAGTTCACGATGAACGACATCAGGTACGGCAACAGCAAATCGCACGTCACCTCGCCGATCATCAGCAGCGGCGCGCACACCATGAGGAGACGGTACGGGCGGGCGAATGCGGTCAGGTATCTCACGCCTTATTTTTCTATCGGCCGGTAATAGAGCGTGACGTGCCGCCGCGGTCCGGCAGATTCCTTTTTCGTCTCAAAGTCGTCGTCAAAATATTCGATTAAGTCCGTCAGCTTGCGGAATCCGTAGTCAACCGTGTCAAAACCGGGATCCTGCCGCTTGAAGAACGACCCTGCCGCGCTCAGATTTGCCCAGCCGGTCTCGTCGGCATATTTGTCGTAGGCGGTGTTGAGCAGGGTAAAAATCTTGCGGAACTGGCGGTCGCTCATCTCCACGTCGCCGTCCTTGTTCCGCCGCAACACGCCCAGCAGCGATTTCTTGGGCTTGTCGGCCGCCTTGTGGCTCTTGCGCTTCTGCTCGGCAAACGCCGCGTCCTCCTCAGGAGTCTCCTCTTCCGCCGTCGCCAGGTTCTCGATGTAGATAAAATCGTCGCACGCGCTGATGAACGACTGCGGCGTCTTTTTCTGCCCCACCCCGAACACATACAGCTGGCTTTCCCGCAGCCGCGTCGCCAGCTTGGTAAAGTCGCTGTCGCTCGTGACCAAGGCAATCGCGTCGTATTTGTCCGTGTAGAGCAAAT
This sequence comes from uncultured Treponema sp., assembly GCA_947177175.1. GTDB lineage: Bacteria > Spirochaetota > Spirochaetia > Treponematales > Treponemataceae > Treponema_D. The sequence goes on from CAMWTK010000045.1 coordinate 4,347, forward strand.
CCATCGCGTCGATAATCATCGCGCTGTCGCTCGAATTCTTTCCCTGCGTGTACGCGAACTGCTGCACCGGGATAACCGCATTGTCGTTCAGCTCGGACTTCCAGTTCTTGAGCGTGGGAAGCGAAAAATCCCCGTATGCCCGCTTGGTAATAATGTGCCCATGCACCGCGATTTCCTGCAAAATCGCGCGCAACTTTTTCCCCGGCGTATTGTCCGCGTCAATCAGCACCGCAATGTTCTTGTGTTCTGTTTCATCCATGCCACCAGTATAGCAGAAAACAGGCGGTTGGGATAGCCTTATGCGGGGCGAAAGAAACGAGTCACTTGCTGCGGGCGGGGGATTGTGGTATCATACCGCCATGACGATGACGTCTCGCGCGACCCACAGAAAGTTACCCCCCCCCCGTTTTAATTGATGCCTGCATCTTCCGTGATCCGTTCCGCGTTGTCTGCAACGCGCTCGACTTTCGCTCCCTAACACCCATTTTCCGCGCACCCGCTCCCGTACCCGGCTCGCAGTCATTTTTCGCAGTCCGATTTGTTCCCCGCATCCACCCGGCAATGGGAACGGTCAGAAACTGCCCCGCAAAAACCGACAAGATACCGTCCGAGGCTTCGGACGCACTCACAGCGACTGACAAAATACTGTCCGAGACCTCCGATGACTTCACAACAACCGACAAAGTGCCGTCCGAGGCATCCGACACGCCCACAGCGACTGACAAAATGCCGTCCGAGACCTCCGACGCGCCCACAGCAACCGACAACACGCTTTCCGAGGCCTCCGACACCCTCACAGTAATCGACAACATGCCGTCCGAGGCCTCTGACGGCTTCACAGCAACCGACAACATGCCGTCCGAGGCCTCCGACGCGCTCACAGCAACCGACAAAGTGCTGTCCGAGGTCTCCGACACATTCTCAGCAATCGACAAAGTGCTGTCCGAGACCTCCGACGGCTTCACAGCAACCGACAAAACGCTGCACGAGGCCTCCGACAGTCTCACAGCAATTGACAGAATACTGTCCGAGACCTCCGACGGCTTCACAGCAACCGACAAAGCGCCGTCCGAGGCATCGGACAGCCTCACCGCGCCCAACGGACGGGGCGCACCTCACCCGGAAACGACCGCCACGTATGCGGCGGCAACATATCATAGCAAAGGAGATTCAGTATGAAAGAAATCCAGTCGCTCCCGCTCACCAGCATGAACAACGCGGCGCACTTCCTGTTCGTGTCTAACATGGCAGACCGGGCGGAAAAGGACACGACTGTGTCCGAAAAATGCAAGGTGCAGGTGGACGCGCTCCGCGCGGCGGTGAAAGCCGAGGACGAGAACCTGCAAATCAGTGCGAAGAGCCTGACGACCGACAAAATCGCGGAAGCCGACCGTTTGCGCGACCAGCTCTATGCGGGCTACAAGAAAGCCGTCGGCGGCTACGCAAATTTTCCTGTAGAGGATGTTGCGGACGCGGCGAAAACCCTGCAACAGCACGTCAAGGACTACAAAATCGACGTGCAGGCACAGTTTGATAAGGAGACCGGCTTGCTCGTCAATTTTATTCAGGACTTGGAGGGCAAATTCGCGGAACAAGTGAAGGCACTGTCGCTCGGCGCGTTCGTGGAAAAACTGAAGGCAGCGAACGAGGAGGTGCGTTCGCTCACGGGACAGCGCACGGACGAGCGTTCGGCAAAGACGGCGGGCGCGCTCAAGGCGGCGCGGGTTGCGAGCGACGAGGCGTACCGGCTGCTGACGATGCACGTAAACGCCCATGCGCTCATTGAGGGCGAAGCGGACTATGCGGCGTTCATAGACTACGCCAACACCGAGATAGCACATTTCCGGCAGGAAGTCTTGGGCGGCAAGAAAAGCAAGGCAAAGGCGGACGCTGCGGAATGAGGCGGCGAGCGGTCATCCTTGCGGCGGTGCTGTGCGCCGCCGTGGGTGCGCGGGCAGTACCGAACCTGCCCGTCGTTGCCGTCGTGCCGTTCGAGGCGGCGGGCGTTGCGCAAGATGACGCGGACGTGTTCGCCGACCGGCTCGCGGAGAAACTGGCGGCATCCGGCACGGTCTCCGTGACCGACCGCCGCGCCGTGGGTACGCTGCTTGCGCGGCAGGAGCTGACCGCCTCCGGCCTGATAGACGCGGAGCGGGCGGCGGCGTTTGCGGCACAAGCGGGCGCGGACTACCTTGCCGTCGGAAAACTGTTCGCAATCGGCACGTCGGCGGGCGCGCTCGTCACTCTGATCGGCGTGAACCCCGTAACGGCTTCTGTTGCTGCGCGGCAGGCGGAAAGCGTGGACGCGCTCATGGCGGCAGTGCCGGGGCTGTGCGCGGAACTGCTGGAAAGTATGGCGGACGGCGGGAACACGGCGAAGTAGCGGAAATAAGAATTAGCGGAGAGAGGAGAAAGTTTCATGCAAAACAACAATGTATTTACAGTTGCTTAGGAGGCGACAAATATGAATGTACGATATTCAGTGTTTTTAAGCTCAACATTTGAGGACTTGAAAGAAATCAGGAAAGAGTTGTCCTACGAACTTTTTATGAACGGCTACATGGTCAACAACATGGAGTCTTTCGGCGCGCGCAATGGAAGTGTGTGGGAAGTCATAAAAGAAAGCATCGCGGATTCCGACATGCTTGTCATGGTCATCGCAGGAAGGTATGGCAGCATCAATCCCGACGAGGGCATAAGCTTTACGGAGCAGGAATACAATTATGCCATTGAGAATGGAATTCCTGTCCTTGTTTTTATACGGGATAAGAACGCAATTTCAATGGCCGACTGCGACACAGGAGAAAAGAAGCAAAAGTTAGACACGTTTATCAAGCGGATTACAGATGAACGGATGGTGAACTTCTGGACTGACACAGCCAGCCTCAGGCTTGCCGTTTTAGCGTCGTTGAACACAGAAAAAAATAATCAAAGTGTTCTAAACAAAGGGTGGATAAAAAACAGCGCGGCACTTGAAGCGGAATACAAAACAGTTGAGTCAAAATTGAAGTCGGTAAAAACCGAACTGATAAAAGCGGATGCAGACACAAAGAGAAGCAAACGCCCCACAGAAACGGTGATGAACTACTATCATGTACACATCAAGATTCATGGTTCTGTCATGGAGTGTGAGCAGGGACAGGCGGTTGTAACGTACACCGGTTCCGCGCTTGTTGACGCGCCCGAATACCCCGTCGTGTACCGAGACCGTGTGAGGACGGGCTTCGGCATTCAGCACCAGCAATTTTTGCCCGAAGCAACCGTACGCAACAAGGATGAATTCAGAAGAAACCCGATATTGCTTGACTATGAAATCAAAGGTTCGGAAAGCGACAAGCTGTTTTTCACTGGCGAAATCGTGACGAACGCGCAGCTTCGCAAGGACATCGGCGGCACAGGGCTGCACATTCCGTACTTTGCGGAATATGTGGCGATTGAACTTGACATATCAGCTGTCAGATTCTTCCAAGACTACAACGGAAAAGCGTTCTTGCAGTCAGGAGAAAAAGAAACCCCGATAAAGGATGTCCAGTTTTGCACCAACAGCGGGAAATACGTAATTTCTGCAAAAAATGTTCCAGCAAACTCAAACATCATGTTCAAATGGAACAACGTCAAGTCGGAAGAATAAATATTTAGGAGCAGCCTTGCCATTTACGGCAAGGCTGAAAATAACTTCTGGAGGAAACAAAATGAAAGCAAAAATCACCATTCTTTCGCTTATGGTCACCGCGCTTTTCTGTTCTGCCGCAGCCGCGCAGGAGCAACAGCAGAAGCCAGTGGCGGTTGTCGTGCCGTTCGATTCAAGCGGAGTGCCACAGGAAGAGGTGGATGTCCTTGACCGTATGTTCCTTTCGGAATTCGCGAGGACGGGCAAATGTACTGTGGTTGACCGGAGTAGTTTTGACAAAATCAGGGCGCAGCAGAAGTTCCAGCTGTCGGACTGGTCGAACAACGACAAGGTGGCGAAGCTCGGAAAGGCACTGAATGCGAATGTCGTCGTCACGGGGCAAGTAATGAGGTTCAGGTCGCAGGTCATGTTCGTGACGCAGATTCTTGACGTGAACACAACGGAGATACTCTCTTCCTCGGACAAGGCGGTGAATGACGTTGCCGAGCTATTCGGCATTTTCAGTGCGATGTGCAGGACGCTCACGAGCAAACTTCCCGAACCGCCGGTTATGATTGGAAAGTACAAGGTGGGTGACAAAGGACCGGGCGGCGGCTACGTGTTCTATTACTTGGAGGAAGGATTTCCTGTCACCGTAGATGGTAAGAAAGAGATATTCCATTACCTTGAGTGCTCGCCCATGAAACTGGGCGACATAAGGTGGTGTCCATGTTCCAGTCCATATTGCAATATCACGACGATTGACGGAGTTGGGGTGGGCAAGGACAATACGGCAAGAATCATCGGCGCATCGCATCCTGGCGGAAAGGTTACTGCCTCCAACTGCGCCGCATATGCCTGCAACGAATATTTTACCGGCACAACGAAAGCGGGCGAGTGGTATCTACCGAGCAAGATTGAGCTAAACTTGATATACGAGAATCTTGTTAAGACAAGGGTCATAAAAAGCAGTGCTTGGCATTGGTCGTCGTCGCAGGTCAGTTATGATTATACGTGGTATCAGAGGTTCAGCGACGGCTATCAGGACTGCGGTAGTTACTATAGGAAGGATAGGTTTGCTGTCCGTGCAGTCCGGGCTTTTTAGTACGCAAGCCTTTGGCTTCAAACAGATTTCCGTTTTTGGCAAATCTGAAAAAATAATCAGGAGGAATCCACATGAAAACATTCAAAACGACCCTTATCGCCGCAGTCCTTGCGGTGCTGCTCGCGCCCCTTTCCGCGCAGACGGTGGCGGTGCTCGGCTTTGAGAGCGACAGCTTCTGCCTTGACCAGCGCACCGGCGTGATGAGCGACCTGCTCTCCGACGAGCTGGTGCGGATTGAGGGAATCACCGTGGTGGAGCGCAAGCGGATTGACCGCGTGATTGAGGAGATGGACTTCCAGATGTCCGGGTGGACGGACGCGAAGACCGTAAAGGCGGCGGGAAAGATGGTGAACGCGGACTGCGTAATCACCGGCTCGGTCGATACGCTCGGCGCGACGCTGTACGTGACGGCGCGGATGATCGAGGTGGAGAGCGCGAAAGTCCTGCACTCGGCAAAGATGACGTGCGACACTTGGGATGAGTTTTCGCGCAAGCTGCCGCAGTTTGCGCGCGAGTGCGTCAAGAAGATGCCGTCGCCCAACCGTTTCCTCGGCACGTGGGAGGGCGAAGTGCCCGGCGGCAGCGTGTACGAAATCACGTTCGCGGAAAAAGGCGTGTGCACGGTGAAGGCTTCCGCAAGCGGCGACTTCGGCGCGGCGGCGGACGGGAAAGGCACGTACTCCTACGACAAGAATTTCCTGCGGATAAACGCGCGGCTTCCGTCGTCGCGCATCAGCTGGCGCAGCGTCTACAAGTTCGACGGAGAATTCGGCTCGTTCAATATCCTCGTGCCAAAGGCGGACGGCGGTGATGAGACCGTGCGTGTCTCGTTCGTCAAGACTGCTGACTAGCGGCGTTCCGCCAAAAACAAACCGGCCGCCCGCACCTGCGGGCGGCTTCCCTTTCCCCGGTCAGTTCAGCAGCATACGGTCGCTCAAGGAGTCGCCTTTTGCGCTCTGGAATTTCTCCATCAGGTCCTGCACCTGCAACCGCCGCTTGTCCTCGCCGCGCACGTCAAAGACGACGCGCCCCTCAAGCATCATGATCAGGCGGTTGCCGTACTGAATGGCGTGGCGCATATTGTGCGTCACCATGAACGCGGTCAGCCGGTCCTTCTCCACGAACTGCCGCGTCAGGTCAAGAACTTTCTGCGCGGTCTTGGGGTCGAGCGCGGCGGTGTGCTCGTCCAGCAGGAGCAGGTCGGGCTTCTGCAAGGTCGCCATGAGCAGCGTGAGCGCCTGCCGCTGTCCGCCGCTCAAAAGCCCCACCTTGCTTTTCAGCCGGTCCTCAAGGCCAAGGTCAAGCAGGGCGAGCTGCTCGCGGTAACGCTCGCGCTCCCGTGCGCGGATGCCCCAGCCGAGCGTGCGCCGCTTGCCGCGCCGCAGTGCCATGGCAAGGTTCTCCTCAATCTCCATGTTGCCCGCCGTGCCCATCATCGGATCCTGGAACACGCGGCCGAGGTAGCGGGCGCGGCGGTATTCGGGCATGTCGGTCAGGTCAACCCCGTTCAGCTCGATCGTGCCGGTGTCGCACGAATGTACGCCCGCTATCAGGTTGAGCAGCGTGGACTTGCCCGCGCCGTTGCCGCCGATGACCGTGATAAAGTCGCCGTCCTCAATCGTCAGGGTGATGTCGCGCAGGGCTTTCTTCTCGGTAATCGTGCCCGCGTTGAACGTCTTGGAAAGGTGCGAAATGCTAAGCACGGGCTTCCTCCCTGGCAGGACGGCGGCGCAGGAACGCACGGGCAAACCACGCCCTGATGACAGGAATGGCAAGCGCAAGCGCGACAATCACCGCCGTGAGCAGCTTGAGGTCGGTGGACTTCAGCCCCAGCTGCAAGACGATCGCAATGATAATGCGGTACACCACCGAGCCGAGGACGACCGCGGCGAGCGTGAACCAGAACGGCAGGAACCGCCCGAAAAACCCGAAAATCACCTCGCCGAGGATAATGGACGCAAGCCCCACCACAATCGTGCCCGTCCCCATGCCTACGTCGGCATATCCCTGGCTCTGCGCCACCAGCGCGCCGCTGAGCGCGATCAGCCCGTTGCTGAGCATGAGGCCCAGGATTTTCATCGTGTCAGTGTTCACGCCGAGCGCGCGCACCATACGCGGGTTGTTGCCCGTCGCCCGCAGGCTCGACCCGATCTCCGTCCCCAAAAACCAGTACAGCACGGCGACGATCACCGCGCAGAACGCCACGCCAATGACGAGCGATGTCTGGTTGAATCCGAGGTGCACCGACCGCTGAAGCCGGGTCATCAACGTGGACACGCCCAAAAGCGGCGTGTTCGCCCTGCCCATGACGCGGATATTTATGGAATACAGCGCAATCATGGACAGGATGCCCGCAAGAATCTCGTGTATCTTGAGCTTGGTATGCAGGAATCCCGTCGCCAGCCCCGCGAGCGTCCCCGCAAAGAACGACACGGCGAGCGCGGCAAGCGGGCTGACCCCGCGCACGATAAGCACCGCACAGACCGACCCGCCGAGCGCGAACGACCCGTCGCACGTCATGTCGGCAATGTTCAGGATGCGGAACGTCATAAAAACGCCCACCGTCATAATTCCCCACAGGACACCCTGCGCCACCGCGCCCTGCATCGCAAGCAAAACATTCATACGCCAATTATACCACAGAAGCTCCCGCCGTGCAAACCGAGCGCAGACGAGCCACCGTATGCCCCGTCGCAATCAGAATTCCGTCAAACTGCACATAAATTGGTCTAAACACTACAAAAAAACAGTATTTTCTCTTTAACGTATAGCATGATATAAGTCTCACTCTATTTTCCTAGGAGGAAACGGAAATGATGAAAGTTGCTACCGCAATAATGACAATGGTTTTGCTACTCTTCGTGGCATGTGACGCGAATGAATCAGAACCTATTGAGTACACGTACTCGACGAGCTACACCTTATATGATATGGTCAAGTATGAAACAGACCGCGATAAAATAGGGAGTATCTTGAGTTCGTACTACCGATCAAATGGCAACTGGGACTACGGCAGTGGTGTTTACCTTATGGTATATAACGGCAAGTCTGGTTCGGGCATGGATGCCCCGGCAATAGAAGCCATTGAGAAGTACCCGTGTGTAGCTATTGCAACGGGCGTGAGTAAAAACGAGCACAGGACAGACTACAAGATGTATGTATATGTCAAGGTTAACAAAAGCACTGGCTCACCATCATACATTCGCTATAGTTTTTCAAAAAGAGAGTTGTAAAAAAAAAGAGTTTAAGCCGTCTCTCAAGAGACGGCTTTTTCATAAGAAATTAACCAGAGACAAAAAAGGCATCTGCTACATTCCCTGCACACCGTCGCGGTCAGAATTCCTTGAACGGCTCGTCCTGTCCTTCTTCCAGCCAGAGCGAGATTTTTTCGGCGGCGGCGCGGATGTTCTGCGCGCGGTGCTTGCCCATAATCGTGCATTCCCAGAGCACGCCCACGCGCCAGCCCTGCGCCAGCAGCGCGGCAATGTCGCGCTTGTCGCGCGCGCGGTTGCGTTCGAATTTCGCCTGCCAGAACGCGGTGTTCGTCGTGGGCATCCGAAACTTGTCGCAGCGGCGGACATAAAAAATCGGCTCGTCGCGCACGGGCGTGACAATCGCGCTGTCGGCGGACTTCCAGCCATGCGCGTGCCAGAAACAGCCGTTCACAAAGACGACCGCCCGGCAGTGCGGAAACACGATGTCGGGACTGCCCGCGAGCCGTCGGTCGTTCTTGCGGAAACGGAAGCCGAATCGGAACAGCTGCGAGCGCAACTGCGTCTCCAGCCGGCCGCCCGTGCTGTGAATTGCCGCCATGTTCGCGTGCCGACGCTCCGGCGAAAGCGGGTCGGACGGCAGGGACACCCGCGCCACTTCTTCATAGGGATGACAGCGGGCAAGGGTGACCGCCACCACCCGTGCCGACGACGGCAGGACAATCAGGGGATTTCCGCCGTCCGTGGGCGAAGACACCGCCGCCTTACCCTTTTCATGCTGCGCGGGAGTCAGCCCGGCTGCCAGCGTCACGTGCGCCGTCCAGTGCTGCGGAAGATAATCGCGGTTCGCGCCCGGCGCAAACGACGGCAAGAGCAGGTCGTGCAGGCGTTCGTTCAGCTCCAGAAGCCGCGCGGACGACGCGGCGGCCATGTCGGGCGCAAGGAACAGCACCTTGTCGCCGAACGAGCCGACACCACGGAACGCCACGTCCCAGGCGCGCCCCGCCGCCTGCGCAAAGCGCGAAAACTCCGCCGCGAGCGCGTCCGCCGTGTCCGCCCCCGCATGGAACATGCCGAGCGTGATATGCGGCGGCACGGCGGGGGCAGTCAGCCGGTCGTTGCCCGTCTCCCGCGCCAGCGCCTGCACCGCGCCCGCAATCGCCACCGAAGCGGATTCGTCAAACAGCAGCGAGACGGCATAGGTGTCATACGGCAGGGATTGTTTCATACGACCAGTATAGCACGAAAACCGGGCGGACGCACCAACGCGCCACGGTCAGCGCACGTCAATCGTGATGTCCGCCTGCTCGCCGCCGCAGCGCACCGTCACCGTATGCACACCGCGCACGAGCGGCACGTGCGCCACGAACGGACGCGCCACCTGCACGAACGGCTGCCCGTCCACCAAAAACGCCGCCGTGTCCGCGCTGCCGCCGACCGCCTCCACGGCAATATTCTGCCGGTCAGGCGGCACGGATTCGTCATAGTAAAAGCGGCTGCCACTGCGCGGGGAGACGATCGCAAGCGGCGCGTCGCGCGCATCCACCGAGCCGGAACGGTCTTTCAGCCTGAACCATGCCGCATACTCCGGCGGATAGACCGTGCCGTGCGCGGTATGCCAGTCGCATTCGGCAAGCTCGTCGCCGACGGCAACGTACTCGCGCACTGTGCCGGGACAGAACGCGCCCCGCTTCATGCCGGACAGCGCGCAGACCCGTTCCTTGCGGTACTGGGCGGGCTGGGCAAAGGCTTTCCCACTCCGTCCCTGCAAGCGCACGAGCAGGTCATGCGCGATTTTTGCGGGAACGGAACTGCCCGTCTTTCCCACCACCGTCTCGCCCGAAAAATTCCCCATCCACACACCCACGGTATACTGCGGAGTCGCCCCCAGTGCGGTGATGTTCTGGTACTGATTCGCCGTGCCCGTCTTGAACATCGACGGAAACGGCGTGACGAACGTCTGCGTATAGCCGAACCCCATCGCCCGCGCGTCACGGTCGGACAGCATATCGCAGATAATCCGCGCGGTATTCTCATCGTACACCCGTTCCGCGCGCGCCGTCTCCCCGTCCGCAAGGGCATACAGCGGCACGAACAGGCCGTCACGCGCAAAAACGGAGAACGCCTGCGTCAGCTCGAACAACGATACAGCGGCATTGCCTAGCGCAAGCCCCAGCCCCGGATTAGCGGAAGCAAGCGAATCGAAGCGCAAGGCGGACAGCACGGCAAGATAGGACGGCAGCCCCAACTCATGCAGCAAAAAGACCGCCGGAACGTTCAGGCTGGAAGCAAGCGCGACCCGCAGTCGCACCGGGCCATTGTAGCGGTTGTTAAAATTCTGCGGCACGTACAGCCGCTCAAAGCCGAATTCCTGCGGCACGTCGGGCAGCACCGATGACGGCGCAAAGCCATGCTCCAGCGCGAGCGCGTATAGAAACGGCTTCATGCTCGAACCGGGCTGCCGCGCGGCAAGCACGCCGTCCACCTGCCCGTTGTGCGCATCGTCCCAAAAATCCGCGCTCCCCGCCCAGGCAAGGATCGCACCCGACTGCGTGTCGCATACTAGCACCGCGCCGTTGGTCAGCCGGTTGTCCGCATGACGCGCCACCGCCCGCGCCAGCATATCCTCCGCCAGGTGCTGCAATGCCGCGTCCGCCGTTGTCTGCACGTCCGCGCACCGCCCGACCGGCGACCGTTCCTGCGCAGAAAGCCAGCGCACGAAATGGGGCATCTCATACGGATAGGCAAACGACCGCGCCGCCGCCGTAGCGGCAAGGAAATCGTCGATTGTGTGATTGCCATCCGGGCATAGCTCAAAGGCAGCGCGCGCGCAGGCTTCAGGATCAGCAAGCGGACTGTACCGCACCGGGCGGCGGGGAATGACGGCAAGGCACGCCGCCTGCACTTCGTCCAGCTCGTCCAACGGAACGCCAAAGAATGCCCGCGCCGCGCTCGCCACGCCCTCCGTGTTGAAACCGAACGGCACGTTGTTCAGGTACAGCTCCAGAATCTCGTCCTTGCCCAGCCGCGCCTCAAGCCGCAGCGCGTCGAACGCCTCGCACACTTTGCCCAACAGTGTCCGCCGCCGCGCCGGGCGCATGATCCGCGCCAGCTGCATCGTCATGGTGGACGCGCCGCTCACCGTGCGACCCGCGCCCACGTTCTGCGCCGCCGCCCGCGCCACCGCGCCCCAGTCAATGCCGTGATGCTCGTAAAAACGCCGGTCTTCCGCCGCAATGAACGCGCGCCGCACGGACAGCGGAATCTGATCCAGCGGCACGAACTCGCGCCGCACGCCGTCCGCCACCGCCGTCACCTGCAAGAGCGTCCCGTGCGCGTCGTAGATACGCGAGGACACCGGCCGCGACAGAAACGCGCGCAGCGCAGGATACGGCGAAAACCGCAGGACGAGCAGGAACACCGCGAACGCAATCGCCGCCGCTCCCGCCACAAAGACCGCCTTTCTCACCCGTGCCGCCATACGTCCCCGCAACATATCAGTCGGAAAGCGCGAACGTCGCCGTCACGTCGCCTGCGCCGAGCACCGCCGCAAGGGCATCCCGGTCCGCGCCGTCAATCCGACCGAGCCGCGAGTACGACCACTCGTTCGTGCCGTAAAACATGACCAACTGGTCTCCCTGATAGAGCATGATGTCGCCCGGCGCGGCGGCAATGTGCGTGTCGTTGCGGGGAAGCCGCGCCGGCAACGCGCCGACCTGCTCAAAACCGCCGTACCCGTGCAGAGAAAGCGTGAGCGCATCGTCCGCAAGCAACGCAGCAAATGCCCGCGCGGACTCGTTCTGCGCGAGCGTGGCGGCAAACGTGTGCGCGCCGTTAATCGTAACCGTGATATGCATACTATCCCCCGTTGCTCCCGTGGAAGCCGCCTGCCCCGCCGGAACGCGCGGCTGCAGGGCACACGCACCGACAAGGACAAACGCTAGAAATACCGATATGAACGAAATTTTCATGCAGTCTCCTTGGGCATGACACTATTCTAGAACAAACGCGCGAAAAAGGCTATGAAAAAATGACCGCCGACGCACCGCTTGAGGAAGCAAAAACTCGTAAGCAAGGGCGAGACCCTGCGACGGAACACGCTATCCGACGCTCCCACAGCAACTGACAAAGCCCTGTCTGAGGTCTCCGACACGTCCCCAGCAACCGACGAAACGCTGTCCGAGACCTCCGACAGTTTCACAGCAAACGACAATCTGTCGTCCGAGGCATCCGATACGTCCACGGCACCCGACAGAATGCCGTCAGAGGTTTCCGACGCGTCCACAGCGTCCGACAAAACACCGTCCGAGACCTCCGACACGCTCTCCGTGTTTGGAGGGGACGAATTTCTTGCGGCAGATTCGTCTGCGAAAGTCGGGAACACGCTAGAACGGGTGCGGACGACCGACCCGCACCGCAGCGGACACGGCAGACTTACGGTGTCATTATATCGTCCGAACACGTAACATTCATGGTGTCCACAATGCCAATGTCATTGGCACTAGTTAATGCTTCCCATTGCGCTCGTGTGCCATTGAAAGTAATAGTCATAAATGTAGGACAATTCGCAAATGCACCACTTCCAATACTCTTCACGTCCTTACTAATGGTCACGTGTTGGATGCCAGAATTGTTGAACGCGCCTTCGCCAATAGTCGCCACGCTACCGGGAATTACAATGCTAAGAAGGCTGCTGTTTCCATAAAATGCATTTTTCCCGATTTCCGTCACGCTAGAAGGAATCGTCACGTTTGAAAGAGAATTGCACCAAAAAAATGCTTCCTCGCCAATACTTGTCACGCTGTTAGGGATAGTCACCGTCGAAAGGCTACTACATTGATAAAATGTCTCTTTTCCAATGCTCGTCACCCCGTAGGGAATATCTACCCTTGAAAGATTGCCACACCCATAGAATGCGCTGTCTCCAATACTCGTCACGGTATTAGGAATAGTTACCGTCGAAAGAGAATTGCACCCTTGGAATGCACCATTCCCAATACTCGTCACGCCGTTGGGAATATCCATTGCCGCAAGGCTACCACAGCCAGCAAATGCCGCAGTTCCGATGCTCGTCACTGTGTTAGGAATCATCACGCTTTGTATGTACTCATTTCCATGAAATGCATAATCACCAATACCTGTCACGTCCGCAGGAATATCAACCAACGGCGTACTATAATCGGTGGTATACTTCGTAACCCTGCCGTTTTCGTCTATTGTTAGCGTTCCACCCTCTATCGGCAACGATCCCGATGACGGTTTGAGCACTCTCTCGTTCCCGCATTTATCGCACTTTGCATCGGTATCATCATCGTATTCGTGCTCCTCGGAATCAGATTGATGCTTACAGACGGTACATTCCTGATAATGCCCACCATTGCCGTCATCTTTGTACGGTGAGCCGTCGTAGGCATGCGCACCCTCTTCTTTGCGAGCGGTACAACCGTCAATCGTGCAGGGCTTATAGTGCGTATCCGCGTCCGTTGCGTATTCCTTGCGCCAGTCGTGGTCAACAGTTTCGGAATACCCGCACCCCGCTGTACAAGACTTTTGGTGACCGCCCGCACCGTCACTCTCACACTCGCCCAACGAATGCGCTTGAGTCTCGCTATGGCCGCAGTCTTCAGCCGTGCAGGTTCTGCTGTGAGCATTGTTGCCGTATGTATATTCGCCCCATGTATGGGTATGCGCGGGGTCATCATTGCCCTCGTCCGGGTCTTTCCCGTCACCCTCATCGCCCGTGCCGTCGCCGGGAGTAGTCGTGCCCTGCCCCGGTGACCAGACGCCGTCC
>CAMWTK010000046.1 GCA_947177175.1 uncultured Treponema sp.
ACTATGCGCCGGCACTCAGCTGGGGTGGACCCTTGTGGGGGGTTTTGGGTTGCGAGCGACCACGCTTCCGAGTTCCCGTCTCTCTCTCCCCCAAGATATTCCCACTAGCAAAACCCGCCTTTTTTTTCTATACTGCCAGTATGACAGACGCAAAGAGTGAGTGCCGTGCCGTGGTGGCGGCGGCTTTGAATGGGTATATGGCGGAGCAGGGCGCGGACGGCGCGGTGGACGCGGGCGAGGTGGTGACGGAAAATCCGCCCAAGCCGGATATGGGCGATCTGGGAATGCCGATGTTCCCGTTTGCCAAGCGGCTGCGCGCCGCGCCGCCGGTGATTGCCGCCGCGGTGGTCAGGATTATTGCGGCGGATGCGGGGCTTTCGGCGCGGGCGCAGGCGGTCGGCACGTTCGTTGCGGTCGGCCCGTACGTGAATGTCCGGCTGGACAAGGCTGCGGCTGCTACGGTCGTGCTTTCGCGCATACAGGACGAGGGCGCGGCATACGGTTCGCTCGGCGCGGACGGCACGGCGCACTGCGCGGGTCGGCGCGTCATGGTGGAGTTCAGCTCGCCCAACACGAACAAGCCGCTGCACCTCGGCCATCTGCGCAACGACGCGCTCGGCGAGAGCGTGAGCCGTATCCTCAAGAAAGCGGGCGCGGAAGTCTTCAAGGTGAACATCATCAACAACCGGGGCGTGCATATCTGCAAGTCCATGCTCGCCTACAAGCTGTTCCACGAGGCGAACGGCGACACGCCCGAATCGCTGGGCATGAAGGGCGACCATTTTGTGGGGCAGTGCTACGTGGAGTTCGACCGCTATGCAAAGGAACACCCGGAGGCGAACGCGCAGGCGGAGGATATGCTCGTGCAGTGGGAGCGGGGGTCGGACGACGACGACCTGCACCGGCTGTGGCGCATGATGAACGGCTGGGCGATTGACGGCGTGCGGGAGACATACGCGCGCACGGGCGTGAGCTTTGACCGGCTGTATTTTGAGAGCGAGACGTATCTGAAAGGGCGCGAGGAAATCCTCAAGGGCGTGGAGCGCGGCATTTTCTTCCGGGCGGCGGATGGTTCGGTGCGTGTTGACGTGACGGAGGCGACGGGAAAGGGCAAGGACGGCGAGAATCAGGAGAAAGTCCTGCTGCGCAAGGACGGCACGTCGGTCTACATCACGCAGGACATCGGCACGGCGATTTTCCGGCACGAGGACTGGGCGTTCAACCAGATGGTCTACGTGGTGGCGAGCGAGCAGAACTATCACTTTAAGGTGCTGTTCTACCTGCTGCGGAAGCTCGGCTTTGACTGGGCGGACCGCTTGTTCCACCTGAGTTATGGCATGGTCAACCTGCCGAACGGTCGCATGAAGAGCCGCGAGGGCACGGTGGTGGATGCCGACGACCTGATTGACAGCCTGCGGGACGACGCGCTTGCGGAAATCAGGGCGAAAGGACGCGAGGCGGACGTGGGCGACGCGAACGAGGTGGCGGAGCGCGTCGCACTTGCCGCATTGCATTATTATCTGCTCCAGATTACGCCGGTCAAGGACATGGTGTTCAATCCGCAGGAAAGCCTGTCGTTCAACGGGAACACGGGACCGTACTTGCAGTACATGGGCGCGCGCATCGCGTCGATTTTGCGCAAGAGCATGGAAAGCGGCATCGCGCCCGCGACGGCACGGGACGCGGCGGCACTGCTCACGGCGGGCGAGGAATGGGACTTGATCAAGCGGCTGGGCGACTACCCCGACACGGTTGCCAAGGCGGCGGAGACATTGGACGCGAGTGTGGTGGCGGCGTATCTCTACGACGTGGCGAAGCTGTTCAGCAAATTCTATCAGCAGTGTCCGATTCTTGCCGCGGGCGACGGGGCGTTGGCGGCGGCGCGGTTGTTTTTGGCGCAGTGCACGTTGCAGGTACTCAAGGACGCGATGCACCTCGTGCTCGTGCCGTACCTTGAGCGGATGTAGGGGACGGCGATGCTCGTGCAGGTGATTTCTGACATCCACGGCAGCTATGACGACCTGCGGACGGCAATCGATTCCTTTGCGCCGCGCAAGCCCGACCTCCTGCTGCTGTGCGGGGATTTTCTGAACCATGGGCCGCGCAATCCGCTGCCGCAGGGCTACGACACCCAGGCGACGGCGGCGCTGCTCAACGCGCACAAGGCGCGCATTGTCTGCGTGCGCGGCAACTGCGACAGCGAGGTCGATCAGATGCTGCTGGAATTTCCCTGCCTGAACGCGTACACGACGCTGTTGTTTCCGGGGGCGGACGGCGCGCGGCTGAACGGGCGCGTGTTCGTGCATCACGGGCATTTGTACGACCGCGCGCAGCTGACGGCGTGGCTTCCGCGTGGGACGCTCGTGGTGAGCGGGCATACGCACGTGCCGGTGCTGGAAGAAGCGGACGGGCTGTGGTATGTGAATCCCGGATCGGTCGCCATTCCCAAATGCGCGGAGGGCAAGACATGCGCGCTGATTGAGGCGGACGAAAACGGCATCGCGCGGGTCTCCGTGTATGCGGCGGACGGCGCGACGCTTTACAAGCAGGTGTCTTTTCGGTAAGATGACGGCACGTCAGTTCGAAAATCCATCCTGACGAAAAACAAAACTAGGAGACTGCCATGCGTTCAGAACGAGAACTGGACGGCGTGACGTTGCTGGGCAGCGGCGGCACGCAGTATGTGACGACGTATTCGCCGGAAATCCTCGAAAAATTCCCGAACAAACATCCCGACAACGATTACATGGTCACGCTCAGCTGCCCGGAGTTTACGTCGCTGTGCCCCAAGACGGGGCAGCCCGACTTTGCAAAAATCGTCATCAATTATATTCCCGACGGCTTTCTGGTGGAATCGAAGTCGCTCAAGCTGTATCTGTTTTCGTTCCGCAACCATGGCGATTTTCACGAGGACTGCGTGAACGTCATCAAGGACGACTTGGTGCGGCTGCTCGAACCGAAATACCTTGAGGTGGAAGGCATTTTTACGCCGCGCGGCGGCATCGCCATCTATCCGTTCGCCGTGTACGCCAAGCGCGGGGGTGGCTACGAGTCGTCTGCCCGCGAGCGGCTGTTTTCCGCCGTTGACCGCCGCCGCTGATGGCGCGAGGAGGTTTGTATGCCCTTTCAGAATGAGGTGGTGCTGCTCGCGAGCGTGTTCGTGTTTTTCGGCGGCGTGGTGGCGTTCTTCCGCCTGTTCGGCAAGAACGGCGTGTTCGCCTGGACGGTCATCTGCACGATTGCCGCCAACATTGAGGTGCTGATTTTGGTGCATGCCTACGGGCTGGACACGACGCTGGGGAACGTGCTGTACGCGTCGTCGTTCCTTGCCACGGACATCATGAGCGAGCTGTTCGGCAAGAAAGCGGCCAACCGGTGCGTCAGAATCGGCATTGCGGCGAACGTCGCGTTTATCGTGATAAGCCAGAGCTGGTTTCTGTACGTGCCTGCCCCGGCGGACACGATGGCTGCCCCGATCCGCATGGTGTTCGCCAACACGCCGCGCGTCATGCTTGCCAGTTTGGTTGCCTATGCGCTGTGCGAGCAGTACGACGTGTGGGCGTACCACCGCCTGTGGGACTGGTCGGCGCGGCGGTGGGGCGACGGGCGGCGGTTTTTGTGGCTGCGCAACAACGGCTCTACTATGGTGAGCCAGCTGATCAACGTGGTCGCGTTCAACCTGCTGGCGTTTGCGGGCGTGTTCCCGGCGCGGACGCTCGCGCAGATTCTGGTGTTCGGCTACGCGATTTTTTTTGTCACCTCGCTGCTGGACACGCCGTTTCTGTACCTTGCGCGGCATTTGGCGGAAAAGCACCCGGAATTGCGGGAACGCTGACGGTGTGCTATACTGGAATATCTTTGTTGTGAGGGTTCGGCATGAAAAGTCGGTTTGCGTGTGCGGCGGCATCTGCGGTGATGCTGGCGGTGGTGTGCGGTCTGTTTTTGGGCTGCAAGAAAGAAACGGCGGATTCGCCTGCGGGCGGATCGCTTGCCCGTGCGGTGCGGCAGGACGGCGGCACGGTCGGGGAAACCGAGGATCGCGTGTATGATCTGGGGAATTTTTTTACGCCCGACTACACGCCCTATGCGCCCGAACCTGAGAACACGCCGCGCCGCCTGACCTTGAGCGCGCCCACGCCGGGCGACAAAAAAGCGGCGGGCATCGTACCGGGCTTGCGCAAGCTTGCCGACTATCTGACCGCATATACGACAAACCGCACGGCGGCCGCGCGTCCTGAAATCACGCCGCTTGCCGCTGCGGACGTTCCCCGCTCAAAAAACAAGAACAAGGACGCGCCGTTTACCGTGGCGGACTGGGGACCGCGCGGCACGCTTCCTGCCGAAGTGCGCTATCCGTCGTTCTACGTGCTGTTTTCTGAGCCGGTCGTCGCGCTGTCTGCCTTGGGGACGCAGAGCGACAAGAGCGAATTTTTTTCGGTCGAGCCTGCCATTGCGGGCGTGTTCCGCTGGAACGGCACGAGCCTGCTGTCGTTTGACTGCACCGAACCGGCAGATCCGCTGTGCACGTACACGATTACCGTCAGCGACAATGTAACGTCGCTGGACGGCAAGCCGCTGACGGGCGAGCGCGTCTTTTCCACCACGAGCGCGAAGCTTGCTGTCATCTGGGACGCGCCGGGCTACAGCGTGAGCAGGTTTGTGGACAGCACCGAAGTGCCGCCCGAATGCGCGCAGGAATGGCGCGTGCAGTTCAACTATCCCGTGGACGCAGCGGCGCTGAAAAACAGTTCCGTCATTACGGTGAACGACGAGCCGGTCGATTTTGTCGTGCGGCAGGAGCTTGCCGACACGGTTACCTATTCCTGGGCGCAGAAAACGCCGTTTGATGCGGATGTCTATCTTGCGGTGACGCAGGAGCGCGACGGCACGGTTTCGGTTGCGGAGGCGTATTTCCACACGCTCAGTGATTTTCGCTTTAAGTACGACCGTCCGGCTGAGAGCTATGGAACGCGCTCCAATCCCGTGCGCCTGATATTCTCTCACCCGGTGGACGTTACGACGGCGACGGGCGCGGTGACGGCGACGGGCGCGGACGGCACGGCTATCCCGGTCACGCAGGACAACCTGGAGGCGGTCGGGCATACGCTGACCGTCTTTGGGCTGCCGCTCACGCCACGTACAAAGTATACGATTGCGGTCTCCGGGCAGCTGAAGGACATCTACGGGCGCACCCTGACTAAACCGTTTTCCGTCATAGCGGACGTGCCTGGCAGCAAAAGCATGGTGCGCTTTACTGACAGCGGCACAAAAATGCTGGAGAGCCGCTTTCCGCATCGTCTGGTGTTCGAGCATCAGAATATCGACGAGGGCGAGTACACGGTTTTTGCCACGGATGTGCTGTGCCGCAATGGAACGGTGCGCGACACGTTAGCGGATGCCAAGAACAAGGTGAGCCTCAAGACCGAGCCGCGCGACACCCGGCTGTTCGAGATGGTCGATTTTGAGAACCTGCTGAAAAAAGGCAAGGGATGGGTGGAATTTGACGCGGCAGTGAAAGTGCCGAGAACACCGACTAGGTGGGATCCCGACACGTACCGCTGGGAGTACAACTGGACGAGCATTCAGGTGACCGATCTGGGCGTGACGGTGCGCTACGCGATGAACAGGATCGTGGTGATGGTCACGCAGCTGTCCGACGGAACGCCCGTGGCGGGCGCGAGCGTCTCTGCCGGCGCAAACGGGCTGAAAGATGAGCCGTTCAAGGACGTAAAGGCATACGCGGAAGAACACCAGCTCACGGCGACGACCGACAAAAACGGGCTTGCCGTCATCGACCTTTCAGACGACGCGACGCGCCGGTTCATGCTGACCCGCGCCAATTACTATACCCCGGTCATTCTGGTAGAAAAAGACGATGACAAGGCGATGTTCCTGCCCGACAGCCATTATCCGTGGCGCAGCGGCGTGCATTATGCCTACGGCAACGTGCCGCCCTGGGTAGAATCAAGCCCGCGTATTTTCATGTTCAGCGACCGCGGGCTGTACAAGCCGGGCGAGACGGTCTCATTCCGGGGCATTGACCGCGATCAGGTGCTCGGCTCGTTCGTACCGTATCAGGGCGAATACAGCGTGACGTTCAAGGAGGACGCATGGCGCAACGCAAAGGTGTTCGGCATAGAGGAGGGGACGACGAGCGAGAACGGCGGATTCTATGGGTCGTTCTCCATTCCCGACGACATTACGCCCGGCAACTACGTGCTTGAATACAAGCGCGGTGCGGACGGCAGGACGGAGGAACTGTACATTACCGTGGCGTTCTTTGAGCGGCTCAAGTTTCAGGCGGCGGTGGCGATGCCCAAAACGCCCGTCATCGTCGGCGACCGGATACAGGCGAACTTGAGCGCGTCGTACCTTGCCGGAGGCGCGCTTGCGGGCGCACCGTACACGGCGAGCTGGTTCAGGGAGTCGTGGTATTTTACGAGCGACGCGCCCGAACTGAAGCAGTACACGTTCGGACCGAGGAACACGGCAGAAAACCGCAATTACTTTGCGGACGACGAAAGCACGCTCGACGCGACCGGCGTGGCATCGCTTGCCTGCGAGACGACGGGCAACAGCATCAAGGGCGCGCCCTACCGCTACCGCGTCTCCGCGAACGTGACCGACGTGTCCAACCAGCTGATTGCGGCGGGCGGCACGGTGTTGGTGCATCCCGCGCGCTATTACATCGGTCTTGCAAAGCCCGCGACTTCCGGCGCGTTCGCGCGCACGGGCGAAAAAATCACGTTCCCCTATAAACTGGCGACCCCCGACGGCGCGGTCGTCTCCGGCGACACCATGGCGCGCGCGCTTGCGGGCGGCGCAAAGAAAATCACCGTGACGCTCACGCGCGAGGAATGGAACTTGGTGCAGCAGCAGGGCATCAGCGACATCTACACCCGCTACGAGAAAACCGACGTGCTCGAAAGCGAGCAGGCCGTCACCTTGGGCGCGGGCGGAACGATTGCCGTTACGCCGCAAGAACCGGGCTACCACAAAGTGCGCGTTGCGTCCACCGACAGCGCGGGGCGCGACGTGATTACCGAATACGAATTTTTCGTGACCGGATCGGGCAAGGTGTCGCTCTATCAGGACGACGCGGCATCCCTGCGGCTGACTCCCGACAAGTCGCAGTACAATCCCGGCGAGACGGCGCATATCCTGCTCGAAAGCCCGCTGCCGCAGGGCAATTACCTGATTACCGTGGAGCGCGAGGGCATTTTTACCGAAGAGATCCGCCATTTTGACGACGCGATCAACGTAATCGACATTCCCGTGGCGCGCAATTACGTGCCCGTGTTCTACGTGTCCGTCGCGTCGTATTCCGTGCGGCAGGGCGAGCCGACGCACAGCTACGGCGAAATCGACCTTGACAAGCCCAAAGGCTATTACGGGGCGACGACGCTGTTCGTCAATCCGCGCGTCAAGTCGTTCAGCGTGGCGGTGGAAAGCGCAAAGCCTTCGTACCGTCCGGGCGAAACGGCGGAGGTGACGCTCGTGGCGACCAAAGGCGGCAAGCCGCTTGCCGGTGCTGAGCTAACGCTGCTCGCGGTGGACCGCGGCGTGCTTGACCTCATCAACTACCATGTCCCCGATCCGATCGCGTTCTTCTACGACCCGTACCAGTTTCCGCTGCGTGTGAAGGGCGGCGACTCGCGCGCGCTCTTAATGGATCCCGTGACCTACGCGGTGAAGAACCTGAGCGGCGGCGACACGGGCGACGACGGAAAGATGGACGAGCGCAGCGACTTCAACCCGACCGCCGTCTTTGAGCCGCACGTGACCACCGACGAGAACGGGCGCGCGACCGTCCGTTTCACGCTCCCCGACACGCTGACGACCTACCGCGTGACGGTGTTCGGCGTGGACGGCGAGCTGCTTGCGTTGCAGGAAGATGAGATTGCCGTGCAGAATCCGATAAACGTGCAGCAGGTGCTGCCGCGGGAACTGCGCGAGCGCGACACGGCGGAGCTGGGCGTGCTGCTCACCAACCTTGACGGCGTTTCCCACGACGTGACCGTTTCGCTTGCCCTGCGCGACGGCGACCTGTCCGCGCTTGCGGACGCGGGCGTTGAGCCGCAAGCGGGCGTGGCGGCGGTGGACGGCGCGAACCGCCATACCGTCAGCGTGCCGAGCGGCGCGTCCGTGCCCGTATACTTTGACCTTGCGGCGCAGAAAGCGGGCGTGGTCACGCTGGAATTCACGGTCGCGAGCGACGTGCTGAATGAACGGCTCGTCTGCCCGCTCAAGATCGACCGACCGTATCTGTTCGAGACGGTGACGACGGCGGGCAGCGTCCATGCCGATGAAGCCGACGCGACCGAACGCCTTGTCATTCCGTCGTTCGCGGACGGCGCACGCGGCGACGTGACCGTAACGCTTGATGCCACGCGGCTCGGCTTGCTCGGCGGCGCGGTACAGTACCTGTTCGAGTATCCCTTTGGCTGCCTTGAGCAGCAGTCGTCGCGTATGCTGCCGCTGGTCATCTTCGGCGACTATATCGACACGTTCGGCTTGGAAAGCAACGTGACCGACGTGCGGAAATGCGTCCTGTCGCACTTCAAATCATGGAAGGACGTGCAGCATGCGGACGGCGGATTCGGCTACTGGCCTACGTCGCCGCGCTCCAATCGGTTTGTGAGCTTGAGAATCGCGCACCTCTACGCACTCGCGCTGCGGCGCGGCTACACCCGGCGCGATCTGGCAATCGACGGCGACAAGCTGCTCGCGTTCGTCCGGCAGGATGCGGAACGCGGCGAAAGCGACTATATCCGCGCGTACCGCGCCTACGTGCTCGCGCTCAACGGTGTGCGCGTCGGCGACGATGTGCTGACCGCGCTCATTGCCGGCGAACGGCAGGACATCGCCGTGCTCGCGCTCGCGGGCTTGGCGGCCTATGAGCAGGACGGCAAGGACGCGGCGGTCGCGAAGGCGGCGGCGAAAAAAATCCGCACGTACCTGCGCCCCACCGCGCGCGGCGTGGACATCACCAATCCGCAGTCTCCGCAGGGTGCGTTCGCGTACTACGGCGACATGGCGGAGAACCTCGCGCTCACGCTCCAGCTGTTCACGCTCCTTGACGCGGACGACAGCATGAACACGCGCCTCATCTTTGCGCTGCTGGCAAACCAGCGCGCCGGGTACTGGAAGAACACGGCCACGACGGCGCGCGCGCTCGAAGCGTTCCATACCGTCATCACGGTGAACAATCTGGACAAGACCCGCATAGACGCGCGCGCGCTGCTCGGCGGCGAGACCATCGCGGAGGGGACGTTCAGCGGCGCGGCGGCAAAGCCCGTCACCGTCACGCTGCCCCTTGGCGGCGACCTGCTGCGCGCACAGCCCAAGGACACCGAGCTGCCATTGCAGTTCGTGCGGAAAGGCAAGGGCGCGCTCTACTATACCGCGAGCCTGCGCTACGCCATTCCCGGTGAAATGCAGGACGCGCGCGACGAGGGGCTGGGCGTGACCATGCGCCTGTTTGACGGCGTGACGGGCGCGGAGCTTGCCGCGACGGGAAACAGCCCGGTGGTCGCGCTGGAAAGCGGCAAGACGTACAAGGCAAAAATCACGCTGTCCGCTTCTTACGACCGCGCGTTCATTGCCCTGCGCGCCCCCGTGCCGAGCGGCGCGGAAATCCTGGACGCGACGTTCGTGACCACGCCCGACGGCCCTGCCAACGCGAGCGGACGGGGCGCATACAGCGACGACGCGGACTCGCCGTCCGGGTACGGCTACGGCAGCGACCATTACATGAGCAACCAGGCAATCTACAACAACGAAATCCAGTTCTTCTGGGATTCGTTCGGCAAGGGAACGACGACCGTCGAGTTTTCGTTCCGTGCCGTCCGCCGCGGCGTGTACCCCACGCCCCCCGCCAACGCCGAATGCATGTACGAGCCGGAAATCTTCGGCCGCACGGGCGGAACGCTCTACACGATCCGCTGACGACCCGCGCGCGGACACACACTGCGGACGCTGTTCTGCGTGGAATGGGAGTCGTTCTACGTAGAATGAGTGCCGGGAGACGTGGAATGAGACCCGGACAACGTAGAATGGGAGCCGTTCTACGTGGAATGAGTGTCGGGAGACATGGAATGAGTGCTGGGCAACGTGGAATGAGTGCCGGGAGACATGGAATGAGTCTTGGGCAACGTGGAATGAGTGCCGGGAGACGTGGAATGACTGTCGGACGACGTGGAATGAGTGCCATTCCACGTGGAATGGCTGCCATTCCGTCAGGAATGAAGCAAAATCGTCAGGAACGGTCGTCCCGCGCGGTCAGTCTTTCGTCCGGGTGAAAAAGCGTCCGAGGATGCCCTTGGACTGCAAGATGTTCACGAACGCGGTGGGGTCGCGGCGTTTGATCTCCTTGGTGAGCGCGCCGCTTTCGTCGGCGGAGATGACCGTGTAGAGGATCGTCTTGTGCGCGCCGCTGTAGCAGCCCGTGCCGTCAATCACCGTGGCATCGTGGTTCGTCAGCGTCCGCACCGCGTCGTACAGCTCGTCCGGCTTTTCGGTGATGATGAGCATCGTTACTTTCTGGTAGCGGCGGTAGAGCAGGTTCAGCACCTGCGTGGATGCGAACTGGAAGATAATCGAATAGAGCGAGGCCTCCCAGCCGAAGAGCATGCCCGCAATGGCGAGGACGCAGACGTTCATCAGCAGGATTTTGTTCCACATGTCCGTGCCTTTGCGCTCGGAGAAGTAGATGGCGATGATGTCCGTGCCGCCGCTCGTCGCGTCGGCGCGCAGGCAGCAGGATATGGCGAAGCCGTTGATGATGCCGCCGAACACCGAGCAGAGCAGGATGTCGTCGGTAAAGGTGATGTCGGGAACGAGGTCGGTGAGGACGGACGACAGGGCGACCATCAGCAGCGTGTAGAGCGTGAATTTCCTGCCGATGTAGCGGAAGCTGACGTAGACCGGCACCGCGTTGAGCGCGAGGTACAGCGGCGCGTAGGGAATGCGCACGGCGAGGTACCGCTCGGCCACGCGCTGGATCAGGAGCGAGATGCCCGAAAAGCCGCCGGGGAACAGTCCCGCCATGCGGACGAACGAATTGAGGTTCACGGAAAAGATTGCGGCCGCAAATACAATCAGCGCGACCCGCTTGACCGGCCGCGGCGTGGGGATAATCGTGGTGATTCTGCTCATGTCAGCAGTATACCAGCAATCGCGGGTTTTGGTAAGGGGCGGGGCGGCTCACGGCGCAAAGCGCTGCGGCGGGCTGACGACCCAGAACGCCTTGAGCGGCACGTCGCCCGTGTTGGCGAGCGTGTGCGGCGTTCCCGCGCTGAACGACACGCTGTCGCCTTCCGCGAGGTTGTACACGAGGTTTTCGTAGTGCAGCTGTGCCTTTCCCTGCACGATAAAGCCGATTTCGCGCCCCGAATGCCCGTATGAGCCGCGCCGCGTGTGCGAGCCGACGGGAATCTCCACCACGAACGCTTCCATGGCGTGCCGCCCGTCGCCCTCCACGGGCTTGGCGACTTCGCCGTAGGTCACGCTGCCTTCGCTGATGGTCTTGCGCTCGTCCGCGCGGATAACCTGCACGGGGCGTTTGCGGCGGTATTCCGCGAACAGGAATTCGAGGTTGATGTCGAGCACGTCGGCGAGCGTGAGCAGCGTGTCGATGGCGGGGGAGACGCGGTTGCGCTCAATCTGCGAGACGAGGCTTTCGCTCACGCCCGCCCGCTGCGCCACGACCCGGAGCGTCATGCCCTTGCGCTCGCGTATCGTGCGGATTTTTTCGCCAAAGTGGTAGGGGATTCTCTTTTCTGCGCCGTCCGTGCTGTCAGGATTCTTTTGCGTAGACATCGTTGTTCTGTTTCTCCCTGTTCAGCTCCATGACGAAGCGGATGAACACGTCCTCAAGCGTGCGGTGCGGTCCGGGCAGCCCCATGCGCCTGCGGGTGCGGGCGTTGTCGCGGCGGATAGAATACTGCGTGAAGAAGTCGCGGTAGTCGAGGTTCACGTCGGTCTTGACGTGCTCGCCCAAAAACTGCGACACTTCGTCGCGCCCGATGGCGGGAATGCCTTTTTCGCGCAGGATTGACTTGAGCTTGTTTATCTGCTCGAACGAGATGCCGAACAGGAATTCTTCCATTGCCTGCGACACTTCGGTTTCGGCAAGCTTTTTCTTGATGAACAGGTTCCATTCGTCGTCCAGCTGGAACGAAATCATGATAAGCTCGCTCGTGCCCATCATCGTGCCGAACGCGGGGGCGAGCGTGCGCCGCGCGTTCCAGACGGCCTGCAACACGGGCGAGATGTCCGCAATGTTCTGGTCGGCACGGTGTTCCCACAGCAGCAGCAGCGAGAACGCGAGCTGGCGGCGGAAGTCCATGTCCACTTTGTCGTCGCGGATGAGGTTCAGGTATACGTCCTCGGCGAGGAGCAGGAACATCATGGAGACCGTCTCATCCTTGAATGCCTGCCCGATTTTCTTGTCAAGCCCGGCGTTGTTGGACAGCTTGCTGAGCGCGGCGAACGTGTGGATTTTTGCGACGAGGAAGCCTTTGCCGAGCGTCGCCTTTGACGGCAGCTGCAACGTGTTGTCGCCGTCCTTGGTGTGCGTGATGAGCGATTCGATGAGCGCCTGCGGCGTGCGCACGTCTGCGGTGAGGTTGGCGCGCTCCAGCAGCGACGGGAAGCCCGCGAGCGACTTTGCCAGGTCCTCAAGGCGCGTCATGCGGCCGGCGACGTTGTTCAGCAGGTCGGGCGCGACGATGACAAGCTGGCGGGTCAGTTCGTCCACCAGTTCTTTCTGTCTCTGCGTGAGGACGACGATGCCCATTTCATACGCGCGCTGTTCCGGCTGTTCGTTGTCGAAAAACGTGTCGATGGGGATGCTTTCAAATGCGGTCTTTTCTTCGGTACTCATAGCGATGCCGTGTTCCAGTATAGCACAGGTTTGGTTAATTTCAAATTTATTTTTGCCGATAATCACCGTATGAGAAAGGCGATAGGTATGTGCGTGGGCGCGTTTTTCTGCGCGGCGGGGTTGTCTGCGGTCGATTTGACGGTCGGCGCGGACGACGTGAGGATTATCCGTGAATCCGGGACGAATTTTGCCAATGCGACCGGTTATCATCTGTTCATCAGGAAAAAGGCGGACATCGAATCCGTCCTGCTGACCGAGACGACCCGGGATCCCGACGGCGCGAGCGACAGCTACGCCTACCGCGCGGGCGCGTACAATGCCGTGAACGGCGACGAGATCCGCTACCTTGACGGCAAGCCGCTCGTCTCCCCGAGTGCGCAGTACAGCCTCATCGATTCCACGCCCGAGCCGGACGCGGAATTCGGGCAGGCGTTCCATATCTACATTCCGGCGGAAATCCACTACGGCTACCCTTGGACGCGCAACGGCACGGTGCATATTGACCGCGGCACGTTCATCAATATCCGCGCGTTCTCCCAGAAATATGCGGACTACGACGGCGGCGAGTATCATGACAATCCGTTCATGTTCGATCTGGTTGCGGGCAAGCAGCCGCCCGTGCTGAGCGACGATTACAATCCTGCGGCGGCGGTTACCTTTGCCGACATCGCGTGGCTGACGGGCGGGCAGATGGTCTGGTCGCGCGGCCCGGAAACGCTGGTGGACGACGTGACCGATTCGCTTGCGCGCGTCGAGTCCAAGATGGTTGACGTGGTGTTCGCCATTGACGCGACGGGCAGCATGAAGGACGACATTCAGAAACTGCGCGACGAATGGATTCCGCAGCTGGAGCAGTCGCTCGGCGAGTACGACGACTGGCGGATCGGGCTGTTGCTGTACCGCGACTACGGCGATTCGTTCGATTACCGGGGGCTGCCGGTGCA
Source organism: uncultured Treponema sp. (assembly GCA_947177175.1). GTDB lineage: Bacteria > Spirochaetota > Spirochaetia > Treponematales > Treponemataceae > Treponema_D. Next base: position 13,831 of record CAMWTK010000046.1, read on the forward strand.
GTGGTTCTACTTTACCCGCGACCTTGACGAATTTGCCCGGAATCTGAGCGCGTTCGCCGTGCGGGGCAACGAGGGCGGCGACGTTCCCGAAGCGGTGTACGAGGCGCTCGCGGCTTCCATTGAATGGTACGAGTGGCGGCCGGACGCGGAGAAGAAAATCGTTCTGATTGGCGACGCTGAGCCGCACCCCCGCCCACGCGCGAGCGGGCAGTATACCAAAGAGCGTGTTTTGGACGGCGCGCGCACGAAGGGCATCGTCATCGACACGATTATCGTGCCCGACGACAAGAAACGCGACGCAAAGTAGCCTGCATAAAAAAGCCCGCCGTTTTTTGGCGGGCTTTTTTATGCGATTCCTGCTTATTCGCCGTCGGCGGACTCGGCGGCTTGCAGTGCGGCTTCCGCTTCCTGCGCTTGCCGCATCAAGGCTTCAATTTCGGCGGCTTCCATCTGTTCTTTCTGTTCGGCTTGCGCCAGGTTCTTGGCGTTGATTGCGGCGAGTTTGTCCTCGGGGATTTTCGCCAGCTCAAGCTGCGCCAGTTTCTGGTAGGAGGCGGGGAACGTGCCGATCGGGTAGTTCGCGTACAGCTCGATGATTTCCTGGAGCACGGGCGCAGCAGCCTCGTAGTTCTTTCGCTTCATGTATAAGTGCGCGATTTCGTAGCGGGCTTCGATATAAAGCGCGGGGTCGCTGCCGTAACGGTCAACGACGGCGGTAAAGTAGGCGAGCGCCTCCTTGTTGCGGTTCTTTTCATACGCTTCCTGTCCGCGTTGAATCAGTTCTTTTGCCGAGGCATCGTCGGGAATCACCGTGTTCGTGGTACAGGCGGCGAGCGCGAGCAGTGCGGCTGCCAAAACAATCTGTGCAAGGTATTTCATGGCTTCAGTCTACCACGGAACGACGTTTTGTGCTATAGTGTCTTGATGAAACTCACGTTGACGGGAACAGGAACGAGCCACGGTGTGCCGGTCATCGGGTGCGGGTGCAAGGTCTGCACGTCCGCCGACCCGCGCGACAACCGGCTGCGCTGCGGCGCGTATCTTACGCACGGCACGACGGCGGTGGCAGTGGACGTGGGACCTGAATTCCGCTTGCAGGCATTGCGCGCCGGCATTACGCGGCTGGACGCGGTGCTGCTCACGCACAGCCATGCCGACCACCTGCACGGGCTGGACGACCTGCGCGTTTTCAGCCATACCAAGCCGTGCCGCTATGACGCGCGCGCCTACCCTGAGACGGCGGGCAGCGGTCTGCCGATTTACGCGAACGCGCAGACGCTGGACGACATCCGCTTCCGCTTTGCCTATCTTTTTGCCGTCCACAAAGAGGGCGGCGGCGTGGCAAAGCTCGACTTCCGCGACTGCGGGACAGAGCCGTTCACGTTGGGCGGCGTGCGCGTGATTCCCGTCCCGCTGCGGCACGGACATACGGACACGACGGGCTGGCTTTTTTCCTGTAGGGAGCGGGGGAGGGAGCACCACATCGCCTACCTGACCGATTGCAGCGAGATTCCTGCCGCATCGTTCGCGCTCATTGCCCGGAACGCCCGCGCGCCCGACCATCTGGTGATAGACGGACTGCGCGAGCGGCCGCATTCCACGCATTTCAGCTTTGCGCAGGCGCTTGCGGCGGCGGACGAGATCGGCGCGCGGCATACCTGGCTCACGCACGTCAACCACGATATGCTGCACACGGAAATTCAGGCGTATATTGACGGCATAGTGCCGCGCTTTCCGCGCCTGCGCGCAATCGTTCGTTCCGGCGGCAGCGTCGCGCCCGCATACGACTGGCTGGAATTAGATACCGCCACTTGACACGCGGCGGGGCTTTCAATAAAATAGAGAAACTCACGAAGCATTTTTTAAGGTAGGTAGCGATATGTCAAGAAGTTGTGATGTCTGCGGAAAAGGGACGATGAGCGGAAACAAGGTCAGCAAGTCATACAATCATACGCGCCGCACGTGGCGGCCGAATCTTCTGAAAGTGAAGACCGAAGTCGGCGGCACGACGGCGACGATTAACGTGTGCACGCGCTGTCTGCGCAGCGGATTCGTCACCAAGAAAATCAACGTAACGCCGGCAAACGCGGGCGCGCCCAAGGCGAACTAATCGTCCGGCGTTGTAAAGAGGCTGATTTTCGTGGTCAGCCTTTTTTCGTTTTAAAGCCCCGTGCCTAAAGCCTTGACTTGCGCCGGTCTTTTGGTACAATGGAATTATCTTTCATTACAATAGAAGAGGACAGTATGAAGAAGATTACGGGCATTGTTTTGGCGGCGGCCGTCGTGCTTTTTGCGGCGGGCTGTCAGAAAAAGGCGGCGGGCGGTGCGCTCACGGTCGGCATTATCCAGCTGGTGGAGCATCCGGCACTTGACGCGGCATGCAAGGGCTTTATCGACGGGCTGGCGGAAGCGGGCTACAAGGACGGCGAGAGCATTATCATCGACTATCAGAACGCGCAGGGCGAACAGGCGAACTGCGTGACGATTGCCAACAAATTCGTGAACGACAAGGACGACCTGATTCTGGCGATTGCGACCCCGGCGGCGCAGGCAGTGGCGCAGCTCACCGACGACATTCCGATTCTGATTACGGCGGTTACTGACCCCGCCACGGCGAACCTCGTGGAGACGAACGAGCGGCCGGGCAAGAACGTGACGGGCACGAGCGACCTGACCCCGGTTGCCGCGCAGATTGACCTGCTCAAGACGATTCTGCCGGACGCGCGGACGGTGGGGCTGATGTACTGTTCGAGCGAGCAGAACAGCGTGTTCCAGATTCAGCTGGCAAAAGAGGCGTGCGACAAAGCGGGGCTGCGCTACGTGGAAGGCTCGGTCTCCAACAGCAATGAAATCCAGCAGGTGACGCAGAGCCTTGTGGGCAAGGTGGACGCGATTTATATTCCTACCGACAACATGCTCGCCGCCGGAATGCCGCTCGTGGCGCAGGTGGCGAACGAGCACAGGATTCCCACGGTGGTGGGCGAGAACGGCATGGTGCAGAGCGGCGGCATGGTGACCTACGGCATCAACTACTATGAACTGGGCAAGCAGACTGCCGCACAGGCAGTGCAGATCCTGCGCGACGGCGCGTCTCCCGCCGACATGCCGATTGAGTACCTTGAGCGGTGCGACCTCGCCGTCAACGAGGATTCGCTTGCCGCCGTTGGCGTGACGCTGCCGGAACTGTAGCCGGCGGAAATCAGCACGACGCAAAGAACGGACCGCCCGCACGACGCGGGCGGTTTTTGTGCGCTCGGTACATGACCGCCTGACCTTATTTTTTCCCCTGCGCCTTGTCATACTCAAAAAGCGCGTTGTCCAGAATCTTCATGTTCCTGACCGTCTCAAGATCGTTCTTCCGCTCGTCCGTTCCGAACACGGTCTCGTATGCCCTGAAGAAAAAGACGCGATACTCGTCATACAGTTCCCGCTTCGCGCCTTGACACGCGCCGTCCGCAAGCCCTTTTTCCAGTTGCCAGTATGCGTTCAGGACGTGGCGGTCTATAGATGAGATAGTCCGCCGGTCGCGCCATGTGCCTGACGAACGCGTCGTATACGCCACCCCCGCCGAAGAACGGCGCGAGCGCGGTCTGCCATATTGGACACGAATTGGTAGCAAGCCAAGGGCTTGCACACAAAACTCGCGTAGACTCGTTTCTTGCACACCAAATTTGTACTGCTTGCGTGCCGTGACGGTATTTGTTGCGCCAAATTCGAGCTTGTCGGTTGCTGTGGGCGCGTCGGAGACCTCGAAAAGTATTTTGTCGTTTGCGATGAGGGTATCGGAGGTCTCGGACGGCAGTTTGTCAGTTGCGGTGAGCGCGTCCGAAGCCTCAGACGGTAGCTTGTTAATTTTTGCGGAGTAGTTTCCGCTCGTTTCCGCTGCCCGTCAGGCGCGTGGAGAGGATAATCGCTTCCTGTGCCGTGTTCCTGCTCATC
>CAMWTK010000047.1 GCA_947177175.1 uncultured Treponema sp.
AATATTATATTACCATTCTGCGGTTTTCGTCAACGAAAAAGCGGGGATAGATAAAATGAGTGGCGGTATTTCTGCCGCTTAAGTGGAAACGTTTCCACTGCTCAGTACATACGTATCCGCTGCCAAGTGCATACGTTTCTACTACCCTAGTGGATACGTTTCCGCTGGTCAGTACATACGTATCCACTGACGAGTACATACGTTTCCACTTGCGCAGGCGGCGTGTGCGACCGCACCCCCAAAGAAAAAACTGAATTTCCTCGCAAACATACAGACTTTAAACGGAAAAATCGTTATACTCTGTACTAGTATATCCCAAGACAGGAGCATTTTTGATGAGTGAAGCATTGACTGAACCCCAAAAAGAAATCAATGAATTGGCGGCAAAGGCACAGAAGGCGCTGGAAGCGTATGCCAGTTACGATCAGGAAAAAATCGACTACATCGTGGCAAAGGCGAGCATTGCGGCCCTTGACCAGCACGGCTCGCTGGCAAAGCTTGCCGTTGAGGAGACAAAACGCGGCGTTCTTGAGGACAAGGCGACCAAAAACCTTTTTGCCTGTGAATATGTCGTGAACAATATGCGCCACCTCAAGACGGTCGGCGTGGTTGAGGACGATGACGTGACGGGAATCGTCAAGATTGCCGAGCCGGTCGGCGTGGTAGCGGGTCTGACCCCGGTCACCAACCCCACTTCCACGGCGATTTTCAAGTCGCTCATCTGCCTGAAAACCCGCAATCCGATTATCTTCTCGTTTCACCCGAGCGCGATTAAATGTTCCATTGCGGCGGCAAAAGTCGTGTACGACGCGGCAGTCGCGGCGGGCGCGCCCGAAAACTGCATTCAGTGGATTGAGGAGCCGTCTTTGGAGAAGACTGACCTCCTGATGAAGCACGACAGCGTTGCCACCATTCTGGCGACGGGCGGAAACGCAATGGTGCGCGCGGCATATTCCTGCGGCAAGCCGGCCCTTGGCGTGGGCGCGGGCAACGTTCCCGCATACGTCGAAAAAACCTGTAACCTCAAGCAGGCAATCAACGACATCGTTATGTCAAAGGCGTTCGACAACGGCATGATCTGTGCTTCCGAGCAGGGCGCAATCATCGACAAAGAAATCTACAACGAGGCAATCAAGACATTCAAAGAATACCGTGCCTACCTCTGTAACGAAAAAGAAAAGAAGATGCTCGAAAAATACATGTTCGGCGTGGACGGCGACCCGACCGTCGCAAAGCTGAACGCGGTCGTTCCGGGCATGAATCCGGTCGTCCTCGCGAAGAACGCCGGATTTGACATTCCCGCGCGCACGAGCATTATCCTTGCCGAATGCAAGGAAGTGGGCGTGAACGAGCCGCTCACCCGCGAAAAACTGTCTCCCGTCCTTGCCGTACTCAAGGCGAGCAGCACCGACGACGGCATGAAAAAGGCAAAGCAGTTCCTCGAATTCGGCGGACTGGGACATTCTGCGGCAATCCATACGAGCGACAAAGCACTGGCGGAAAAATTCGGCGACATCGTTCCGGCAATCCGCGTCATCTGGAACAGCCCCTCAACGTTCGGCGGCATCGGAAACGTGTACAACTCATTCATTCCGTCCCTCACGCTCGGCTGCGGTTCTTACGGACACAACTCGACCGACGACAACGTGAGCGCAGTGAATCTTTTGAACGTGAAGAAATTGGGAAGGAGACGCAACAATATGCAGTGGTTTAAGTTACCGTCAAAGATTTACTTTGAGCGCGATTCTATCGAATATTTGCACCAGATGCCGAGAATGCACAAGGCGATTATCGTCACCGACCGCTCCATGGTCGATCTGGGCTTTGTTGACAAGATTACCGACCAGCTCAAGCTGCGCGCGGAGCCGGTGCAGTACCAATTGTTCTGCGACGTTGAGCCGGATCCGTCAATTCAGACGATCCGCAAGGGCGTGGAGCTGATGCGCACGTTCGCCCCCGACACGATCATCGCGCTCGGCGGCGGCTCTTCCATGGACGCGGCAAAAGGCATGTGGCTGTTCTATGAGAATCCCGAAGTCGATTTCAACGACCTCAAGCAGAAATTCATGGACATCCGCAAGCGCGCGTTCCGCTATCCGCAGCTGGGAAAAAAGGCGAGCCTCGTCTGTGTTCCCACTACGTCCGGCACCGGTTCTGAGGTCACGCCGTTCGCGGTCATCACCGACAAGGAAGAGCACAAGAAATATCCGCTGGCTGACTACGCGCTCACGCCGACTATCGCAATCATCGACCCGACGTTCACGCTGAGCCTGCCCAAAAAGATTGTCGCGGACACCGGCATGGACGTGCTGACCCACGCGACCGAGGCATACGTCTCTACCATGGCGAATGACTTTACCGACGGCCTGTGCATTCAGTCGATTAAAATGGTGTTCCAGTACCTTGAGCGCAGCTACAACAACGGCGCGGAAGACTATGAGGCAAAGGAAAAGATGCACAACGCATCCTGCCTGGCCGGCATGGCGTTCGCAAATGCGTTCCTCGGTATGAACCACTCCATGGCGCACAAAATCGGCGGCGAATTCCACGTGCCGCACGGGCGCGCGAACGCAATCCTGCTGCCGTTCACGATCCGCTACAACGGAACGCAGCCGGACAAGCTGAGCACCTGGCCAAAGTACAACTACTACAAGGCCGCGGAACGCTACGCGGAGCTTGCCCGTATGCTCGGTTTGCCCGCAAAGACGACCGAAGAGGGCGTGGAATCCTACGCAAAGGCATGCGGCGAGCTGGCAATGCGCGTCGGCATTCAGATGAACTTCCAGAGCCAGGGGCTTGACGAAAAAGAATACCTTGCCTCGCTGGAAAAGCTGGCGTTCCTCGCCTACGAAGATCAGTGCTCACCGGTCAACCCGCGCGTCCCGCTGATTGAGGACATGAAGCAGATTCTGAAAGATGCCTACTACACGACCGAGTTCTTCCCCAAGGAAGCGCAAGGCAAATAAGCGTAGTACACTATGACGGACAACAGCCCCGCAAGACAGCGGGGCTGTTGTTTTTTCGCGCCCGCCATGCTATACTTCATCGCATGAAGTGCCTGAAAACAATCCTGCGCTGGCTGCCCGCACTCTGCATTTTTGGATGCAGCTGGTATCTTTCTTCACAAGAGACAATCGAACAGATGCCGACCTTTTGGAACGCGGACAAACTGGTGCACTGCATCTGCTACGCAGGGCTGGCGTTCTGGGTCGCGTTCGCCGTGGGAACAAAATTGCCCGCGCCGTGGCGGATTGCATTGCCCATAATTATCGTGTCCGTATGGGGCATTACCGACGAAATCCACCAAAGCTTTACCCCTGGAAGGGAATCATCCGTGTTCGACTGGTGCGCAGACACCATAGGCGCAGTCGTCGGCAGTCTCGTATTTTTTTATTTCTGCAAAGGAATTGCCCGGTACAAAACGCGGAAAGATGCGCGCAGATAACGCGCAAACGATTTACCTGACCGCTTGAATGCGGTCGTCGTCCCGCAGGAACACCCAAAATTTGCCGTACTGCGGCACGCGCGTCTCGTCCTGCGCCCAGGTCCAGCTGGTCGTCATCACCAAAAACCAGGTGCCGTCCGCGCCGTCGTGCGTGGCATCTGCTCCTGCCGCCAGCACTTTGACCGGCAAGCCGCCCTCGTGATTCAGCGTGACGAACTGCACCGATTCTGCCGAAAAATCTGCCTGTGAGCGCAAGGTCACCGAACCCCACAAACGATAGTACGAATCCGGACGCACGTTCGGCCGGGCAACCAACGGAAAAAGCAACGCAGAAAAAAGCAGGACAAACGGCATTCTCATACCGACGATACTACCACAATTCCCCGCCCGTAGCAATATTGCGCATAAAAAACGCCGCCCGGCAAGCCGGACGGCGCATCGCATTCGTCAGAATACCTTATTTGTACAGGTCAACCAGTTTCTGCAAGTGTTCAAACCGAGCCTTTGCCGCCTGCTCGTTCCTGTCGAACAAGACTTTTGCCCGATCGGGGAACTTGCGGGTCAGCGCGGAGTAGCGCGTCTCGTTGTTCAAGAACGCCTGATAAGAACCGTCGCCTTCTTTTGAAGTCAGCGTGAACGGATTCTTGCCCTCTGCTTTGAGCGCCGGGTTGAAGCTGAACAGATTCCAGTAGCCAGCCTTGACCGCCGCCTTCATTTCGTCTTGGCAGTGGTTCATGCCGCCCTTTACGCCGTGCAATTCACACGGAGCATAGCCAATAATCAGCGACGGACCATTGTATGCCTCCGCCTCCTGAATGACTTTCAGAGCCTGCGCCGGGTTTGCGCCCAAGGCAATCTGCGCCACGTAGACATAGCCATACGTCATCGCGATTTCTGCCAAAGACTTCTTGCCCATTTCCTTGCCGGCAGCCGCAAACTGACAGACTTCGCCGATGTTGGAAGCCTTGGATGCCTGTCCGCCCGTGTTCGAGTACATTTCAGTATCGAACACCATGACGTTGACGTTCTCGCCGGAAGCGAGCACGTGATCCAAACCACCAAAGCCGATGTCGTATGCCCAGCCGTCGCCGCCAAAAATCCACACGGATTTCTTGGACAAGTACGCTTTCTTCTCCAAAATCGGCTTTACGCAGTCGCACTTCACTTTCTCAAGCTCGGCGACGAGCGCGTCCGTTGCCGGAGCATTTGCCAGCGTGTCGTTTTTCGTCTCGACGAACTTGGCAAACGCCGCTTTCAGGTCGGCACTCGCCTTGTCACCGTCCACGATTTCCTGAATCTGCTCAATCAAGTTGTCGCGGATGAATTTCTGGCCGGAGTACATACCCAAGCCGTGCTCGGCATTGTCCTCGAACAATGAGTTTGCCCACGCCGGGCCTTTCTTTGAATTCTTGTTGACCACATACGGAGAAGTCGCCGCCGGTCCGCCCCAAATTGAGGAACAGCCTGTCGCGTTGGAAATGTACATGTGCTCGCCGTAGAGCTGCGTAATCAGGCGCGCATACGACGTCTCCGCACAGCCCGCACATGAGCCGGAGAATTCCAGCAGCGGCTGGTTGAACTGGCTGCCTTTGACGGTGTTGTCGCCAAAGCCGGAATCCTCTTTCTTGGAGACATGCTCCACCAGATAATTCCATGCCGCCTGTTCTGCCAGGCGCGTTTCCTGCGGAACCATTGACAGCGCCTGCACCGGACAAACCGTAACGCATTCGCCGCAACCCATGCAGTCAAGCGGGGAGACAGAAATCGTAAACTTGTACTTTCCTGCCTTGGGCTTCAAATCGACTGCTTTTCCGCCGTTCTTCTCCACTTCCGCCGCTTCGGCATCGGTCAGCAGGTACGGACGAATCGTCGCATGGGAACAGACGAACGCACAGTTGTTGCACTGAATACATTTGTTCTCATCCCACAGCGGAATGTTGACCGCCGTGCCGCGTTTTTCGTACTGTGACGCGCCCAGCGGGAACTGACCGTCGGCAATGTCCGTGAACGCGGAGACCGGCAGGCTGTCGCCGTCCATCAGCGCGATCGGATTCATCAGCTTTTCGACCATTTCCACGGTCGCCTTTTCGCCCTTGAGCGCGGGCTTTTTCGCGTCTGCCGGCGGATTCTTCCAGCTTTCGGGAATAGCCACCTTGTGCAACGCGCCCGCGCCTTCGTCAATTGCCTTGCAGTTCATGTCAACGATGTCCTGACCTTTCTTGCTGAACTTGGCAACGACCTTTTCTTTCATATATTTGATTGCTTCTTCCGGCGGGAGCACTTTTGCCAGCGTAAAGAACGCCGACTGCAACACCGTAGAAGTGCGCTTGCCCAGACCGATTTTTGTCGCAATGTCCACCGCGTCCACCGTATACACGGTAACATTGTTGTCCGCAATGTACTTTTTGGATGCCGCGGGCAGGTGCTTGTCCAGCTCCTCGTCCGTCCACTGGCAGTTGATAAGGAACGTGCCGTTCGGCTTGACATCCTGCACCATCTTGTAGCCCTTGATGATGTACGACTGATTGTGGCACGCCACCAAGTCCGCCTGATTGATATAATATGGACTCTTAATCGGCTTGTCGCCAAAGCGCAAGTGGCTGATCGTAATGCCGCCCGTCTTCTTTGAGTCGTACTGGAAATACGCCTGAATGTATTTGTCGGTGTGGTCGCCGATGATTTTGGTGGAATCCTTGTTCGCGCCGACCGTACCGTCACCGCCAATGCCCCAGAATTTGCACTCAATCGTGCCTTCCGCAGACGTAATCGGGGCGGGGCGCACTTCCGGCAGGGACAGGTGGGTAACGTCGTCCGTAATGCCGATCGTAAAGCGCGGCTTGGGATCGCCCTTTTCCAGCTCCTTGTACACGGCAAAAACGCTTGACGGCGGGGTGTCTTTTGAGCCAAGACCGTAGCGTCCGCCCGTCAGAATCACGTCGTTCATGCCGGCTTCGCGCAAGGTCGTCGCAACGTCAAGGTACAGCGGCTCGCCCAAAGACCCCGGCTCTTTCGTGCGGTCAAGCACGGCGATTTTCTTTGCCGTCTTGGGCAGTTTCTCCAAGAATTTCTTGGGCAGCCACGGACGATACAAATGCACTTTGACCAGGCCGACTTTCTCGCCTTTTTTGGTAAGATAATCGATGACTTCTTCCGCAACGTCACAAATTGACCCCATCGCCACGATGACGCGATCGGCATCTTTTGCGCCGTAATAGTCGAACAGCCCGTAATTCGTGCCGAGCTTCTTGTTCACTTTGTCAATGTATTTTTCCACGACGGCGGGTAGCGCGTCATAGGTCGCGTTGCAGGCCTCGCGGTGCTGGAAGAACACGTCGCCGTTCTCGTGTGAGCCGCGCATTGCCGGATGCTCCGGGTTGAGCGCGTGGTCGCGGAACGACTTTACCGCGTCCATGTTCACCATGTCCTTGAGGTCGGCATAATCCCATACTTCGATTTTCTGAATTTCGTGCGAGGTGCGGAAACCGTCAAAGAAATTGATGAACGGCACTTTGCCCTCAATGGCAGAAAGGTGCGCGACGGGAGCCAAATCCATGATTTCCTGCGGGTTGCTTTCCGCAAACATGGCAAAACCCGTCTGGCGGCACGCATACACGTCCGAGTGGTCGCCAAAAATATTCAGGGACTGCGTGGCAACGGTACGGGCAGACACATGGAACACCGTGGGCAGCTGCTCCGCGGCAATCTTGAACATGTTCGGAATCATCAGGAGCAAGCCCTGCGAAGCCGTAAAGGTCGTGGTGAGCGCACCGCTCGCAAGCGAACCGTGCACCGTTCCCGCCGCACCTGCTTCCGATTCCATTTCAATGACTTTCACCTTCGTGCCAAAGATGTTTTTCTGACCGGCAGCAGACCATTGGTCAACGTTATCCGCCATGGGTGATGACGGGGTGATAGGATAGATGCCCGCGACTTCCGTAAACGCATACGCTACGTGAGCGGCAGCCTGATTGCCATCCATCGATTGTTTCTTTCTGGACATAAGGTCTCCTTGATAAGAGTAGTACCTATAGAATACACCTAAATTGCCAGTCTTACAAGGAAAATTTTTGGATATTTTCGCGCCCTGCGCCTACACGATTACGCCCTTGGTGCTGGGAATCTGACCGCCCCGGCGCGGGTCGATTTCCGTTGCGGCGCGAATGGCACGTGCCGCCGCCTTGAACAGCCCTTCCATTTTGTGGTGGTCGCTCCTGCCGCGCAACGTGTCCAAATGCAGATTGCACTTTGCCGCCTGCACAAAACCGTTCCAAAAATCGTCAAAGCAGTCCGTCTGAAAACTGCCCTCCTCGCCGCCGTCCTGCACGGACACGAGCGGAATGCCCGAAAGCGCCGCATTGCAGACCAAAAACGGCCGCCCGCCAAAATCGACGGCGGCGCGCAACAGCGATTCGTCCATGGGATAGAGAAAACTGCCGCTGCGGTAAATGCCCGCGCAGTCGCCCAACGCCGCCGCAAAACAAGCGCCGAGCACGATGCCCGTATCTTCAATCGTATGATGCTGATCCACGTGCAGGTCGCCCGCAATGCGCCCCGTCAGGTCGAACAAACCGTGCTTGCAGAACGAACGCAGCAAATGGTCAAAAAAGCCGATAGGATTCTTCACGTCGCAGATGCCCGTGCCGTCAAGGTTGAGCGAAAGCGAAATCTGCGTCTCCGCCGTATTCCGTTCGATAGTCGCCGTCCGTGCTGTCATTGCATTCTCCTTGCTACAAAACTTTGCGCAGCTCGTATTCCACGATGTCGGTCGCGCCGAGTTTCTGCAACTGCGGCAGCAGCGTGGGCACGTCGCATTTCTGCACGGCAATCTTGACCGCGTAGCCGTCGTCGCCGAACAGCGGGCTGACCGTGGGACTGCGCATTGCCGGCAGGCTCTTTACCAGCGTGTCGAATTTGCCCTTCGCCACGTTCATCTCAAGCATGACCCGGCCGCGCGCGCTCAGCACCGCCTCAAAAAGCATTTTCAGCTCCTTGATTTTCTGTTTTTTCCCGTCGTCCGCAAGCGCGCGTTTTGACGCATACATCCGCGTGGACGACTCCATAATCGTGTCCACGATTTTCAGATTGTTCGCCCGGAGCGACGATCCGGTGGACGTGTTGTCAACCAGAATCTGCGCGAGCGCGTCCGGGCTGTCCTGCACGAACCCCTCGCTCGTTCCCCAGGTGCGGAAAATCGTGCCGTCAAGCCCTTTGACATCCACCCACTGCCTGCTCAGCCGCTGGTATTCCGTCGCAATCGTGACGGGCTTTTTTATCAGCGCGTCATAATCGACGCTTTCGGGAACCGCCGCCACAATGCGCACGGCATCAAAGCCCAAGTCCATGATTTCTTCCACGTCGTCTTCCACGCCGTTTTCGTACACCCAGTCCTTGCCCGAAAAGCCCACGTCCGCCTTGCCGTTTGCGAGCAGCCAACTGGTAATCTGCGGCTTGACCACCTGAAACGCCAAGTCCTTCTGATTGGTGACGGGAAAATACGTGCGGTCAGGCAAGTTGATAGAAATCCCCACGTCGCCCAAAAGTTTATAGACCGATTCATAAATTCTGCCCTTGGCGAGCAAAATACGCAATTTTTCCATTGTTATCCTCGTGAGCGCAGTATACCGCAAAGCGCAGATTTCCTCAATGACCGCGGGACGGCTAGCATTGTTTTGCGCACTGTGCTATGCTGTCGTCATGCGCAGGAAAGACAGGGAAATCACGGACTTCGCCCGCATCTGCCAGATACTGGACCAGGCGGCATTTCTGACGCTCTCGCTGATAGACGACGGCGTTCCCTACACCGTGCCCGTCAACTTTGGCTGGCGGACAGACGGCGACCATCACGTGCAGCTCTTCATACACGGCGCGACGACCGGCAAGAAAATCGACTGCCTGAACGCATGCGCGGCCGTCTCGTTCTGCGCGGTCTCTTTTTCGCGCGTCGGTCCGGGCGAGCGTCCCTGCGACTGGACGAACTTTTACGGCAGCGTCTGCGGAAGCGGAACGGCTGCCATCGTCACGGACACAGACGAAAAAAAAGAAGCCCTGCTGCGCATCCTCAAAAAATACGGCTACGACGGCCCGGACGACATCCCCGCGCCCATGCTCCAAAAAACGGCCGTCATCAGGATCGATGTCCACCACCTGACCGGCAAGGCACACGCAGACGCGGAGAACGAATAGAAACCGCGGTTGACGTGCAGAAGCGAATTCGGCATATAACAATTCGCTTTTCCCTCATGCAGAATCGTTTTGTTGAAAATAGAAAAAAGTCTTTCGCTTTTGGGGAAAGTATCTCATAACCAAAAGGGAGTAATACACGAGTAATTATGCTTCATTGGTGTAGCCAGTCCTCGCGCGAAAGGCTGAACAGGTGCTCCATGCGGATGTCGCCCGTCAGCTTGCAGACGAAGTTGCTGTCTGTATGATGATACGTGAAGCCACATTTTTCAATTACCCGGCGTGACCTGTTGTTGCCGTCGAAATGGCCGCACCAGATTTTTTGGAGGCGCAGGTCGCAGAAGCTGTGGCGGAGCAGTTCATGCGCCGCTTCGGGAATCAGGGCGCGTCCCCAGAACGGAACGCCAATCCAATAGCCGAGTTCGGCTTCTGTGGCAGGCAGGGGGCTGTTTGCGGCGTTCCCGATCATAAGGCCGATGCTGCCGATTGCGATTTCGTCCGACTTGAGGCAGACTGCATACGTCTCATCCGCGGACAGCACTTCCCGGATGACGCGACGGCTGTCGGCGACGTTCGTATGAGGCGGCCACCCCGCCGCAGGTCCTACCGCAGGATTCCGTGCATATTCGTACAGGCTTTCCGCGTCCGATTCTCGCCACGGTCGCAAGAGCAGCCGATCAGTTTTCAGTTCCATTTCCGTCTCCTTTTACCGTGCCGCCGTGTCCGCCACGCTTTCGCATTGCCCGGCAAGAAAATCGGATTGCGGCGGTGGCAAACGTTTTTTTCATGCGGAGACAGTATAGCACACTTTTGCCGCCCGATGCGCGGCGTTTGCGTGTTTGGGGCGGACGTGCTATACTGACGGAAGATGATGCAGAACGATTTTCGGTTTTGTCCGCAGTGCGGCGGGGAGCGGGTGCGGAATGTCAGTATGCGCGCGTGGGTGTGCGCGGACTGCGGGTTTGAGCTGTACAATAATGTGGCGACGGCGGTGGGCTTGGTTATCTGCGACGCGGACGGGCGGGTGCTGTTTGAGCGGCGGGGAAAAGAGCCGCGCAAAGGGTTTTTGGCGTTTCCCGGCGGGTTTGTCGATCCCGACGAGAGCGCGGAGGAGGCGGCGTTCCGTGAGTGCGCGGAAGAGACGGGCGTGCGGCCGGGCAACCTGCGCTACCTGTGCAGTTTTCCCAACACGTATGCGTACAAGGATATTGTCTACAAGACGTGCGACCTGTTCTTTGCGGCGGAACTGCCTGCGGGCGCGGAGCTGCGGGCGCAGGCGGGCGAGGTGACGGCGTTTGAGTACCGTTTTGTCCGCAACGAGCAGGAACTGGCGGAGCTGCCGCTTGCGTTTGACAGCGCGCGAAAGACGCTTGCCGTCTGGCTGGACAGAAAATCGCATAATCGCTAGTAACAGCCGCCGTTTTTCTGTACAATAGGATATGTTTTCCTGCCGGACAAGTGCGCTCGTATTGTGCGCCGTATTTTTTTCTTCGTTCTGCGCCGCCCAGTCGTACCGCGCGTATGTGCGCGTGGGAAGCGGCACGGGCATTTTTCAGCATGACGTGACGGCGGACGACGCTTCGTTTTTGGGGAACAACATCGTGTGTAACAACGTGGTTACGTTCCCCGATTTTGTGCTGGGCGCGCAGGTCAAGCTGAAAATCCCGGTCAAGACGACGGCGGACGGCGCGGACACGTACAAAGAAGTGGGCGTGTCCGCGAGCTGGGAAAAAGTCTATCTGGGCTGGAACCTGCCGTTCTGCAAGCGGGTGCGGCTGTGGCTCGGTCATGGTATGCCGCTGTATCTGCCCGGCTCGTACCTTTCGCAGCTGGACATTGTTTCTGCGGGGGCGCGGTGGGTCAAGGACGGCATTGCCGTGCAGTACCGGGGCGATTTGGTTTCGTTTGGGGCGGGTCTGACGGCGGGGACGACCGCCTATGCGTTCTCCGACGATTTGCAGGCGGGGAGCGCGGCGCAGGTCAATCTGAACGGCTACGGCATTCCGCTTGAGGCGGGCGTTTCGCTCACCGTAAAAAACAGCTATGACGGCTCGTCGTCGTTTTCTGCCCGCGACCTGACGGGCGCGGTGTTCGCGCAGTACAAGCCCGACAACATGCTCGCGCTCACGGCGGGCTACTGCATCAACGGCGCGCCCGTGCCGACCAATACCACGTTCAAGTATGTGGAGCGGTACGGCAGCAAGGACAGCCCGGACGAACTGCGGCACTGCCATGTCCTCACGTGCAATGCGCTGCTCCGCTGGGGAAGCGTGACGGTGGACGAGGCGATGGAAGGCGCAAAGTCGTTTGACGGCGGCTATTATTCGTTCTATACGACGGTGCGCGTTTCCGTTCCCGTGGCGGACTGGCTTTCCGTGCAGCCGGCGGTGTGGTATTTTGCGGTGCGCAACGACGGCAACGGCTCGCTTGACCGCGACAGCCTCACGCTGTTTCCGCGTATCGTGCTGAAAAAAGGACCGCACCAGCTGATGCTCGGCACAAAAATCGAACGGCGGCAGATGACCGGCGACGATTATCATTGGATTTTGCAATTTCCCGCATATTACAGGTACACGCTATGATACGACATCTTATTTTTGACTTGGACAGGACGATTTATCCCACCGACACGCGCATGAGCGCGGATATTTCGTATCGCATCAAAAAATACGCCGCTGATTTCTGGCACGTCGATTTTGAGGAAGGCGCGCGCAAGCGTTCGCAGGCCGTAAAAAAGTACGGAACGACGCTCGACTGGCTGGTTGAGGCGGGCGGCTTTTCGGACATTGAGGACTATTTTGCGTCCGTGCACCCCGAAAACGAATGCGACGGCCTGTACAAGACTCCCGCTCTACGCCCGCTTTTGGAGAGCCTGCCGCAGCGCAAGATAATCCTGACCAATTCGCCGTATGAGCATGCCGACCGCGTGTTGCGCTTTCTGGAAGTGCGCGATTTGTTCGATTCTATCTGCGACATCCGCATGAACAACCTGAAAGGCAAGCCCGCTGCAAGCGCGTTCCGCACGGCGTTGGAACTGTGCGGCGGTACGGTGCAGGACAGTATTTTTTTGGACGATGCCGAAGGCTACACGGACGGCTGGGCCGCGCTCGGCGGCATTGCGGTACTCGTTGACCCGGACGGAAAAAAACTGAACACGCCGGACTTGCCCGGCACGACGTATTGCATCAAGGACATCTACGAACTTCCCGCCCTGCTTGAAACGATAGAATTGTCGCTCAAAAACGGCAAAGACGATTGACTAAACCCCGTGTTTTGCGGTAATATAATCCTACTTGGGGGCGTAGCTCATCTGGTAGAGCATTTGGTTCGCAATCAAAGGGTGGTCGGTTCGAGTCCGATCGTCTCCATGGAAAAAGAAAACCGACGGAATTATCCGCCGGTTTTTTTGTGCGCGTTCAGTTTTGCGGCGCGACAATTGCGCCGGGGACGATGTTCTGCGCGTTGAGCGCGGCGCAGTGTGTGCCGGTTTGCAGGGCAGATGGTATGTCGCCGCCGCGCAGGTAGTCGTACAGGAAGCCTGCGGCAAACGAGTCGCCGCAGGCGGTGGTGTTTATGGTGGCGGGAATGGCTTCTGCGGGGCAGCGGAACGGCGTGCCGTCCTGTGCGGCGAGCGTGTCGTTTTTGCCGCGCGTTACGACGACGATATTTTTCAGTGCCGCGCTTTTTGCGGCAACGGCTTCGTGCAGCGCGGATTCGGCAAGGGCGCGTCCGCCGTGGAACGTCTGGCAGAACTCTGCTTCGTTTATTTTGATGATATGCGGCGTGCAGATATTGAGCGTCTGCAACAATTCCGCGCCGCGAAAGTCGGCAAGGACGATTTTACCGGCACTGGCGGCGAGCGCGCAGATACGGGCGCACAGTTGTTCCGACCATTGCGGCGGGCGGCTTCCCGCAAACAGCAGCGCATCGGCAGAGGCGAGGAGGTCTTTTGTCGCTGCGAGCAGTGCCTGTTCCGCGTCCGCATAGTCCCCGGCGGCGGATTCGTCCGCAATGACTTCGGTCGTCGTCTGGTGCGCTGGGTCGAGCAGCGTCCAGCATTCGCGCGTCGCGCCGTCGGTGTACACGGGGGTTATCTGCAAGGCAGGGTCTTTTGCGGCAAGGCGCAGGAAGTGGTCGGCATTCGTGCGCCCGACGGGGCAAAGCACGTGCGCACAGCCCGGCGCGAGCTGATTTAAGACGCGCGCCGCGTTCAGTGCCTTTCCGCTGGCATCCTCACGCCAGGTGTGCGTTCGGTTTACGGCATTGGGAGAAAAAGAATCGAATACAAGTGTGCGCTGAATTGTCGCGCTCAGGCAAACGCAGAGAATGTGCATACCGTCAGTATGCCGGAATTACGCGGACTTGGCAATCGCAAACGCGCTTACGCATGCCGTCGTCAGTCCGACGAACACCGTCAGCCCAATCGTATGCACGGGCGCAAAGTTGATGAGCGCGAGTGCGCCGAACGAAAGTGCCGTCGTCACAAACGAAACGAGGATTGCCAGACTGTTGAGCGCGCCGTCGCTTTTTTTGCCTTCAATTGCATAGATGACGTAATCAAGCCCTAAGCCGAACACGAGCACCACGCCGGTCACGCTGAAAAATCCGATCGGAATCCGGCTGAAGCACAGCGCGGCAAACGTAACAAGCACGGTGATGACGGGGATTGCCGTAATGCAGGCGACTGTTTTGGGCGGGTAGCAAAAATACAGCAGTACGAGCACCACGCCGAACGCCGCCGCGAGCAGTTTGAGCATCATTGCCGTAAGCGCGTTCAGTTCCGCGCCGATGTCCGCCGTCTTGTTCACAAAATACACGCCGGGAACGCTCGCCGCCAGCGCGCGGAAAAAGGCTTCGTCGTCCGTATGCAAGGGCAGGACGCACGAATACCAGCGTCCGTCAATCGCGCCGATCCACAGGCTTTTGGTCACCGATTGCAGAATGGCGGGCATGTCCGCCTGGTCGGGCAAAACGAACTGCCGCGCACGGCTTGCGTAATCCGCGGAGAACGCCGCCGCCTCTGCGCCGTCGTCGGAAAAACCGAGCGCGTCGTACTGCGCGGCGGCAAGCGGCAACAACTGCGCACACGCCGCGTAACTGCGTTCCTGCCGCGCGCGCGACGGCACAAAATCGCTCGTGGCGAGGTAACTTTGCAGTTTGCCGTCTGCCTGCGCCTGCGCAAGCAGTGCCGTAAATGTCTCTTCGGTTTGCAGCACATCCTGCGGCGTTTCGCCTTCTATCAGAAAATACCAGCCGGCCGAGCCGTAATCGAGCACTTGCGCGGTGATTTTTTCGCTTTCCAAGAGGTGGTCGCTCATCGTGTACATATCGCGCAGGTTGTTGTCGATTTTGACGGACGAGCGGTTGTGCGCCAGCACCACGACTGCGCCCATTGCCAGCACGAGCGGCAGGGCGCGGAATGCCGCCAAAAATAGCGCGTTCAGATGAAGCGCGGGGCGTGTCCGCAGCAGGGGAATCGTCCGCGTTTCGGCAGGCGGAAGCGGCAGGTACGGAAACAGGCAAGTCACGGTCAAAAACGCGCACAACAGCCCAAAGAACAGGAACGCCGCCACCTGCTGCAAGAACGGAAACGGCGACAGGAACAGCGCGGCAAAACAAATCTCGGTGGAAAGAAAGCTGATGCCCACGCCGCGCAGGATTTTCTGCCGGATTTCCGCGCCGTCGCGCACCGCCGCGTTGCCTTTCCAATGCACGAAAAAATGAATCGAATAGTCAACGCACGTGCCGATTAAAGTCGTCCCGAACACAAACGTGAGGATATGGATTTGCCGGAAAAAAAGCAGCACGGCGGCAAGCCCGATTCCGCACGAAAGCACCACGGCGGCGGCAGAAACGATTGCAGGCAGGGGCGATCGGAAAATCGCCAGGAACAGCAGGACGACCAGAACAATACCGATTGTGGAAATGACCGAAACCTGCCGCTGCGCCTGCGACGAGCTTTCGTAACTGTGGAACGGTACGCCGCTGAACGCAAAGCGCACGCCCGTCGTCTGGGTGAGGGAGCGGCACTGCGCGTACAGTTCTTTGACGGCGGAATGCTTTCCCGCGAGCGAAAGGGCGGCGGGACTGAACGAGCCACGGAGCATGACGTACCACATGCCGTCGTGTTCTGCGGCAAGCACGCCGTCTTTGACCGCCATTGCGCCGCCGTTCTGCGCCGTTCGCAGGAAGCGCAACAGCGTCGTGCCCGTCAGGTCGAACGGGTCGTCGGCAAGCAGGGCACTGTCCGTCAGGCTGAACGCGCCGTAGATACGCGCCAATGCATCCTGCGCGAACGATTCCGCGCCGCCGTTTTCTAGCTGCGCGACAGTCTGCGCGTCAAGCAGATTGAACCGGTTGGCGAACAGAAAATCGGTCAGCCCTTCGGTGGCGGCGGCATCCACGTACAGCGTCGCCTCGTCAAAATACGGCGCGTGTTCGTACAGGTATGCCGCCGCAGCTTTTGCCGCCGAAAAATCCTCCGCATACGCCAGTATCGTTGCCGCCCGGCTCGTGTTGGCAGAAAGCGCGGTATCTGCCTGTCCCACGCTTTTGAGCGAATGCGACGGTGGCAGTATGTCAAGTAGGCTCGTATTGAAGCGCGGTGGGCGCGCAAAAAAGAACGACAGGAGCAGGGCGAGCAACAGCGCGCCGTGGCAGAACAGCCAGGTTTTGGGGGTCAGGCTATTGCGCGGCAAAAAGGGCTTTTTCATCGTCTGTCAGTGTAGCAGGAAACGACTGGTTTGCAAACTCGTAGCGCACAAAATCGCCGCCCGGCTCGTGCATGGTCACGCTCTGCAACGTCGCCGTGCCGCACAGCACGAACCGCTGCGCCACCGCGCGGACGGCAGCGTCTTTCGGCACGAGGGCAATCGTCCAGCCGTCTGCCGACGGGGAGAAATAAATGTCGAACTGCTGCGCGTTCAGCCGGTCGCCACCGACAAAGACGGAACTGATAATGGTAGAAAACGACTCGAACGTGGGATTGCTCCCCGCAATCAGGACGGACTTTTTTCCGCTTGCGGTCGTCTGCATGACGGCGGCGGACGTTACGGTCAGCGTGGACGGGAACGGCTTTTTTGTCTGCCAGACAATGCCGTCGTCCCGCGAAATAAGGTACGCGCCGGACGACACGAGGTTGCGGTTCAGTTTTGCGATGTGCTTTGTCTGCGTGAAGTCGCCTTTTTGAATGGCATGTGCGGAAAGCACCGCGCAGACGGCGGCAAAATCATCCTGCGTGGCGGCAGTCAGCGGAAAATCGAACACGTCGGCGTGTGCGGAAAGATATGCGCCCAGGCACAGGGCGAGCGCGGCAAGCAATCGTCTCATCAGTCTTTAAAACCACCGGCGCGGATCAACGTTTCTACTTTGTCGGTGAAAACGGCGGGGCAGACGAACTGGCTTTCTCCCGTCGCCATGCTGACGCACATCTGGCTGACGCTGCCTTTGGTGGTCAGCTCGCCCGTCGCCGCGTTGTACAGCTCAAAGTTGATGCGGAGCATGTTCTCGTATTCGTCCAGCACCGCCCGTGCGCGGCAGGAGTCGCCAAAGCGCAGCGGCTTGATATATTTTATGCGCACATCGGTGACGGGAAATAGGTAGCCGCTCGCTTCCATGTCGGTGTACGTGTAGCCGATTTTTTCGAGCAGCGCACAGCGGGCGCGCTCAAAATAGTTGACATAGTTGCCGTGCCACGCGATGCGCATGGAATCCACCTCAAAAAAGTCAATCTTGAACGTTGTCTCGCAGAACAGCGTATGCGGGTCGAGCGACCCTGCCGGAGAACGTGACGCGTCATTCATAATGCCTATTGTATTCCGAAACGGGGATTTTTGCTAGCCCATACATAAAAAATCCCCCGCGCTTGCGGGGGATTCGGCCTGCCTGCGCCGGATGGCGCGGGCGGGGGCTGTTTAGAACTTGATGCGGAGCACCATCGGGACAGACCAGTTCCAGCTGCAAA
>CAMWTK010000048.1 GCA_947177175.1 uncultured Treponema sp.
GTCAAGGGGGTTCGGTGTTTTTTCGGAGAATTCTGCGATTTTTTTTCAGTATGTATTTCAAGTTGAAATGTTACTTAGTTGAAGATGAAATGCTATTGATTTCAACAGCAAATAAGTAACATTTTATGTTAAAATCAATAGCATTTTAAGTCAAAATGTTACTTATTTGAAAGCAAAATCAATACTATTTTGGAATCAACATACCCCGACGCAAGCGTCGGGGGGCGGAAAACACATTCGCCGCTCATGCGTACCGCGTGTTGACGCGCATGGCATTGAGTATCGCGAGCACCGCCACGCCCACGTCGCCGAACACGGCAATCCACATGCTGGCTATGCCCACCGCCGACAGCGCAAGGATAGCGAGCTTGACGGAAATCGAAAACCAGATGTTCTCCCCCACAATGCGCATCGTTTTCTGCGCGATGCGCTTGGCAAGCGGAATGCCGCGCAGGTCGTCCTGCATCAGCACGATGTCCGATGCCTCGATCGCCGCGTCGCTCCCCACGCCGCCCATCGCAATGCCGATGTCCGACCGCATAAGCACGGGCGCGTCGTTGATGCCGTCGCCCACAAAGCACAGCACGTCTTTCTGCCCTTTCGCTCGCAGCATAGCATCAACTTCTTCAACTTTGTTCTGCGGCAAAAGCGACGCTTTGTAACCCGTAAGTCCAATTTGACTTGCGACGCTCTGTGCGATCGCCTCGTTGTCGCCGGTGAGCATGACGGTCTTACAGCCCATCGCATTGAGCGCGCCGACGACCTGCCGGGATTCCGCTTTTATCTCGTCGGCAATCAGAAGCGAGCCGATATATGCCCCGTTCCGCGCGACGTAGACGACCGTGCCCAGCCCGTCCGCCAGCACGAACGGAATGCCGTTGTCCCGCATCAGCTTTTCGTTGCCGCAGCAGATGGTGTCGCCGCCGCGCTCCGCGACAATGCCCGCGCCCGCAACGTTCGTCAGCGTGTAGCCCCGCTCCGCTTCTTTGCCATACGCGGCGACAATCGACCGCGCAATCGGGTGGTTTGAATCCTGCTCCGCAATGGCGGCGAGCCGCAGAATCTCGTCCCGGTCGCGTTCGGGGGCAATCTTGGTCACGGCAAAGTTGCCTTTCGTGAGCGTCCCCGTCTTGTCAAAGACGAACGTATTTGCCCGGCTGAATTTCTCAAGATAGTTCGAGCCTTTGACCAGAATGCCGTACCGTGAGGCCGCGCCGATTCCCGCAAAGAACGACAGCGGAATGGAAATGACGAGCGCGCACGGGCAGGACACGACCAAGAAACTCAACGCACGATACACCCATGTTGACCAGTCCGCTGTCAGCACACCAGGAACGACCGCAAGCA
The DNA here is from genome assembly GCA_947177175.1 of uncultured Treponema sp. Lineage (GTDB taxonomy): Bacteria > Spirochaetota > Spirochaetia > Treponematales > Treponemataceae > Treponema_D. Next base: position 1,348 of record CAMWTK010000048.1, read on the forward strand.
ACACTGCCACGGCAACCACCGTAGGCGTATAATACTTTGCAAATGTGGTGATGAAGTTTTCCGCCTTTGACTTCTGGCTTGCGGCATTCTCAACAAGGTCAAGGATCTTTGAAACGGTGGAATCGTAAAACGCCTTTGTCACCCGCACTTCAATCTGCGACGTTAGGTTCACGCAACCGCTGATAACCTCGCTGCCTGCCGCAACATCACGGGGCAAACTCTCGCCCGTCAACGCCTTGGTGTCAAGCGTCGTCTCTCCTTTTACGACAACGCCGTCCAACGGCACTTTTTCGCCCGGATTGATGGCGATGATGTCGCCGACTTTAACTTCGCTCGGATCGACCTGTTCAACGCCATCGCCGCGCCTTACATTCGCGTAGTCGGGACGAATATCCATAAGCGCGGAAATTGACTTGCGCGACTTGCCCGTGGCATACGACTGAAACCACTCGCCCACCTGATAGAACAGCAGAACGGCGCACGCCTCGTCAAAGCCTTCAATCGCAAGTCCCGCCATTCCACGGTAAATGCCGAGCGCGAACGCACCGAGCGTGGCAACGCACATCAAAAAATTCTCATCGAATATCTGCCCATGCGATATGTTGCGAATCGCCTTCCACAGCACGTCGTACCCGATTACAAAATACACAATCAAATACAGCGCGAACGGAAACAGCCAGCCGCGACTGCCACCGAACACGCCCTCCAACCCAACGACCGCATCGGCAGCGAAAAGCATACCGAACAGACCGAGCGCGATAAGTATGCGAACAAGGTTTCTCCGTTCTTTCCGGCTCATTGTCGCTTTTTTCATAATGCCTACTCCTACTGATTAAAGTATAATTCTGCAATCGGGTTCAACTTTCTTGCAGGTTTTAACTACCTCTTTCATAATGTCGTCAAACCGCGCGTCGTCCGCCTCAATGGTCAGCCGCTGCGTCATAAAACTCACGGTCGCAGAAGTCACGCCGTCAATCTTGGCGATTGCACTTTCCATTTTTGCCGCGCAGTTTGCGCAGTCCAAATCTTCCAACTTGAATACCTTTTTCATAAGGCACCTCCAAAAAATTGTATCGTTTTATGATCTTCCTGCTCCCGCAGTATAGATTCCTTTTTTATTGAACAATTATATTATTGAGTAATTGTTCAAATAATATCCATAAAAAACACAGGGAAAACACCCTGCTTTTTCAGTTCCGCTGTTCGTTGACATGCGTCAAGCCGAATTCAAGGATCTTGGTAACGTGGTCATCGTCCAGCGAATACGTTACTTCCTTGCCTTCCTTTGTGCCTTTTACCAGCTTTGCCGCGCGCAGAACCCGCAATTGGTGGGAAACCGCAGAGACGCTCATCGCCAAAATGTCCGCCAGCTCACCGACATACAGGTCTTTTATTTGCAGGCATTGCAAAATCTTTGCCCGCGTCGGGTCGCCGAACACTTTGAACAGCTCCGCAAGACTATAGATAACATCGTCCGCGGACAGCCGGTCCCGTATGTTCCGAGCGGCGGCCGCCTTTTTCTCCTCATCGCCTGCCATGAAAGCCTCCGTCAATTGAACAATTCTTCAAATGTTCAACCTAATACTACCGCGACTTTGCCGCCGTGTCAAGCGTTTTTTTGCTGTTTTCCGGCACAAAACGGGGATTTTTTTTATTTTTTGTGCGATACTAAGTAATCACATGAACAGGAGACTTCCTATGAAAAAACTGATAGCCACCGCCGTCTGCGCATGCGGCATTCTGCTGCTGTGCTGTACGACTGCAAAAATTGATTTCCGCACGTTGCTCGGCACGATGCGCAATCCCGCGTTCGCCCTGGAAAAAGCGTTCCCAAAATTCGGCATTCAGACCGCAACGCCCGTCCCTGCCGACCGGCTGGCAGTCATCGATTATATCCTAAAACACACGTATGAAAACAGCATCCACAATATGCGTACGGAGACGAAAAACACCGTCTACGTCACAAAAGACGGCAAGGAATTGGTGTATGACGTGGACGGAAATCTCGTGACGGACTACAACCGGGGCACGTACAACTACGCTCCCTACGAAAAGCCGGTGGACAAATTCCTGCTCGACTTCCTGCCCTGGCTCCTGCTCGGTGTCTCACGGGACGACCCGACCTCGTTCAATGAACGGCTGTACTATTATTGCCTGGACCTGAACTGGGGAATCCAACGATTTATCTTCCTTGACGATAAAAGCAAACTGGAACCGCTCACGTATGACGACCTGACCGACAAAGAGAAAATGGTATACCAGCTGTTCTCCTATCTGCTCTTCAACGAATCCTATGCAATCCGCCTGGAAGACGATACCATTCCCCGGCTGCGGGAAGACGGAGATTTCTACTGGGCGTATGTTTCCCAGATTACGCAAGCCGTCGGCTTGCAGAACGACTGAAAACGGCGGCAATCCTTCCTGCGGCGCGCGCATGTTGCCGTCGCTGTCCGTGTGTTTCTCAGTGAGAAACAATGTGTTTCGCGGTGAGAAACAGTTTGTTTTTCAGTATGAAACAGAGTGTTTTACACCGTGAAACGTGCCGTTCACGCCGTAAAACATCTCATTCCGCACGAAAAACACACGGAGCAGGAAAAAGAAAAACGATATATGTCAATGGAAATCCTACAGATTTATATCGACATCGTATGCCTTGTCAATCAGAATGTACGGCAAGGCATATTGTTTGCACAGCCGCATGCTTCTTTCGTTGTCCTTGATCAGTCCGTCCCGGGTGAAATCCCCGTGCCGCAGCCGGTGCTCGACGGCGTGTTCATGAGCCAAAATATCGGGGAAATGGTCGCGGATATAGTCCCGGCTCATTATCAGGCAGTAGTACGTTATGTCAGGCAAATACGCTTTGTCAAAATCTTTCTGCCAGTCAAACGGTATGTAACAGCCTTCTACGATAAGATTCTGTCCGTTTTCTATCGCTGTCTTTATGATTTCCGTAACGATCGGCCACAAATACGGCATCAGCCGGTCGTCATCGTCGGCTTTTATCGTCGTCTGACCGCTCCTGACCAAGCCCATTTTCAGATGGTCAATGGACAGGTAGGGAAACGCATATTTTTCCAGCAGCTTCTGCGCCAAAACCGTCTTTCCCGTGTGTGTCGCGCCCGCAATCAGCACTATCATACGCCCTCTCTTTCAGTGAATCGCTGAACGCCTTTAAGTCCGCTTTTGTCGCTTCGGAAAGGCAATCGATTTGTGTGCCGTGCGCCGCGCCCGCCAGCGCGTACAAATGCACCAAACACACCTGCGGATATTTTTCTTTCAGCCGGAGAAACGCCGCTTTCGCACCGACCTCAGCCAGCGTTTCGGCGCAGTCGATTCCCACGGCACTCAGCTTGCGCGCCATTTCACTGCCGATGTTCGGCAACGTAGTCAAGTCTGCCATGCGGTCTGCTCCTCTGCGGGAAAGTATACTCACAGTTCCCCGCCAACGCCTTTGAATTTTTCGACAAGCGCGACTATCTTTTGAAAGACGGTCTGCTTTTTCGTCAAGTAATTCGGGTTCAAAGGACTCATCTTGGGAAGGACGGCGTTCAATTCCGTGCCGTTTTCGCTGGCGTATTCTTTTTTCAGCGAAATTGCGATGTAGCGTTTTGCGGCTTCTTCGTTTAATTTTTCTTCTGCAATCAGTTCGCTTGCTTCGTGCCGCAGTTCCTTTTGTGCATATTTGAAAAAGTCGTCAATGAGACTCGCGTTGTCGGCGATTTCATCGAGGTTCGTTTTGTTGATGAAGTCTATGACCAAAGACTCTTTCGCCCTGTTGTCAATGCTTGAGCGGATAAGGCGGCGGATGTCTTCCACCAACGTTTTTTTGTCCTGCTTTTTCTTGTTGTTTTCAAAAATCAATGCGAGGATGTAGTCAAGGTTTATTTCCTGCGATTTGAGAAGGTCAACTTCAAAAACAATGTCGTCCCAATTGAGTTTCAGGGCATCTTTTTTGTCCGCCGCTTTCTCTCTGCGAAGCCACTCGCGTATGTCGTTATACGTTGAGCGGTAGTCCTGAATTTCACGGACGGTCGGAATCGTGATGCCCCGCATTGACGCTATGTCTTCGTCGTCAAGATAATATTTCGCCTTGAACGCTTCCACGGCCTGCGGATCTGACGTATCAATATGCTGCAACGCCTGAAGCCCCGCAAACTCATCATAATTCTGAAGGATATTTTCCACGCGCAAATATTCGCCGAAAAGCCCCGCAAAATCGCGCTTGTCGCTTTCCTTTGTGATTTCGGACGGATTGGGAAATTTTTCTTTCAGTTCCTTGATGACTTCAAGATAGCCGCGGCAAGACGCGCCGGTCGCTTTGTCAATAAAGCCGTTCATATATTCTTCGTAGCTTTTTTCAAGGATTACGTTGGCCTTGTTTTTGTCTCCGAACAATGTGATGGCATCAACGGTGGCTTGCTCCAAATCCCTGAACGTGACAATGTTTCCGAACGTTTTTGTCGCGTCGCAAATGCGGTTCGTCCGCGAATATGCCTGAATCAGTCCGTGGTAGCGCAAGTTCTTGTCAACGAACAGCGTGTTCAGCCTAGGAGCGTCAAAGCCGGTGAGGAACATTCCCACGACAATCAGGAGGTCTATTTCCTGATTTTTGACGCGATTGGACAAATCTGTATAATAGTTTTGGAATTCCTTTGAGTCCGTGCCGTAGTTTGTCTTGAACACTTTATTGTAGTCGTCAATGGCGGCGCTCAAGAATTCTTTTGAGTTGATTTCCATCGCGTCGGTCTCAAAGCTTTCATCCTGAATTTCGCCGACGGCGTTCTGCTCTTCGTTGGCGGCAAATGAAAATATCGTGGCGACTTTCAGCGGCTTTTCGGATTTTTTTTGCAACGTCTTGAATTCTTCATAATACAGTTTTGCGGCTTCCACGCTGCTCACGGCGAACATAGCGTTGAAGCCATGATTGTTGTCCAGAAGCCGATGCGTTTTTTGGTGGAATTTGTCCAGTATATATTGAGTTATTTCTTTTATGCGTTCGGGGTGAAGCAATGCCTCCTTGTTTTCTGCGGCGGAAAGTTTTTTCTCGTCCTGTTCCGATTCGATTTCCTTAAAGCGCGGGCGGACATCGTTGTAATCGACTTTGAATTTCAGGACTTTCTCGTCGCGGATGGCATCGGTGATAACATACGAATGCAATTCCCTGCCGAAGACGGAAGCCGTCGTTTCTGAGCCAAGCGCGTTTTCGGGGAATATGGGCGTTCCCGTAAATCCGAACTGATAGTAGAATTTGAATTTCTTTTTTATGTTTTTCTGCGCCTCGCCAAACTGGGAGCGATGGCATTCGTCAAAAATAAAAACAACCTGCTTCTGATAAATCGGCATGTTGCTTTCCGATTTGATGAGGTTGTTGAGCTTTTGAATGGTGGTGACGATAATCTTGTCGTCGTCTTTTTCGATGTTGCGTCTAAGCCCTGCGGTGCTTGCCGAGCCGTTCACGCTGTCGGGAGAAAAACGCCTGTATTCGTCAATTGTTTGTTTGTCGAGGTCTTTCCGGTCAACGACAAAAAACACTTTGTCTATAAAATCAAGCTGTGTCACAAGTTGCGCCGCCTTAAAACTGGTGAGCGTCTTGCCCGAGCCGGTAGTATGCCAGATATAGCCGCCGCTTTCGCTCTTGCTCCAGTTTTTTGACCAATACGAACTTTTTATTTTCCATAACAGACGCTCTGTAGCCGCAATTTGGTACGGGCGCATCACAAGGAGCGTGTCGGTCGTGTCAAATACCGAGTACGTAAAAAGCACGTTAAGGAGCGTGTTTTTCTGGAAGAACGTCGCCGTAAAATCCTTCAAGTCTTTCAAAAGCGTGTTGTCCGACTTTGCCCAATTCATCGTAAAATCGAAGCTGTTTTTGTCGCGCTTTGTCGTGTTCGCAAAATAGCGGCTGTCCGTGCCGTTCGAGATGACGAAAATCTGAAGGTATTTATACAGCGAATGCTCGGAATTAAAACTTTCCTTGCTGTAGCGGTGTATCTGATTGAACGCTTCCTTGATTGCAACGCCGCGTTTTTTCAGTTCGACATGGACGAGCGGCAAGCCGTTCACCAATATGGTAACGTCGTATCGGTTCGCGTGGGTTCCTGTCTGCTCGAACTGCCTGATTACCTGCACTTTGTTCCGCAGCAGATTCTTTTTGTCCACAAGGCAAATGTTCTGAATGTGTCCGTCGTCAAACACAAAGTCAAAAATATGGTCGTCGTGGATTTTCCTCGTTTTGTCCGTGATTGTGTCGCCGGGTTTGTCAAGATAGGTTTCCACGTAGCGATTCCATTCGCTGTCAAGAAAGCGCACATCGTTGAGTTCTTCCAGCCGGGCGCGCACATTGGCAAGCATCGCGGCAGAATTTTTTATGTCCGGAAGATATTCATATCCCTGATTTCGCAAGTCGCCGATAAATTCCCGCTCCAAGTCCGTTTCCGACTGGTAACTGTCGCAGACCATCAGCTCCTTCGTGTATTTGTCCAGCACAATAAAATTCTTGGATTCGGTAACGGCGGTGTAGTCTGTCATAGATAATCCCTCTGGTTTTGTTTTTATTAAATAATACTATTGTATCACATTTTTCAAATTTTTAAAAGCCGACGGTTGGTTCGGCAGGCTCACCATCCTGTTTCTTTACGCTCCGTTTGGTGGATAACGCTTGTGTTCTGTCGTCGTAAAATTTATCGAAACGGTCGAAAAAAATTATAATTTTTGATACATAAATATACAGCCATCATCATACTTTGGCTTTACATGGCTTTGGACAAATTTTTCCTGTTCTTCGGGAAGCCGTGCAAAGCCCATTTTTTTATAATGTTCTATGAGTTTTTGCACTGGAAGCGCATAAATATAAAGCGTACTCACTCCGATAAATTCCGAAACAAATTGAACAAGCGGAAGTATGAATTGTTTGAAAAAATACGAACCTCCCTTATTTACATCAGGATGCGATGCCTTATACTTTCGGTTCATTGCAAAATTTGACAATTCTATAGCAGAAAGGGAATCAAATTCTTCGCCGGATATTTGCAGTGTCACAAGCCCTGTCCGCAAAGAAAAATAGCAGGCAAGCTCTCCGCTGTATCTGTCTTTTATGAGATAGGTTCTTGTCTGTTTATCGGACTCTTCTATTTCAGCCACTTCTTTCAGATATAACTCTAATCCTTTTGCATCGTTGCTCACAGAAAAAGTTTTGACAAGTTCCTTGTTTTCGGGAGATTGGAAAATATGCTCTACAATAAAATCTTCATCAGCAAAAAGCGTGCTATAGTCTTCCATTTGCATCAAGCACCTCGGAAATAATCTGCCGGTCTTTTTCGTGTTCTACGGTAATCCATTCTTTAAACTCCGCGCTTTCCTTGTCCAATTCAGTAAAATCTGGTCGCGGAGTGTTGAGAATATAGTTATAAACCGTATTTGCTTTTTTGCGCCTATCAATCATATCTTTTGTAATGCATCTCATAGTTTCATCTCCTTCTCCAATATACTATACATTCTCCTTTTTTTCAATATTTCTTTATTAAAAGCCCAAAAACTTGTCAGCCTGTCGAAATGAACGAATGTCGTCGAATGAAAGCAACTTGTCGCGGTAGTATTCGTACTGTTTTTTGCGCGCTTCGATTTCGGCGGGGATGCCTTCGGAAATGTCCGTTGCAAGGCTGTGGAATTTGTCCAAGATTTCTGCTATCCAGCCTTGTATTGCAAGCGGCGGCAGGGGGATGACGATGGAACTTATGGACGGCACGCTCGCATGAACGACCTTTGATTTGATTTTTCCCTTGCTTTTCTGTCGTTGCGCGTCTGTGGTAGAAAGCGCATACGCAAGATATTTTGGGTTTTGCCTGTGCTTCATAACGACAATATCTCCGCCCGCCAAGCATTTTTCATTTCCGACATACGCGCACGACTTCGCAATTTCCTCCACGCTTTCGCCCGTAATGGCAAACAGTATGTCGCCGCGCTCAAAATATTTCTTCGACGGTATTGTATCTTCGTCCGTATGCGACACGCAGTCATCGAACCAAATATCGTACGTGGTGTATATCTCGCCGTACCGAACGCACGGTATGCCCTCTTCCGTTACCTCGTCGCGCTTTATGCCCGCACCCCGGTACATTTCAGTCGCAATCTCACCGAGCGGAAGCCATTGCACCAGCTTCTCTAACAGGTAATACCCCCCCCCTACATCTTTGAAGTCAAGCAGCTTGTCGCGGTAGTATTCGTACTGCTTTTTGCGCGCCTCGATTTCGGCGGGAAGTCCGTCTGAAAGGCTGTTAGCAAGCATTTCGAATTTATCCAGAATGCTTACTATACGTTTTTGTGTTTCAAGCGGCGGAACGGGAATTTCAAAGTTGTAAAACTTATTCATATCGACAGATGAAAAACTCGATTTTGTTGTGTTTCGCTTACAAAAGTCGTCAAGTTTGAATGCATAATAAAAAGCAAATTTTATGTTGAGTTTACCCTTGAACTCATCTTTTACTGAAAGGCACGTAAAACGCTGGTTGCATAAAAAATCAGCCGTAATCAAAGCGTGTTCGCCGATTGTAGCGGATGTCGTCACGATGATTGAATTTGCAGGGAATAAGCCAGATTTTTTTACAGCGGATTTCGTGATGTGTTGGCTGGAGTCTGAAAGCACCCGCCCATTTTTGCGAATGTCGTCCATAACGAACCATGGAATTGAACCGTTATCCCAATATTCTGGATTTGAAGTTGATGGTGTATATCCGTTCCGCGTGTTGAAAATCTCCCCAAGTTTCCTGTAAATTACGTTATTATTATACCCCCCCCATTATCCGTTTGATCTGCTGCACGAATGTCATCGAACGAAAGCAGCACGTCACGGTAATGCTCGTACTGCTTTTTGCGAGCCGTAAGTTCTTTTGTAAGTTCTTTTGTAAGTTCGGTGAAATTGTCCAATATGCGGACAATTTCTTGCTGCACTGGGAGCGGCGGAATAGGAACAGTAAACTTCGAATATTTTTCTATCCATTGTCGCGTATGATCAGCAGGAGAATACTTTATCGTTTGCATAGCATAGTACAAATACTTAAAAACACAACTCTCATTTTTTGGGCGTAACATTTTTACCGCTGATGATTTTACCTTAAAATCAAATTCCACCCAATGAAAAGAAGTTGTAAAATCATCAAAAATAATCACAGGATTTTCTTTTGATGCCTTGTATATTCCGTTTTGCTCGTTGGTATATCCCAATATGAATGTTTGTCCCGCAGTTAAAACAGGTATTGTATATTTGTCCATATAGTCAGTACTTGAAACTATATATTTCGACGGTTGCTCATACAATAACACATCGTCAAGCGGCTTATACTCCACCCCGTTCGGGCACAGTTTCTTTATCAGTTTTTCCAGTTCACTCATAGCGTCCACCTATCATAAGTCTATAAACAAGTTCAATTTTATATTTAAATACCGTCCGACTCCGCAACGTATGTTCTGCGGAATGTGTCGCAATGCCGTCGGTATATTTTTTGTCTCGATTAGCTCGTAATCGTCGCCATCTGCGAAGACAACGTATTGCACCTGCTCGGAAAAGCCATAGATGTAGGACAACAAGCTGCAATCATGCGCCAGGCGGTAAGCATCCGTATAGCGTCCGTTCTGTTCTATCGTTATATGTGCGCCCACAAGTTCAATCAAAAACACTCCGATAGCCTTGTCGCCGTTGTACTCTTGCAAGTGCCGAATGTGCTTTTCAAAATTTCGCTTAAATGAATGTACGAAATTTTCATAGCTGTAGTCGGGCGCTGGCATTATATGCTTCGTCACTTGCAGTCCGTAAGTGCCTGCGAGTGCATTCTGACGGGGTGGCAATTGCAAGAACTCCTTGCTTTCTTGCTCAAACATAATTTTGCTATCCCGCTCAAAAACATTCATGGCAATATTATGCTTCGATCCTTTTTTCGTTTCGTTTGCCGCAGTCACTTGAAAATGCTCTATAAAGCCATCGGGTCGCACGAAATCAGGAAAAGCATTGCTGTCAGAGTTTGCGACGGCACTTTCCCAAAGGCTTGACAAACGCATATCGCCTTTTTTGCAAGCCAGCTTTTTTATCCTGTCAAAACAAATTTTTTCTTGCTCTCCACGCATCGCGTTTTACATTATCTCCTGATTATGTTTGTATTTCATATTGTTCGGCAATTTTCAGCCACGTCACTCGTTTTATCAACTCATTTGTTTCCCTCTGTCAAAAGTTTCTTATCTTCGATACTTTCAAGCACTTCCATCTGCTGTATAGCGATTTTGTTCAGTTTTTCAAGTCGTTCGTCTTGTGGCAATTTGTCATTTATAAAAACAGCATTTAAGTTTTCCATATTGGAAAGACAAATCAACTGGTTAATTGACGCATAATCACGAATATTTCCATTTAGATTCGGATTTTTTTCACGCCATTCTTTTGCAGTCATTCCGAACATCGCGACATTCAGCATATCGGCTTCATCGGCATATATAAAGGATTTTTGTGACGGCGTGATTTCTTTTGGAATAAGATTTTGTTTTATCGCATCGGTATGTATTCGATAATTGATTTTTGAAAGCTCCCTCTTTGCTGACCAACCGAGAAGTTTTTGTTCCTCCTCTTTTAAGCGCTGATATTCTTTTATGAGCAACAACTGAAAGCGAGGACTTATCCACATTCCAAAATGGTAAGCAATATCACGGTGGGCGTAGGTGCCACCGTATCGTCCAGCTTTCGACACAATTCCGATAGCATTTGTGCTTTCTATCCATGTCTTTACGGAAAGCACAAAATTATTGCTACCTGCCATATTTTTAATTGTACCGAATTCGGTACAATTAAAATTCGGATTATAGAGCAATTCCCATTCTCCTAAATATTCAATCGTACTTTTTAAGCTAAGCCAACGAAAGATAATATGCTCCTGCAACTGGCTTTTTGCCATGTCGGTTAGCGAAATAAAATCATCGTCGTTTTGTCTTACAACCGTTATTTCTCTATTTTCAACTTTTATTTTTGCCATTACTTGCTCCTGTCGGTTTTTATTGCCCCTCAATTTCCCTGACAATCTTGTCAATTTCAATGCGGAGCGCGTTTTCCTTTTTTACGATTTCCGCAATCTCGGCGTTCAACTTTACGATGTCGATTGTCTCTCTTGTGTCCTTTGCCTCCACATAACTTGAGACCGAAAGGCTGTATTCGTTCTTGACGATTTCCTCAAAATCCGCCGACTTTGAAAAATACGGGATGTCGGCTTTTTTGCCGAACGCTTCCATAATTTTTTCGATATGCTCGTCGGTAAGGATATTATTGTTCGTTTCCTTTTGGTACAGATCCCCCGCGTCTATAAATTGGATTTTGCCGTCCGCCTTGTGTTTTGAAAGCACAAGAATGTTCACCGCAATTGAAGTTCCGAAGAAAAGATTTGGCGCAAGCGAAATGACGGCTTCTATAAAATTGTTGTCAACAAGATATTTCCTGATTTTCTGTTCCGCTCCGCCGCGATAAAAAATGCCGGGAAAGCAGACGATCGCGGCGCGCCCTTTGCTTGAAAGATAACTCAAGGAATGAAGGATGAACGCAAAGTCCGCCTTAGATTTTGGAGCGAGCACGCCGGCGGGCGCAAAACGGTCGTCGTTTATCAAAGTCGGATCATCGCTTCCTATCCAGTTTATTGAATACGGCGGATTGGACACAATCGCGTCAAACGGCTTGTCCTGCAAGAACTGCGGATTCGTAAGCGTGTCGCCGAGCGCAATGTTGAATTTGTCGTAGTTTATGTTGTGCAGAAACATGTTCATGCGGGCAAGGTTGTAGGTCGTATGGTTTATTTCCTGCCCGAAAAATCCGTCCTCGATTTCATGGTTGTCGAACTGCTTCTTTGCCTGCAAGAGGAGCGAGCCTGAGCCGCATGCCGGGTCATAAATTTTGTTCACCGATTTCTGCCCGTGCATGGCAAGCTTCGCGATGAGCTTGGAGACGTGCTGCGGAGTGAAAAATTCCCCGCCGGACTTTCCCGCGTTCGCCGCATAATTTGAAATGAGGAATTCGTATGCGTCGCCGAACAGGTCAATTTGATTGTCGTGGAAACTTCCGAAATTCAAATCGGCAACGCCCTTTATGACAGCCGCGAGCCGCGCGTTCTTTTCTTTGACGGTATTGCCGAGGCGGTTGCTCGTGGTGTCAAAGTCTGCGAAAAGTCCTTTTATGTCCTGCTCCGACGGATAGCCCGTAGCCGAGCCTTCGATTTCCGAAAAAATCTTCGCTAAATCCGTGTTCAGGTTTTCATTGCCGTTCGCATTCTTGGCGACATTGACAAAAAGCTGGCTCGGATAAATAAAATATCCTTTCGTTTTTATGGCATCGTCTTTCAGTTCGGGAATGATGCGTGAATCAGGGAGTTCCGCATAGACGATGGTGTCGTCATCCGCCTCAAAATACGAGGAAAAATTCTCGCTGATAAAACGATAGAAAAGCGTTCCCAAAACAAACTGCTTGAAATCCCAGCCGTCTACCGCGCCCCTTACCTCATTTGCTATCTTCCAAATCTGCGATTGCAGTTCCGCCCGCTGCTGTGTGCTTGACATCTATCTCATCCCTCATTTTGTTCTTATAATATCAAAAAATAATTTTAATAAACAGACCCAAATGACGGGAATGCAAAAAGGAAATTACGCTTTCAAAGCACACGGCGGATTCAAAATCACCCCCACCCGCCCCGCGTTTTTGCTTTGACAAAGCAATCCGTTTTACAATAAAATAGAAAACTGACCGTTTGCCGCGCAGGCGGTCTTATTTTGTGTGTCCGCTTGTGCGGACGAACGCGGCATCCCCGGGAAGCGACTTCCGGCAATGCCGCGGCGCAACGACACAGGAGCCATCATGAAGCGTCTGACACTCACGGCAAAAATTGCCCTCACCGCCGCAATCGGCATCGTCGTTTCTTCCGTCACGGTCGCCGTCATTTCCACCAAAATCAACGCGAACGAAATCATCGACTTGATTGCCGAGCAGCTGGAGACCACGGAACTGGGCGTCATGGAGACGCTCGACACGCGCCGGGCAGCGGTCGAAACGGCGGCGTACTCGCTTGCGGAGAAACGGGGGCTTGCCGACGCGCTGGTAGAGGGCAACAGCGAGACGGCGGACGAAATGGTCGCCGACGTAATCGACGGGCTTGGCGTTGACATCCTGTTCGTCACTGACCGCAACGGACTCGTGTTCGCCGGGGAAGGACAGGGCACCGACCTCTCCCGCACCGCCGCCGTGAGCGACGCGATCGACGGGCTGCTCAGGTCGAGCTACGAGCGCACGCCGTTCACGCCGTTCAGCCTGCTCGTCGCCGAGCCGGTCTACCGCAACGGGGATATCGTCGGAGCGGTCGTGTGCGGCTACGCCATGGACAACACGTTCGCCGAAAAAATAAAGGACGCATACAAGGTCGAAATCACGGTGTTCGACGCGCTCACGCGCGTTTCGACGACGATGGGCGGCAACGTCCTCGGCACGAAACTGGACAACGCGGACATCATCGGCACGGTACGCGGCGGCCGCTCCTATTTCGGGGAGACGACCCTCACGGGGAAATCCTACCTGAGCATCTATTCGCCGCTCACCGACAGCAGCGGCGCGTTCACGGGCATCCTGCTCGCGGCAAAGCCCATGCAGGCAATCACCGTCGCGCAGCGGAAAATGATGCTCATCATCATTCCCGTCATCATCGCCCTGATTGCCGTGCTCGTCATCGTCTCGTTCGTCTCCCTCAAGCGGATGCTCGGTCCGCTCGTCGGCGTAAAGACGACGCTGGTTGACATCTCAAGCGGCGACGCGGACCTCACCAAGCGCATCGACCTGCACTCGGAGGACGAGGTGGGCGACGTGGTAAAGGGATTCAATGCGTTCGCGGGCAAGCTCCAGGCAATCATCGCGGATGTCAAGCACTCAAAGGACGACTTGGTGGTCGCGGGCGACGACATGACCGGCGCGGCGCAGGACACCGTGCACTCAATTGCCGAAATCATCCAGCGCATCGACGACATCCACATACAGATTCAGAGCCAAAAAGGCTCGGTCGATCAGACCGCCGGGGCGGTTAACCAGATTGCGGCCAACATCGAGTCGCTCGAGCAGATGATCGAGGGGCAGGCAAGCGGGGTCACCCAGGCATCCGCCGCCGTGGAAGAGATGATCGGCAACATATCGTCGGTCAACCATTCCGTGGACAAAATGGCGGCCTCGTTCGGCGAGCTGCGCAGCGACGCGCACAGCGGCTTCTCCAAGCAGCAGGCCGTGAACGACCGCGTGCAGCAGATCGAAACGCAGTCGCAGATGCTCCAGGAAGCGAACGTGGCGATCGCGGCGATCGCCGCGCAGACCAACCTGCTCGCCATGAACGCGGCAATCGAGGCGGCGCACGCGGGCGAGGCGGGAAAAGGCTTTGCGGTCGTCGCCGACGAAATCCGCAAGCTGTCGGAAACGTCCCGCGCGCAGTCAAAGACAATCGGCGACCAGCTGAACGGCATCAGGGAATCCATCACCGACGTGGTGTCCGCATCCGGCGAGGCGAGCCATGCGTTCGAGGCGGTGTCGCACCGGCTTGAGGAGACGGACCAGCTGGTCATGCAAATCAAGTCCGCCATGGAGGAGCAGAACGAAGGCTCCAAGCAAATCATCGAGACCCTGCACAGCATGAACGACAGCACGATCGAGGTGCGCAATGCGTCCACGGAGATGGACGAGGGGAACAAGATGATCCTGCACGAAGTCAAAATCTTGCAGAACGCCACCGTGACGATGAACGACAGCATGGAAGAAATGGCGGCAGGCGCGCGCAAAATCAGCGAGACTGGCGCGACGCTCAGCGACATATCGGGCAAGGTCAAGGATTCTATCACCCACATCGGCGTGCAGGTCGATCAGTTTAAGGTGTGAAAAAATGCGGACAGGCGACAAAAGGACAAAACGATGACACAGCATGACAGACGATTATTCCTGATTGAGCGGCTTCTTGCCGAATCCCCCCGGCACGACGATATATCGATACCGCAGGACGCGACAGGGCAGAAACAGCTGCTCCGCGCGCTGTGCAACGTCCGCGCGCCCGGAGACATCGGCGACGACTTCCTCGCCGTGCAGGACGAATACCTGCGGGAGGAGACCGCCGCAAAAGGCATTACCGATGCCGCCGATCTGCCGCCCGCCGCCGAAGGGCTGTACCTTTGGCAGGGCGACATCACGACCCTGCGCTGCGACGCTATCGTCAACGCCGCCAACAGCGGCATGACCGGCTGCTACGCCCCCTGCCACAACTGCATAGACAACTGCATCCACACGTATGCCGGGGTGCAGCTCCGGCTTGCCTGCGCGCGGCTGATGACGGCGCAGGGACACGACGAGGAGACCGGCAGGGCAAAAATCACGCGCGCGTTCAACCTGCCCTGCTCGTACGTCATCCACACCGTCGGGCCGATCATCACGGGCTGCGTGACCGACACGGACAAGGAACTGCTCGCGTCCTGCTACCGCTCCTGCCTGGAACTTGCCCGGCAGCACGGCATAAAAAG
>CAMWTK010000049.1 GCA_947177175.1 uncultured Treponema sp.
GTTCTGTGTTCTGTGTTCTGTGTTCTGTGTTCTGTGTTCAATTATGACGGCGACGTGGCGCGTGTCAAGGGCTTTGGCGAAAAAAAGATGATTTTTTGTGCCGCTGTTCGTCGTCGCTCCACGTGTCATGGAAAAAGTTTAAAGGATTGGCGGGGGCGTGTCAATGCTGCCTCAAGAAAACAGGGGCAATTGCTTGCCCCTGTCTGGTAACGTTCTCACTTAGAGAGCTGAGATACACTCACTGGGATTAGCATACAAACGCGTTCGAAGAAAGTCAAGCAGGGCTTTTTGCTTTCCGGC
Organism: uncultured Treponema sp.; assembly: GCA_947177175.1. Taxonomy (GTDB): domain Bacteria; phylum Spirochaetota; class Spirochaetia; order Treponematales; family Treponemataceae; genus Treponema_D. The sequence continues at coordinate 301 of CAMWTK010000049.1, forward strand.
GTTTTGTTATTCACATGAACGGCGTGAACAGCTTGGACAAGGATAATGCTAGTCGTCCGCCGCGAATTCAATCTCTGCCCGCCATGTCTGGTCAAACCATTGCCGCTGGCTCAGCCAGTACCGGGCGGCTTTTTGGGCGTGGTCGCGGAACGTTTTCAGCTCCAAGTCCGTGGCGTATATCCTGTCCTGCGCGTGTTTGTCGGAGAAGACGTACATTCCGTGCCAGCCGTTTTCAGGGAATTCAGAAGAGCCGCCGTTGACCATGCTGATGAATTTCTGGTTTTTCAGGAAATCCCCGTCAAGGACGATGATTGTACTCCAGAAGTAGGACTGCATTGCCTGTATTGAAGGCTCTCTGTCGCGCGTCACGCGGTCGCGGATGCTCGTTTTGCTCTGGATACAGCCGAAGCAGAATTTTCTTCCGTCCTTGCGGGCGCAGACCGCATACAGGTCGAACACATTGCCCTTCACTTTTTCTTTGAGCCAGCTGATGTCGCGCGGCTCGTTCGCGAGCGTTTTTTCTTTGAGCATGACGCTCAGGTCGCGCTGCAAGAGGATTTCTATTCCCGTGCCGGAAAGCACCTCGTTCGCCAGGAACTTTATCATCTCTTCAAATGCGTGTCCGCTCGACTTTTTCCAGCTTTGATCTGCGCTGATGACTTTTGCGATGGTCTCCGCATTGTCGATGCCGCTTTTGTGATGGACGTGGATTTCATAAATGATTTTCCACAGCTCCGAGGTATCAGCCGCTGGAAAGGCGCGCATCGCCTCCATGATAGCGGCTTTTATGGCTTCTTTCTGCGCGTGGGTTTCTTTCTTGTCCGCGCCCTGCCCGGATTCCAGTTTCTTTGCGTAGACTGCCTCATACGTTTCCTTGCAGAACTGCCTGATGTCAGTTGTCATGGTCATGCGCTCCCAAAATTTCGGAAATAGTCACGCCCCATGCGTAGGCAAGGAGCGGCGGCACCGCGTCGCCAATCTGCTCGTACTTGTCCTGCACCGTCCGCTCGATGTGGGGAACGATATACGGCCCGCCGCAGAAATCGTAGGAGTCGGGGAAAGATTGCAGGCGCGCGCACTCGCGGACGGTCAAAGCCCTGTTACTCGTGGGATGGACGAATTCATCGAGGCAATGGCTCGTGACCGTGGGCGACGGCTCGTCCGGCTTCAAACGGTAATTGCGCTTTATGAACATCTTTTTGGGGAGAATCCGCTGCGCCTGCAACGCCGCGCGCTCCGCGCCCTCATACCGGCTGAACAAGTCTTTGAGGCTCTCTCCCTGCCGCAGAAGCTCGAATCGTTTGAGCGTACAGGCGCGGTGCTTCATCGGCATCTGATAGGTGAGTCTTGCGCACGGCTTCCTGCGCCAAAAAGTATCGTCTTTGAGCAGCGCAGAGTATTCCGATTCCCTGCCGCTGTAGTCCGCCTTCTCCTCGCCGCTGTTCGGAACGACATCGGGAAGCCCCGCAAACGCATCTTCAACGCTCACCGCCGCATTTTGTCCAGACGGAACGGGGGCGGAAAGTTCCCAGTCTGAAAAGCGGCTCGCAAGGATGAAAAATCTGTTCCGTTTCTGCGGAACGCCGAAATCATGCGCGTTCAGGACGACTTCGATAAAATTGCCGTAGCCGTTTTCTTTCAGCTCTTGTTTCAGGACGTTGACAATGAGCGTATCGGAATCTTTCGCGACGGTTTTTGTGGTGATCGCAGGAACGTTTTCAAACAGCAGCAGTTTTGCGTCTGTCATTTTTGCGAAGCGGATTCCCTCGCGAAAAAGGAACTGGCGGCTGTCATAGAACGAGCGGGACGTGTTGCCCGCCGTTGAGAACGTCTCGCACGGCATTCCGGAAGTAACAAGGTCAATGCCACCTTCGGGAACATAGGGAAGCACCTGCGAGTCCTGCACGTCGCGGATGTCGGAATAAATGACATGGACTTTCGGATGGTTTGCGGAGTATGTTTCGACACAACTTTTCACATATTCAACGGCGACTTTTGTCTCAAACCCTGCGGCATGAAGCCCGGTGCAAATGCCGCCCGGTCCGCTGAAACAGTCTATATGCGTGAAAGCCATTGAAACCTCTCCCTGTTATGACAACAGTATAGCATATTTCCGCAAAAAAATCGAGCGGAAGTTCATATCGCGCAAGCAACCGCAGGTTGCGACACTCACATGAACGGCGTGAACAATTTGGCAAAACTCCACCAGATGCGGGTGAGGACGCATTTCTTGTCGAATTCGCCGGGCTGGATGAAATGCGACCGTGCCTCGTCCGCCGCAAAGACGGCCTTGTGCCGCTTGCAGAACGCCTCGTCGTAGAAAATCGCGTTCTCCTCGAACAGGAGCGAAAAGCTGCGGCAGTCGATGTTGGTCGAGCCGACCGAGCAGATGCTGTCGTCCGCCGTTATCGTCTTTGCGTGGATAAAGCCGGGGTACTGGTAGAAGCGGATGCCGTAGGGCTGCAGCTCGCGCACGAACTGCAACGACGCGGCTTTCATGTAGAACTTGTCCCAGTTGGTCGGAATCTGGACGCGCACGTCCACGCCGCTGAACGCCGCGATTTTGAGCGCGGAAATGAACGCTTCGTCGGGCGTAAAGTAGGGTGTCTGAATGTACACGTACCGCTTTGCCGCCGTGATGATCCTGATGAGCGCGTCCTCCACGTTTGACTGGTACTGCTTGTTCGGGCCGGCAATGACGATTTGCGTGGGAATGCGGCCGGGCAGCAGCAGGTCCGTAAAGAACTGCTCGTGCTGGTGCGTGGTCAGCTTGGTGTTTATCGCGTCGAACACCGCCTGCGGAAAGTAGTTTCCCGCGCGGCGGATGACTTTTGCCCGGTCGCGCCAGGCGATGATGCTGTACCAGTCGATCAGGAACACCGACTGGAGCGCGAGCACCGTGCTGCCGGTCAGCCGGACGGTGGTGTCGCGCCAGTCAACGGCAAAGCGTCTGGAGCGGTTGGCGTACTCGTCGCCGATGTTGTGGCCGCCGGTGTAGGCGATCTCGCCGTCAATGACGGCAATCTTGCGGTGGTTGCGGTAGTTGAGCGTGAGCGGCAGTCCCAGCCGGATTTGGAAGAACGGGTGCGCTTCGCCGCCGGCGTGGCGCAGGCGGTGCAGGAATCGGGTGGGCGTGAAGAAGCAGCCGAAATCGTCGTACAGCAGGTTGACGACCACGCCTTCCTGCGCCTTTTTGCAGAGCAAGTCCATGAATCTCGTGCCGGTCTCGTCCTCATGGAAGATAAAGTATTCCATGTTGATGGTCTGCCGCGCGTTTTCGATGTCGCGGTACAGGCGGTCAAAGAAATCGTCGCCGGCCGTAAAGATTTCCGCCGAGTCGGTGCAGGTCAGCAGGCTTTCGTTCTTGGTCTGGTTCAGGGAGATCAGCTGCTCCCACGATTCGAGTGCCGAGCCGCGCAGAAGCTCGCGGTGCTGCGCGATGAACTGCCGCTGGTCGTTTATCAGCGGGGCGCGCAGGTTGTTGATGAGCTTGTTCGTCTCCTTCATGCGCTTGGTGCCCGTAAAGAAATGCCCGCTGAACAGCAGGTACAGTACGCAGCCCACGACCGGCAGCGCGAGCAGGACGAGTGCCCACAGCACGCGGCGGCTGGATTCGTTGCGCTCAAAGAAGAGGATAAAGCCGATAAATCCGATGTCGAGGATAATGACGATCGTGTCAAACAGTTGCAAAAGGGTCATACGCCAGTCCTTTTCCGTGCAACGCCTATTGTAGCGACTTATTGGGGAATCGGCAACAGATCATGCTCCAGAAAGCTGAAATATCCGCCCTTTGTCAGGATGATATGGTCAAGCACGACGATGCCCAGCAGCCCTGCCGCCTCCACGAGCGATTCCGTCGTCGCGATGTCCCGGCTGCTCGGCGCGCAGATGCCGCTGGGGTGGTTGTGGCACAGCACGACGGCGGACGCATGATGCTTGAGCGGGTCGCAGAAAATTTCGCTCGGCCGGATGCACGCCACGTTCCCTGCGCCCACGCCCGCCACGTGGATGTTCACGATTTCGCGCGCGCCGTTCATGCTCACGCAGATAAAATGCTCCACCTGCTGCATGGCGTAGTGCTGCACGAACGGCACGACATCCACGGGATTGTTCAGGAACGCGTGCGGCTTGCGGTTCAGCCTGCGTCCCAGTTCCAGTGCCGCCGCGATTGCCAGTGCCTTGGTGCTGCCGATGCCTTTGATTTTGAGCAGCTCGCCGACCAGCGTGGGCGGGTTCGTCCGCTCGATGACAGCGAGCACTTTTTCCGCCAGAAACTCGATGGGCACCCGCTGCGTGCCGCTTCCCAGAATCATCATCACGAGTTCCACGTCGCTCGGATACGACATGCCGTTGGAGAGTGCGAGTTCGCGCACGTTCGGTTTTTCTCCACGCATAGAAATTTGTTTTTTCATCACGGATATATATAGGCACAGAAATATCATTTTTACCCAAAATTCCGAAAAAATAATCGAAAATTGCAGCGAAAAGTGCGGCGCGCGGGGCTTACTATCCGCGCGAAACCGTCCGACAATCAAGTATGCGTAAAAATTATGTTTGTTTGTTCGCTTTCGTGCTGCTGGCGGTGTTTTTTTCTTGTACGAGCGCGCCGCGCCGGACGGACGGTTCGTGTTCCCGTGAATTGCGCGCGCCCGGCATAAAGTCCGCCGAGCAGCTGGCGCAGTTTTTCCTGTCGCATAACGGCGACGTGCGTCAGGTGGATATTCTGCGGCTTGCGCGGTACTACGTTGCCGAGGCGGCGGCAGAGGGCATCAATGCCGACGTCGCATTCGTGCAGATGTGCCTTGAGACCGGGTGGCTTCAGTTCGGCAACTTGGTCACGCCGGATATGTACAATTTTTGCGGGCTGGGCGCGATGGATGCCGAGCATCCCGGCGAGTATTTTCCCACCGAGCAGATCGGCGTGCGCGCGCACATTCAGCATTTGCAGGCGTATGCCACCACGGAGGACGTTAAGCTGCATCATGCGCTCGTCGATCCGCGCTACGACTGGGTACACAAGGCGAAATTCGCGCGCACGGTTTCCGACCTTGCGGGGCAGTGGGCGACCGACAAGCAGTACGGCGAAAAGCTTGACCGCCTGCTTGCCGAGCTGGAGACGTTCTAGCGGATCGTCGTCCCGATGTACGCGCCGCCTTCCAGGATTGCCCGCGTGTTCTCGATGTTTTTCCCGCCCGCGCAGATGACGGTCAGCCCCAGTTCGGCGGCTTTTTTGCTCGCGATGGGGTCGAACGGACAGTTTTTTCCGGGTTGCCATTCGTCGCCCACCATCGCGCGGAAATCCGCCCATGAAATCGTGTCGAGCGGCTGTGCGCCGGGGTTCTTGCGCGGGTCGTCCGTATAGACTTTCTCGATATTGCTCAGGTTGACCACCGTGTCCGCGTCAAATTTTTCGGCGAGCAGGACGGCGTCATTGTCGGTGGAAAAGCCGGGTTTCCAGCCTGCCGCAACCAGTACGCGGCCGGTAAACGCCGGTGCCGCGGTGGGGTCGGTGACGACGGCATCCGCGCACAGGCTGCCGAAACAAGCCTTGACGAGCTGCGCGTTGAGCCGCGTCGCCATGATGCCAATCCAGTCCGCCGCGTTCCCGTCGTCTGCCGCATCCGTTTCCGCCGCGTCCCGGAATGCCTGCTGATATATCCGCGCCGGTCCGCCGCCGCCTACCACCAGAATCAGGCGGTCACTCGGATGCGCGGCAAGATAGGCTTTTGCCATTGCCACAAAACGGCGGATAAAATCGACATCGGGCTGCTCCGGCGCGACGATAGATCCGCCCACCGACAAGATTTTCGTACTCATGCTGTCCTCCTCGAACACGATTGCGTTTGCCTCGGCTTTCAATAAATCCCCAGCACGACCGGGTCGTTCCAGAGCGTGCTGTAGTTGACTTTTCCTTCCGACGATTCTTCCCAGATTGACTGGAATGCGTAGCTTTTGGCGCGCCGGACGATTTTGCTGTTCACGAGCGCGGGCTTGACTTCGTTCCAGCCCCTGCTGAACGCGATGTGCTGGCTGTCCAGGTTGCCGAAGTAGAATGCCCGCGCGTCGTCGAGCGGCTTGAACGCCTTGTAGTCGAGCCCTTTCGCCAGCGCCACGTCCACGGGAATCCAGCCGAACTGTTCGATATAGAATTCGCTCCACCAGTGCGGCTGCACGTGCAAGTCCGCGTCCACCAGAATGCCGCTGACCGGCAGGCACGGAATGCCGAGCGCGCGGACAAGCGTGGTGTACAGCACGGCAAAATCATAGGCATCGCCCCGTTCTTTTCTGAGCAGGTCGAGCGCGGATTCGTTTTCGCGGCTCAGGCGGGACGGAAAATCGTATGTTTCGAGCATATAGTCGTACACCAGCTTTGCCTGAAGATACGGATTCGTCTCTTTTCCCACGATTTCTTTCGCCTTTGCGGCGACCGCCTCGTCGTTCGACTGAATCAGGCTGTCCGGCTGCGTCGTCGCGCGGTACAGCACGCGGCTTTTTTCGCTGAACGGGCGGACTTTTTTTGCGTTCACGTCGGTTTGCACCGTATACACGGCGACCACGAACTGCTGGCTGAATTTGACTTTTCGGTTTGCCGCGCGCGCAAGCTCCACCTGATGGATAATCGTGTTCTTGTAATTCGCAATGACGGGGGCGGGCTTGCATTCGGTCAGGTCCGCCATCGGCTGCGCCGCAGACACCAGCGGGCGCGGCACTCTGAGCGTGACGGAAGTCGTGTTCTTTGAGTCCACGTCCTCAATGTCTTCGGTCATCTGGAGCACATAGGTGCGCTTTCCCGTGTACGATTTTGTTCCCGCCGGCAGCCGGATTTCTGCCTTCAGCGCATTGCTCGCGCCTTTTTCTGTCCGCACGAACACCGGGCCGTCCGCCGCGCCGTCGGGAATCCTCACGCGGATTTCGCCGTCCGACCAATATTCGTAGTCGTAATTGGTTTCGCTTGCGGGAATGAACTGCGGATTGAATTCGTCCAGGCTGTCCGTTCCGATGCCCGACGTGAACGGTGCCTGCAAAGCGTCGTCGCGGTTCGCGCTGAAAAACACCGCGCCGTTGCCGCGGACCGTGCCGAAATTCGTGCCGCGTATTGTCATGAGCGTGCCGTAACTCCCTGCCTGCGGCGTGATTGCCTGGATGACCGGGAGCGATGTCTGCGTGTCCGGCGGCACTTCAACGGGAATGCCCGCCTCGTTGGCAAAAAATCCCGGTTTTGAGCGGCCATTTTTGGTCGCCACGATTACCAGTCCGTCCTGTACGTTTGTCGGCAGCACGATGCGGATTTGCGTGTCAGTCCAGCTGAGGTAGCCCTGCGCCGTCAGCCGCGAGCCGCCGATTTCCACGTAGCCCGACGTGCCGCGCTCTTCGCCAAAGTGCTCGCCCTGAATCGTCATGACATCGCCCGCCGACCCCACCGCCGGAGAAAGCGAGTGGATTGCGGGCAGTTTTTTTGCCTCAAAGGTGATGAACGACACGATGCCCAGGCAAAGCAGGCAGAGAAAAACGATACAGCTGATTCTGAACAGCGGATAGGAGCGGTAGAGAACCGAAAATGTTCTGCCGAGTCTCATTGTTGCGCGGTCGCAATGTTCGGGAGCGGCATGATGCTTTCTTCGTCCTGAACGTCATGCAGCGGCGAGATGCTGATGCGGATAGAAAAGCCGTTGTCCGCATTCGCGAATGCAGGCCGGAACACGTCGATTGAGGTCAGCCGGTCATGCAGTTTCATGCGGTGCGATCTGCCGGGATACGCGCCCGGAACGCCCGCCGCGGAAACCGTCGTCGCGCCTTGTACGGCAGTGCCGCCGTTCACCGCAATGGCAGACAGCGTTTTCTGGTCAAAGTTGCCGTCCACGGCGATGTCGTTTTCCGCGATTGGGGTGAGTTTGGTGCTTGCGATCGCGTTTATCGCGTCGTTCTTGCCGTTGCCCGGGTGCAATGCCGGTATGATGGCGAGCGCGAACACTGCCGCCGCCGCGAGCGGAACGCCCCATTGCGCGAGCTGACGAACCGGCGATTTTGATTCCTGCGGGGCGACCGCGTGTTTATGATAGTGCAATTTTGTCTGCAAGCGCGCAAAGCTCGCGTCGAGGAATGTTTGGTCGATTTCCCGTTCCTTTGCATCCTGCCGCAAAGCATCGTGGAGCGATCGGACTTTGCGCTGTGCCGCCGCGTGCCGTTCGTCCGCCGCGACGAGCGACTCGTATGCTTCGAGGTATGCCGCCGGCAGTTCGTTGTCAACGTAGACCGAATGCAAGTCTTTTTCAAGATAAGTAGACATCATCTTCCCCCAAAAGCTTTTCCAGTTGCTCACGTGCGCGGAACATACGGACTTTGACGTTTCCTTCCGTAATGCCGAGCACCTTGCCGATTTCCTTATAGTTCAAGTCACCGTATTCGCGGAGAATCAGCACTTCTTTCAAGTTTTGCGGCAGCTTGCCCAACGCTTCGACCGTGTGTTTTTTCGTCTCCTCGCGCAGCATATCGGTTTCGCCCGATGTCGCCTTGCGGTGGTCTTCGTACAGCGCCTTCTGGTATGCCTTGCGCTCGCGTGTCTTGCGCTTGGCATAATTGAGCGAGGCATTTTTTACCACGCGGATAAGCCAGAATTTCGCGTCGTCAAGGCTCGGAAACACGAGTTGCTTTTCGTTCGCCTTGATGTACGAATCATGTACCAAATCTTCTGCCGCTTCCTCGTCATTGACGATTCGCCAGGAGATTTTGTACAGGAGACCCATCGTTTCGTTGTACAGCCGTCTGAAATCAGCCGGATCGCCCGCATGAATCGGCCGGTTCGGCGGATTTCTCTCATCATCTATAACCACAGTCTGTCCTTTTCGTTACACGTTCCGTTTCCACACCGTTCCGTCCGGGGTGTCGAGGATTGTGATGCCGCGCGCGGCCAGCGCGTCACGGATTTGGTCGGCGCGCGCAAAGTCCTTTGCTTTTTTTGCGGCAGTGCGTTCTGCCACGAGCGCGGTGATTTCTGCCGCCTCGCTGTCGCCCGCATGGTCGTCTGCCTGCGCGCTCTGCGCCGACTGTTTTTCCGCGATCGCGAGGGCGTTCTCTATCACGCTGAGCGAAAGCACGCCGTCCATGACGAAAATTTCGGCGAGCGCGTCGGAGGCTTTCTGTTTTTTGCCGTTCGATGCCTTTTGCAGGGCGGAAAGCGCGGTCGGGGTCGCAAGGTCGTTTTCAAGCCCCTGCCTGAACGTGGCGAGGTTTTCCGAATCCGTGCTCTTTTGCGCGATGTCCGCGAGCACGTCCGCAAAATTCGCTTTGGTCAGTGCGATGTTCTCTTCGTTTTTTGCCCGCATGATGAGCTTTGCCGTGCGCTCATTGAGCGCGGCGCGTCCGTTTTTCGCGCTTTCCATCGCCTCAAGGGAAAAAACGAGCGGCTTGCGGTAATGTCCGCCGAGCAGGAAAAAACGGTAGTCAAGCGGCGCGAATCCTTTGTCCGTCAGCGCGAATCCTTTGCCTTCGGGGAGCGCGGTTTGCAGCGTGATGAATCTGCCCGATGACTTCGACATTTTTCCGCCTTCAAGGATCAGGAATTCGTTGTGCAGCCAGTAGTTGACCCAGGGGCCGGCAGCCCGGTCCGATTCGTCGAAGCTGCCTTCGCTCTGCGCGATTTCGTTCGTGTGGTGCACGGGGATGTGGTCAATGCCACCCGTGTGGATGTCGATGTGCTTGCCCAGGTATTTCATGCTCATTGCCGAGCATTCGATGTGCCAGCCGGGATAGCCGCGCCCCCAGGGACTGTCCCAGGTCATCGCCTGATGCTCGAATTTTGACTTGGTGAACCAGAGCACGAAATCGCCGGGATTGCGCTTGTTTTCGTCCACCACGACGACGGTACGTCTGCCTTTGCCGGCAATCAGTTTGTCAAGGTCGAGGTTGGCGAGTTTGCCGTAGCCGGGGAACGTGGAGATGTCAAAGTACAGGTTGCCGCCTGCCATGTACGTGTGTCCGTTCGCCTCGATTTTTTTGATCAGCGCGATCATGTCGGCAATGTGGTCGGTCGCCTTGCAGATGATGTCGGGGTGGCGGATGTTGAGCGCGTCGATGTCTTTCATGAACGCGTCGGTGTAGAACTGGGCAACTTCGAGCACGGACTGCTGTCGTTCTTCGGCCGTCCTGACCATTTTGTCGTCGCCGTCATCGCCGTCGCCCGTCAGGTGACCTACGTCGGTGATGTTCATCACGTGCGTGATGTCGTAGCCGAGGTAGGTGAGCGTCTTGTCCAAAATGTCCAGGAAAACGTAGGCGCGCAGGTTTCCGATGTGGGCATAATTGTACACCGTCGGACCGCAGCCGTAAAAGCCGACGTGTCCGTCAGCAATCGGCTTGAAATCCTGCATTTTATGCCCCATCGTGTTGAATAACCGTAACGCCATACTCGCTCCTTGCCGGGAATGACACTGCCCGCACTTTTTGCTACAATAATCCGTATGTACACTATACGAGAAATAGCCGAAAAGTGCAATGCGGACGGCCGGTATGCGGGGGGCGTTTTGTGCGATGAGCCGCTTTTTGCGCGCACGACGATGCACGTGGGCGGGAACGCGGCGCTGCTGCTTGAGCCGTCCGACGAACCGTCGCTGCTGTTTGCGCTGGATATGCTGCGCGGGAGCGATGTGCCCTATATCGTGCTCGGCGGCGGGAGCAACGTGATTGTTTCCGACGCGGGCTATGACGGCGCGGTTATCTGCACGCGCGGGCTGAACGGAGTTTCATTTGCGGACGGCGTGCTGACGTGCGGCGCGGGCGCGGCTTGGGGGAGCGTGCTGTCCGTCTGCCGGGAGCATGACGCGGGCGGACTGGAATGCTTCAGCGGGCTGAGCGGCACGGTCGGCGGCGCGGTGTGCATGAACGCCTCCTGCTTCGGGCTTGCGGCGTGTGACCGTTTGGCAAGCGTTCGTTCCGTCGCGCTCACTGACGGCAGTATCGGCACGTACACGATGACGGACGAAAAGCGCTCGGGCGAGTGGGCGTACAAATCGTCGCCGTTTCAAAACGATTGCGTCGTGCTGTCGGCGCAGTTTTCGCTTGCCCGGGGATTTGACGCGGACAAAGCCGCCGCGTGTGTCGCGAGCCGCAAGGAAAAAGGGCATTTCCGTGCGCCGAGCGCGGGGAGCGTGTTCAAGAACGACGCGGCAAACGGTATCGTCGCGGGAAAACTCATCGACGAATGCGGTCTGAAAGGCTTGCAAGTTGGCGGTGCGCGTGTCGCCGACTGGCACGGCAACATCATCGTAAATACGGGCGACGCGACGGCGCAGGACGTGCATGACTTGGTGCGCCTGGTGCAGAAAATCGTCAGGGAACGGAAAGGCATCGCGCTTGTGTGCGAGATTATTTTCGTCGGGGCTTTTTTCGTCGATTGACAAAAGCAGGCGCGGATTTTATACTGTTGGGTATCGTTTCCGCTTGCGCGGACGAATGCGTCATTCTCGGAAACTGAAGTTTCCTGCGATGACGCATTTTAGGAGCAGTTGTGTTACAGCTTTCGTGTGCCAATTATAAAGCGGGATCCTATCTCACTATCGAAGGAAAGGTCGAGGATCGTTTCTATATTATTCAGCAGGGGCAGGTTCGCTGTGAGCGGCGGGACGCGGCATCTGACGCCGGGTTTGATATGCTCGGGCCGGGCGATTTCGTGGGAGTCGTCGCGTGCATGGCGGGAATGTCCCAGATTGAGAATTCGGTCGCCGTCACCGACGTGGTTGTCATTGCGGTGCGCCGTGAGCAGTATTCCGATTTGATCAAGCAGAACACGCCCATCGCCATGAAGATTATCCGCACGTTTGCCGCACGGATGCGCAACGTGAACAGCCTGCTCATGCTCAGTACGACCAACACCGTCGCGGAGGATTCGTCCGAGCAGATTTTCAAGGCGGCGCGTTTCTACGATGGGGCGGGCAAGTCCGACATCGCCATTTTTGGGTATTATCAGTATCTCAAGACCGCTCCGGGCGGGGCGAACGCAGAGACGGCAAAGGAGCGTTTTCTCGCGCTCAAGCCGAACAGCCACGCGGTTTATTTTGATTCCAATGCCGATATGCTCCGCAAGTACCCGCAGGACACGATGATTTTTTCGGAGGCGCAGCCGGGCGCGGAAATGTTCATCATTCAGGGCGGGCAGGTGAAAATCGGAAAGATTGTGGGCGGCAATGAAGTGACGTTCGCTATCCTCAAAAAAGGCGATATGTTCGGCGAAATGGCGCTGTTGGAGAACAAGCCCCGTTCGGCAAGCGCGATTGCCAACGAGGACTGCACGCTCATGGTGGTCAACAAGCACACGTTCGTGCAGATGGTCACCACGCAGCCGCAGATGATTGCGCGGCTCACGACGACACTCGCGGAGCGCCTGTGGTCAATGTCCCGCCAGCTTATCAACGCGCGCATTGAAGATCCCATTCAGCGGATGCTCGACATGCTCGCGTTGCAGGTGGAAAAGGCAAAGCTTCCGCCGAATTTTATCCGCGATTACAAGACGGGGCTGACGGTGGAGGACGTTGCCGACATGTGCAGTCTTTCCGAAGAAGAAAAGGAGCAGTGCCTGTTCGCGTTCAAGCAGGATTCCCATATCAAGCTGGACTATCTGGGCGGCGAGGGCGGCAAAATCGTCATCAGCAACTGCGAGGAACTGATCAAGCATGCGTCGTTCGCGCGGAGCAAGGTGTCAAAGCCCGGCGCGTGAGCATCCGTCGCACAAATCCCTCAATAGCGCACTTTTTTCTGCCGATGTTCAACTGATGAAACGGTTTCTTTTTTCTGTTTTGGTCTGGTGTCTCGCCGTTCCGTTTTTTGCCGCGGATCCGGTTGCCGCGCGGTCGGGGACGGTCGCGCTTCCCGACGGAATCGGCGGCATCGCATTGGGCATGAGCCTTGACGAAGTGAAAGCCGCGCTCAAAAAGAATCACGAATTCGGCTACCGCGGCGACCGTGACGTTTCGTTTTCTCCGAGCGACGGGCAGACGCTGATAGAGACGGATGCCCGTTTCGCGCCGTTCTCCTATTTTGAGCGGTGCTGGTTTCAGTTTGTGGACGGCAAGTTGTACATTATCACCGTCAACTTGAATCAGGAAAAAATCGACCATTATTCGATTTTCAAGACGCTGTGCGAAAAATACGGCAAGCCGGATCAGCTTTCCCCCCGAAAATCGCAGTGGAGCGACGAAAACGTGCTGATGAGCGTGGAACGTCCGCTTTCGCTCAAATATATCGACGCAAAGACATTCAACGAGCGGCAGGAAGCGGCGAACGTGCAGAAAACAATCGGCGAGCAGAACCGCGACGCATTTTTGGACGGGCTGTGATGCGGCGGGCATTTTTCCTTGCGGCGGCCTGCCTGCTTGTCTGCGCCGTCGCGTCGTGCAAGCCGCAAAAATTTCCCGTAAAGACGGTGACCATCCGCACCGCATCCGGCAACGACATCACCGTCGCCGCCGAACTTGCCGTGACGGACGAACAGCGTCAGCGCGGATTCATGGAGCGGCGGACGATTCCCGACGGCACAGGCATGCTGTTCGTGTTTGAGAACGACCAGATTTTGCATTTCTGGATGAAAAATACGCCGCATCCGCTTTCGATTGCCTATATTGACCGCGACGGCACAATCCGGGATATATTCGACATGACGCCGTTCAGCCTCGCGTCCGTCGCCAGTACCGTCAGCGTGCGCTACGCGCTCGAAGTGCCGCAAGGCTGGTTTGCAAAAGTCGGTGTCCGCACGGGCGATGTCGTGCTGTTTCCCTAAACGTCCAGCCGTTCCAGTTCCGCGCGCGCGATTTTATCGTCCGGCGCGTATTCAAGGACGATCTGAAAATACCGTGCGGCAAGCGACGGGTCGCCTTCTTTGAGCGCAAGATAGCCCAAATTCGAGATGATTTTGGTGTTCTCCGGGTCGCGCGCGAGCGCGGTCTCCAGGCATTTTTTCGCCTTTGCCGTGTCGCCGCGCCCCATCCAGCAGATGGCAAGCTCGTTGTAGGTATCAACCTGTCCTTCGCCGCCCTCGCACGCGAGCGATTTTTCAAATGCCTGCAACGCGTCGTCATAGCGGCAGAGTCTGCGCAAGCCCCAGCCGAGCATGAACCAGGCGTTCCACACGCCGGGATTGTTCTGCAAGAAGATGCGGATTTCGTCCAGACCTTTTTCTTCTTCGCCGCGGTTGATCAGGTCGTATGCGGCTTTGAAGTGCTCGTCCTCCATGTTCAGGTTGGCGATGTCGTTCAGCACTTCCTGCGCGCGGTTTTTCTTGTACAGGCCGTTTTCGCCCAAATCATCGTCGCTCATGTCGCAGGTGAGTGCAAGGTACGTCTCAAAGCAGCCTTTCGCCTCGGTGTAGTCGCGCTTTTTCAGATAGAAGAAACCGGCGTTGAAGAATGCGTCGGGAATTTCCGGCTCCGCCTGCATCGCCTCTTTGTAGTATTGGAGCGCGCTGTCGTCGTAGGCATCCGCGTCCTCGGTCAGCCCGGAACGGCGGTAGGAATCGGCGCGCTGGTCAAAAAAAAGCGCCATGTTCAGCACGATTGCCATGTCGTCGGGGTCGAATCCGTGCAACGCGCTGAACATCTCTTCGGCAAGCTCAAAGTCCTCGTTCTTTGCTTTCAGGATTGCCGCCTCGCACAGCTCTTTTTTGATGTCGGGACGCGCTTCCCGAAGCACCGAACGGTAATAGTCGATGTGCGGATGCTTTGCGTCGTACGCCATGACCGTCAGCAGCCCCGACAGAATCTGCTCCGGCGCGAGCGTGGTGAAATCGGGCGTTTCTGCCGTATCGCCGTCTTTTTTCTGCACGGGCAGGGGAATGGTCGGGTCGATATGCATGGCTTGCCCGCTCAGTGCAAAGCCTTCGGGCAGCGCGATAAAATAGACCGACTCAAGCGGATTTATTGGTCTCATCAGCTTCCTTTTCGGGCAGGTCACTCATTTGAGGCGGGCGGCTGCGCGCTTTCGGCCGCTTTCTGCATCTGCGCGCGCTGCTGGGCCAGCTGGTCGGCGGCAGACAACTTTGGCTTGCGCTGCTGCGTCAAAAATGCGTTGATTTGCAGCTTGTACGGCAGTGGAATCAGCTTGTCGTCAAAGTGCATATTGACCAGCGAGATGTCCTTGCGCCCCTCAATCAGGTTGGAAGCGGCAATCGTCCCTTTTACCTGCACACGGTCGGGCGGATTCTCAAAGTCCATCAGCAGTATGGCTTCCTTGCCGTTGAGGAACTGCGCCAGCCCTTGCAGGACGAACTGCGCGCTGGAGAACGAAAGCGAGCGCAGGATGCAGTGGCGCGGCACGTTCGCAATGGAGACAATCGTCTGCTCGCGCACCAGACCCAGCTTGCGCTTGTTCTCCTCGTTGAGGACGATCGCCTCGTTGCGGCGGGTGACCGTATTTTGGTTCGCCTCCAGCAGCAGCCCGATCGATTCGATGAAGTCGTCCGGCGGTCGTTGCGTGTATTCGAGCGTCACGATTGCCAAGTCCTGCGAATTCGTGTAGGGAACAATCGACCCCACTTTTCCGGTCAGGAACAGGTTGATTTCCTGCGAATCCCGGTCTTGAAAACTCAGGCGCAGCTGGCAGGTGGGCGCGTCTTTCTGCGAGAGCATTTGGTACGCCCCGCCTTTCGTGCCTACCAGAATACGTGCCATCTGGAACGACGCGGAATTGATGATGCACGGCCACTGCGAGCCGTTCGCTTTGATGTATACCTGCCGCGGGTCAAGGTGTATGATACGGACAATCTCCTTTGAAAACGCGATTTCCGTATCGCGGAACTGATCGTAATACCGTGTTAATTGTTGGCTAGTCGTGACACCCATAATTACCGAATATGATACCAAAATGTGTGCCTGTCGTCAATGAAAAAATCACCGGTCGGTCAAGTCTGCCAAAAAATAAGGGCGTTCCCGCCGCGCGCGGCGGTCGGGCTATCCATGCTTTCGCTTTCGCTCCATTCCCGCT
>CAMWTK010000050.1 GCA_947177175.1 uncultured Treponema sp.
TCACTTCGGGAACTTCGGGCTATCCGAAAATGGTTTTGCACAATTTCCTTTATCCTATCGGGCACATCATCACGGCGAAATACTGGCACTGCGTCGTTGACAACGGCCTGCATCTCACCGTGGCGGAAACCGGCTGGGCAAAATCCACCTGGGGCAAACTGTACGGACAATGGATTTGCGGAACTGCGCTTTTCGTTTACGACATGAACAGCTTCAAGCCAGACAAGATGCTTCAAAAAATTTCGCAATACGGAATCACGACATTTTGCGCGCCGCCAACCGTGTATCGATATTTGATTCGGCAAGATTTGTCCAAATATGACATCGGATGCGTGGCGAGATTTTCCACGGCGGGCGAAGCCTTGAACGGCGAAGTCTACAACAAGTTCATCGAGCAAACCGGAAAGAAAATCTACGAAGGCTACGGCCAAACCGAATCGACGATTATCTGCGGAAATTTCATGGACGCAGTGGTGCGCCCTGGCTCGATGGGTCGCCCCTCCCCGGCTTATGATGTGGAAGTGGTGAACGCAAGCGGAAAGCCAGTTCCGGCGGGCGAGGTCGGCGAGCTTGTCATTCACTTGAAAGACGGCCATCCGTTCGGATTGCTTTCGGGCTATTACCACGACGTCGTTCTCACCGCCAACGCATTCGACATGGGCGTGTACCACACCGGCGACACCGTTTACATGGACAAGGACGGCTATGTTTGGTTCGTGGGACGCAAGGACGACATCATAAAATCTTCCGGCTACAGAATCAGCCCGTTTGAAGTAGAATCGGTTTTGCAGC
Organism: uncultured Treponema sp.; assembly: GCA_947177175.1. Taxonomy (GTDB): domain Bacteria; phylum Spirochaetota; class Spirochaetia; order Treponematales; family Treponemataceae; genus Treponema_D. The sequence continues at coordinate 793 of CAMWTK010000050.1, forward strand.
AGCATCCCGCCGTCATGGAATGCGCCGTCACGGGAATCCCGGACGAAAAGCGCGGCCAAGCCGTCAAAGCGACAATCGTGCTTTCGCCGGGCTTTTCCGCAAGCCACGAATTGGAAGTGGAACTCTTCGACTTTGTGAAGCACGAAACCGCGCTTTACAAATGCCCGCGCATAATCGAATTTGTCGAGGAGCTTCCAAAGACAATCAGCGGAAAAATCCGCCGCGTGGAAATCCGCGAAAAAGACAAAGGCATTGACGTGAAAAACGTCAAGCAGGAATTCTAAAAAATCACGCGGTAAATGAACGCGCAAAAAAGGAATCGCATTTGCGATTCCTTTTTTGTTTAACGAAAATTTTTCTAAAAAAAGAATGACAAAAGAAGCAAAGTGGTGTATACTATCTCTATCGTTTGAAATTACACCGAGATGGGGGATGCTTGCTTTATGGCAAAACAACAAAAGGAATTGGACAGGTTTGAGAAAAACCCGAAGAAAGATGTCTCAATTCAGACTAAGACAACGTTGCTTATTGGGGCTGCGGTTGCGTTTGGTGCGATTGCGGTTGCCGTTATCGCGCTGATTGTTTTTGACAAGGGATTGTACAAGAATTCGGAAGAGAGCCTTGCGTATACGGCCTCTGGCGCGAACTACGTCATAAACGAGTGGAAAGACAACGCGGGTCGTTATGCGGAAGTCCTGTCCGTGAATACGGAAGTGATAGAGGCTTTTGACGACCGTGATTCGACCGCGCTGAACAGGGTTTGTGCGGATAAGGCCGCGCGTTTGGGCATAGATATTTTTGCCGTTACTGACAGCAACGGTATGGTTATCGGCGGCAAGGGTGTGTCTGCCGGTTCAAATGTCGCTTCCCTTGATTTCGTGCAGAACGCTTTGCGGGGTTCCGATTCTTATTCGTTCAATTCCATTGGAAATATGGAGTTTGGTATCCTTGCAGGCTGTCCGATTCGCATCAATGGATATATTGAAGGCATGGTGATTGTCGGGCACGATTTGACCGACAGCGGCAAGGATTCAATTTGTGAAATCGTGAAGTCAAGTTTTGGTGTTGAGTGTACGATTTTCAAGGATCGGACGCGTGTTTCGACTACGTTGGGGCGCGATTTGATTGGTACGACGCTTGCCAACGATGCGATTGCTACGCAGGTTCTGCGCCAGGGTGCTGAATATATGGGCGAGAACGTCATCAGCGGTCAGGCATATATGGCAAACTACGCGCCGCTTATTGACAGCAGCGGGACGGTGCGCGGCATGATTTTCATCGCGGAGTCAATGCGGGTCGTTGAGCAGGTACGCAATAATACGCTCGTCGTGGTTATCCCCGTCGCGCTTCTGTTGGTTTTGGTGCTGGTTCTTATCGGTGCGCGTTATGTGCATTACTTGATGTGGCGTATCAACAACGTAACGGTGTTCCTGCATGACTTGGCGAGCGGCGAGGCGGATCTTACCAAACGCTGTAAGCTCTTCATCCGCGACGAAATCGGTGCGTTGATTGTTGAATTTGACTCGTTTATGGACAAGTTGCAGTCTATCGTGAGCGAATTGAAAGGGTCTAAGGGTGAGCTTACTACGTCCGGCTCCGAGCTGACGAGCAGTGCGCAGGATACCGGCTCTTCTATCACAGAAATTATTGCGAACATTGAGAGCATTGGCGGACAGATTGCCATGCAGAGCGACAAAGTTCACGACGTGGACGGTTCGGTCAAAGAGATTTCAACCGCTATCATGAATTTGGATGACATGATTGCGAGCCAGTCTGCGGTCGTCACGCAGGCTTCTGCGGCAATCGAGCAGATGATTGGAAACATCGCTTCGGTCGATAAGTCAGTTGATAAGATGGCGACTTCCTTTAAGGCACTTGAGACGAATGCCGATACGGGCTTTAAGAAACAGCAGAACGTTAGCGAGAAAATCAAGCAGATGGAAGGTCAGTCACAGATGTTGGCGGACGCGAATACGGCGATTTCTAACATTGCGGAACAGACCAACTTGCTTGCTATGAACGCGGCTATTGAGGCTGCTCATGCGGGTGAAGCCGGTAAGGGCTTTGCGGTCGTTGCGGACGAAATCCGTAAGCTTTCTGAAACGTCTTCTGCGCAGTCTAAGTCTATCGGTGACGGTATCAATAAAATCCGCGATTCTATTACGGAAGTCGTTGCCTCATCGGCGGAAGCTGGTGATGCGTTGGCAAGCGTTTCTGACAGGATTAAAGAAACCGACCAAATCATGGTGCAGATTAGAAGTGCCATGGAAGAGCAGAACGAAGGTTCAAAGCAGATTACCGAGGCGTTGCGCAACATGAACGACACGACGGTCGAAGTTCAGCGTTCTTCAAAGATGATGAATGACCAAAAGAATGCCGTTACGGACGGTATGGGGCAGTTGAGCGACGTGACTGCCGTTATGAAGAGCGGCATGGAAGAAATCTCTATCGGTGCGCGCCGGATTAACGAGACGGGTATCGCGCTGACTGAGATTTCCGGCAAAGTGCAGGAAGCTATCGATAAGATTGGTTTGCAGGTTGACTTGTTTACGGTGTAACGCACCGTTCGGTTGCTTGTACACAAGACAGTGACTTTGCTGTTGAGGGCGCACTTGTGCGCCCTCAATTCTTTTTAAAGATATAGCGTCTTTTTTTGTAAAAACAATTGACAAGCCGCTATATATAGTGTATTATGTGTTCATAGAGCAATGACATACCACTATGTGTCATGGGCTTTTGTGCTTTGTCAGTACCCCATATACCCACTGGCAGAGTGAACATTACGGCCTATCTAACCATCAGGCTTGTCCCGTCAGACCTCCCACTGGCGGGACTTTTCTTTTGATAGACAACACTTCCGTTATCTGTTACTATAGCGTATGGGCAAAACTATTGAGATTTTGGATTCCACTTTGCGCGACGGGGCGCAGGGCGAAGGAATCAGTTATTCGGTTCAAGACAAGATACATATCGTGCGCGCGCTGGACGAGCTGGGCGTGGCGTATATTGAGGCGGGTAATCCCGGCTCAAACCCGAAGGACATGGAATTTTTTGAGGAGACGAAAAAACTCGAACTGCGTCATGCAAGATTGGTCGCGTTCGGTTCGACGCGGCGGAAAGACACTTCCTGTCCTGAGGATGCCAACGTGCAGAGCCTGCTTGCGGCGGAGACCGATACCGTCGTGATTTTTGGAAAATCGTGGGATTTTCAGGTGACGGACATCCTGCATGCGACGCTCGAAGAAAATGTGGCGATGATTCGCGATACGGTAGCGTACCTGCGTTCGCGTGGGCGTACCGTTTTGTATGATGCCGAGCATTTTTTCAGCGGCTATCAGGCGAACGCCGACTATGCCATGCGGACGTTGCAGGCGGCGGTGGACGGCGGCGCACAGACGCTCTGCCTGTGCGAGACGAAAGGCGGCTGTATGCTGGACGACTGCGCGCGCATAACGTCCGCCGTGGTGGAGCGGTTCGGCGCGTCGTGTGCGGTCGGCATTCACACGCACAATGACTGCGGACTTGCGGTGGCGAATTCGCTTGTTGCGGTGGGGGCGGGCGCGACGCACGTGCAGGGCGTTCTGCTCGGCTTTGGCGAACGCACGGGAAACGCAAATCTTTCCACGATTATTGCCGACTTGCAGCTCAAAATGGGCTACGAATGCATTCCGGCGGATCGTATCAAGCAGCTTACGCCGATTTGCCGCCGCGTGAGCGAAATCACGAATATCGCGCTGTATGCGGGAATGCCGTATGTGGGCGGCAATGCTTTTGCGCACAAGGCGGGCATGCATATTGACGCGGTTATCAAAAATCCTGCGGCATACGAGCACATCGCGCCCGAAAGCGTGGGGAACGAGCGGGTGTTCTTGATGAGCGAGGTTGCCGGGCGCAGCCTGATTTTGGAGAAGATTCAGAAATTCGACGCGAAGATTACCAAAAACAGCCCGATTGTTGCCGACGTGATTAAGACGGTAAAGGATTTGGAGCATAAAGGCTATCAGTTTGAGGGCGCGGACGGCAGTTTTGAGCTGTTGGTGCGCAAGGCGATCGGGAAGTACCAGCCGTTTTTCAAGCTGCATTATTACAAGACGAGCGGCGAGATTCCGCTCGTGGACAAAAACCTGTATGCGTTTGCGCAGCTCAAGATTGAAGTGGACGGACATATCGAACTGGCGGCGGGCGAGGGCATGGGTCCCGTGAATGCGCTCGACCGCGCATTGCGCGCCGCGCTCAAGTCATTTTATCCTGCGGTCGAGCAAATCCGCCTGACGGACTACAAGGTGCGCGTCCTTGACGGAAAATCTGCCACCGCTGCCCGTGTCCGCGTCCTGATTGAAAGCAGCGACGGCACGGACAGCTGGACGACCATTGGCGTGAGCTATGACGTGGTTGAGGCCTCCTGGATGGCGCTCGTGGATTCGTTTGAGTACAAACTGATCAAGGACGTGGAAAAAAAGTTTCAGAAATTGCTGTAGCGGGCGCAGGAAAGCATTTTTTCCCTGCTTTCCTGCGGTTACCGTGCGCCGTACTGCTCGTAATATGCGTCGATTTCCCGCTTGATGTCGTCGGTAATCAGCGTGCGGTCGCCATTGGTGTGGAGATGCTCGATGACATCTGCCATGGTGACGATGGCGCGGGCGGGAAAACCGTACTGCTCGCTGATGACATCGAGCGCGGCTTTGTCGCTGGCAGGGGCTTTTTCCATGCGGTTGAGCGAGACGATTTCGCCGACAATCGTAATGCCGCCTGCGGTCGTCTCCTGCGCCTTAATCTTGGGGTACGTCTCCTCGATTGATTTTCCCGATGTGGTCACGTCCTCAATAATCACCACGCGGTCGCCGTCCTGTATCTTGTAGCCGAGCAGCGCGCCTTTGTCCGCGCCGTGGTCTTTTTCTTCCTTGCGGTCGCAGCAGTATTTGATTTCTTTTCCGTACAGCGCGTGGTAGGCAATCGCCGTCGTTACGGCAAGCGGAATGCCCTTGTAGGCAGGCCCGAAAAACACCGTGAAATCGTCGCCAAAATTGTCATGGACGGCGCGGGCGTAGAATTCGCCCAAGCGGGCAAGCTGGCTTCCCGTGATGTATGCGCCGGCGTTCATAAAAAACGGCGACTTTCTCCCGCTTTTGAGCGTGAACGATCCGAATTTCAGCGCGTCACACGCGACCATAAAATCGATAAATGCTTTCTTGTACTGTTCCATACCGACATAGTAGCAGAATATTTTGCTTTTTGCTATAATAAGCCATCGATTTATGACAGGAGATTCTTTTATGGAAAGAAATATTGCGTTGATTCCCGGCGACGGGATTGGGCCTGATGTCGTTGCGGAAGGCGTGAAAGTGCTTGATGCGGTTGCCGCAAAGTTCGGGCATTCGTTTTCCTACACGGAAGTGATTGCGGGCGGTGCGGCGATCGACAAGTGGGGGCATCCGCTTCCGCAGGATCAGCTGGACATCTGCCTGCGCAGTGACGCGGTGCTGCTCGGCGCGCTCGGCGGACCGAAGTGGGATAACGTCGCGCCGGAAATCCGCCCGGAAAAGGGCTTGCTCGGTCTGCGCGGCGGCTTGAAGGTGTACGCGAACCTGCGCCCTGCGGTCATGTGGAAGCAGCTGAAGGACGCATGCCCGCTCAAGGACGAAATTGTGGGCGACGGGCTGGACATTCTGGTCGTCCGTGAGCTGACGGGCGGTATTTATTTTGGCGAGCGCGGAATCAGCGCGGACGGAAAGACTGCTTGGGACACGGAAAAATATACGTGGGAAGAAATCGAGCGTGTCGTGCGCATGGGATTTACGTTTGCGCAGAAGCGGCAGAAACGGCTTGCGGTGGTGGACAAGGCGAACATCTTGAATTCGAGCCGCCTGTGGCGCACGGTCGCGGAGAAAGTGCACGAGGAATTCAAGGACGTGCAGCTGGACTTTTTGTACATCGACAACGCGGCGATGCAGCTGGTGCGCAATCCGCGGCAGTTTGACGTCATCGCGACGAGCAATATGTTCGGCGACATTCTGACCGACGAGGCAAGCCAGATTACCGGCTCAATTGGTATGCTCGCTTCCGCGTCGCTGGGCGACGGCACCGGGCCGGGCTTGTACGAGCCGATTCACGGCAGCGCGCCCGACATCGCCGGGAAAGACATTGCGAACCCGCTCGCGACGATTCTGTCGGCGGCAATGCTGTTGCGCTACAGTTTTGCGCTTGAGGCAGAGGCAAAGGCAATCGAGCAGGCGGTACACGCCGTGCTTGACGAAGGCTGGCGCACGGGCGACATCGCCGGAACAAAGCGCGCGGCGGTTGAGGCTGCCGGAAAACTCGTCGGAACAAAGAAAATGGGCGAGCTGGTCGTGGCGCAACTGAATAAATAACGGCTTCTTGCCGATAATCAGCGTATGGCGGAGAAGAATTCGTTTGACCACCTTGTTTCCGGGCTGTCTTCGGAAGAACGGAAACAAATGCTCGAAAAAATGCAGGCGGCGCGCGGCGACCCTGAAAAGGAATCCCTTGCGCCGGTTGACATTGCCGCGGACGAGGGCGTGTCTGCCGAGGCGCAGCTGAAAAACGAATCGTTTCTTTTCCGCCTGTGGCTGTGGATAAAATCGCTTATTACCAATACCCCTGCCGCGACGCTGTACAATGCGTATCAGGTGGGGGCGATTGCTCGGAATTTGGACCGCGTGTCTCCCGGACTTGTCGATTTCAGGCGGAAATCCCTTGCGACGGTGTGCTTTAACCGACTTAACGAGCTGAAAAAGGCGGCGGATTTTTTCAAGCCGTACTGCGCGCTGATCGATGCGGCGGGCGATTTCTATGTCTTTTTGGGCATACAGGGCATGCCGCAGGTTGCCGAGCAGATGGCAAAGGAAGTCGATCCGTATTCCATTCCGCTTGACAAGGGCGCAAAGCCGGAGCAGCGCGTCTCACTGCTGCGCCGCATGGACGAAGTGATGGCGAACATTCCGCAGGAGCAGAAGGCGATGATGTACGAGTGCGCCCGTGCGTCGGAGTGGCTTTTGCAGCTGACAAAACTGCCGTTCAACACGTTCCTTTCACATTTCAACACGATGATTGAGGGCGAATGCACGTGCCCGTTTGCCGTGGCGCGCGCTGACATCGACGAATTCGCGCGCGTGCTGTGCAACGGGCAGAGCGTTCCCAATGAGGTGCTGGAATCGCTGTATCTTTATTACCATGAAAAGACGCGCGGGCGGCAGGTTGGCAGCGCGGCGGACAGTGCCGAATCGTTTATCGAAAAAGCGCATGCGCAGATTGCGGCGATGCATACGTTCATCACGTCCGTGCCGTTGCGGTCGGTCGGTCGGGTGGTATACGACAATGCGTACTGGTTGCCCGGCACGATTGCGGCGGCGGAGGACTGGTTCGTCAAATACAAGATGGGCTGGAAACGCCTGTTCGACCAGAAATGGGAAGCCTGGAGCAACGACTGCAAAAAAGAAATCGTGCGGCAGAGCCTCAAACGCTATTTTGGCATTGAGCAGTTCCCGCGCTTTCCAGCCCGCCCTTGGGCGCGCTTCGGCTTGCCGTTCCGCTACGAGCTGACGGGCGGCTTTCTGTGCTGGTATTTCCGCGCGCAGTTCCCGCAATATGTGCCGACGTTCAAGACGGTGCAGACTGAGGGCGATTTTATGAAGAAAGACAACCTCACGGATTTTTCCGAGGCACTCGACGTGTTTGCGCAGGTGGGCGACGGTCTTGACACGGTATGTCGCACGGCGAGCGACAACGGTGATTGGGGCGCGGTCTTTAAAAAATGGGAGGACGAGCCGACGGCGCAGAATCAGCAGAAAGCCGAGCAGGCACTGCATATATGCGAGGCGGACGTGGGACACCTGCTGTCGCGGTTTGGCGAGGCGAGCCGCAAGATGGGGCAGGTGCTGACGGGACTGACGGGCTATGCCTCGGATTCCCGCTACGATTCGCTGCATAACATCGATGAGATTGGCGGCAAGGACAACGCGCTGTTCCGCAAGCGTTTGCAGGATGCGAAAGATTCGCTCGACCACGCCTTTGCGATTGTCAAGGAGCTTGAGCCGATTGACACGCCGAGCATGAAAACATGAATACGATAGCCGTCCGTGACTGCATTGGCGACAAGGATTATGTGTTGCTGCCGTTCTACAAGGACGGAAAACCGCTCGCGCAGGGCGCGCGCTGGGGCATGACCCTGCGCCGGGCGGGAACGATGCGCTTCCGCTGGAACGAGACAAACGGAAACCGCGCGCGGCTGCTTGCCGCGCTGTGCGGCACAAAGCAGCCGGTCTCCCTGGAGCTGACGCATTCAAAAACCGTGTACGACATAACTTCCCCGGCAGATACGAACGGCAGGACGGGTGACGGCATGATTACCCGGAACGCCGCGCTTGTTCCCGTGGTGACCGTTGCCGACTGCGTGCCCATTTTTCTGTACGATGAGGTTACGGGTGTGTTCGGGGTCTGTCATTCCGGGTGGAAAGGCACGGGCATCATCGGCAATGCGCTTGCCCTGGCGCAGGAAAAGTACGGCACGAATCCGCGCGATGTCTGCGTTGCGATTGGCCCGCATATCCATGACTGCTGCTATACGGTTGACGAACGCCGCGCCGCATATTTTGCAGAGCAGTTCACGCCCGCCTGCGTCAAACCCATGACCGACGAAAACGGAAACACCTGCTACCGGCTTTCGCTGGCAACGGCGAACGGCGCGGTGCTTGCGCGGGCGGGCGTTTGCGCGGAAAACATCGTGATTGCGGATGACTGTACCGCCTGCGCACAGGATACGCGCGGCGGCTATCCGTTCGGCAGTTTCCGCCGTCAGGCGGCGTTTTTGCGCCATTTGTCCGCCGACGAGCAGTCCCGCGCGATGACCGTGCAGGCGGCGTTCTGCGGATGGCTGTAGCCGCCGTCAGGGCAGCAGCGCGTATTCGTTGTATGCCAAGATGAACGGACCGACACCCTTTGCGTCGTCCTTGACGATCGGCTCGCTCATGTAATAGTCAAAGCTGCCGTCGCGCCGCTTGTTCGTTTCCGGTCCAAGCCCCGCCACCAGACAGATGCCGTCAAGGCTCAGCTTGCCGCCGTCGGTCGTCAGGTAGGTTTTTGCGATGCCCTCAAACGCTTTCTTTCCGGCTTCAAGGAACTTCTTGTCCTCAAGCATGCCCGTGCGCACGCCTTTGAGCAGCGAATACGCAAAAATCGCCGACCCGGATGTCTCAAGGTAGTTCTTGCCCTTGCCGGGAAAGTTGGGCACCTGATACCACATGCCGCTCTTGTCCTGGAACGCGAGCATGCTTTCGCACAGGTCGGTGAACGTGGCGCGCAGCTCGTTCCAGTCGTCGCTGTGCTTGTCGGGGGCTTTGTTGAGCGTGTCCAGCAACGCCATGGCGTACCAGCCGAGCGAGCGCAGCCAGAAATTCTTGCTCAGCCCCGTGTCCTTGTCCGCCCAGAACGCGCTTTTGCTGCTGTCGTAGCCGTGGAAATACAGGCCGGTCTTTTCGTCGCGCATCTTCTGCCGGACGGTTCTGAACTGGCGGTAGATGTCGCCGATGTTCTTTGCGCCGTTGAAGAGCGTCTCATATTCCATATAGTAGGGCAGCCCCATGTACAGGCCGTCCAGCCACACCTGGTCGGGATAAATTTTCTTGTGCCAGAAGTTGCCCTCCGCCGTGCGCGGCTGCCCCTCCAGCTGCGAGAACAGCACCGCCGCCGCCTTGCGGTATTTTTCCTTTTTTGTCAGCCGGTACAGCGTAATCAAGTTCTTGCCGCCGTTCACGTTGTCGATGTTCCACTCTTCTTTTTTGTAGCCGCTGATCGTCCCGTCGTCCTTGATCCTGAAGTCCTCGTAATAGTCGGCAAAGGCAAGATATTTTTGGTCGCCGCGGGTGGCGTACATTTCGAGCAGCGCCATAATCATGCAGCCATCGATATAGTCCCAGCCCGATTTTGTGCCGCTGCGTGCTTTCTCAATATTCCAAACGGGAAACTCCGCCGTAGATTTCGTCATCAGATCTTCGATGTACTGCTCGATTACGTTCGTGTCCAAAGTATGACTCCTATGCGTGTTGCACTGTCCATTATACCCCAAAAACGCGAAAAAACATAGCATAATAATACATTTTTCTCTCATTTTTTTATCCTAGCGTATTTGGGGCGGAATGGGAAGCGTCGCGGGCATGGCAAACGGAGTTGTCTTTGTACTATTTTGCAGATACGCAGGCAAGACAGGAATGATTACGTAAGTAAGAAAGCCATGAATACTTACGTAAGAAGGTCGTGAATACGTACGTATTTCAGTTGTTCTTACAATAGTAATCTAGTTGTTATTACTTACGTAAGATAGTTGTTTTTATGCAGGTAAACTAACTGTTATTCCTTAGGTAATAGAGTTATTGTTACACAGGTAAACTAGCTGTTTCCCCTTAGGTAATATAGCCGTTTTCCCTCAGGTAATCTCGTTATTATTACGCAGGTAGTGAGGACGGGTGGAATGCGTGTAGGGGGAATGTGCCGCTGTTAGGGTTTTTGTGCGTTCCTCATCGTGCAGGACACTGCGGGAAAATTCCATGGCAAAGAAAAAAGATTAGTTAATGCTTGTATTTTGGAAATTTTGGGAATACAATATGTCTTAAAGTCAACAAATTCTAGAAAACATAAGGAGAAACGTTTATGGCGAATTATGTTATCGAAGGCACTGTTTCTGAATTAACAATGAAAAAAGCAAAACTGAAATAGCAGTGAAAATCGTTGGGTCAGAAGGTTATGCAATAAAACATGGCGACAAAATTTACAATGTTTTTTGTCTTGAAAATATGCCAGAGACAGATGATGCTGTGAAAAGTTACATCACTGATTCTAAAACTAAAATTACTGTGAACAAAGAGTTTGAAGATATTTTAACACAAGCATCTATGCATGGAAAGAAGATTCGATTGGCAGTTTCAGAGACTGCACTAAAAAATACTAAAGGTAAAACTGTAGTTGATATAACATCCGTGACTTTGCTTTAAAAATAAAAACGCTATGAAAGAACTCGAATTCAATTCCCGCCATTCCGAGGTGCTCGTCGTCATCGGCGCGGGGGCGACCGCAAAATTGGGGATGCCGCAGACTGCCGACCAGTCAAAATTGTTCCGCGCATTATCAAAAGACGGTGCAAATCTTAAAGAAATACTGAAAGATTTTTTCAGCGGCAAAGATCTTGACAAAATGGTCAGCTTCTTAAAAGTCCTTGACGGCGATAAAGATGATTCGTGCAACCTCAAAATTTTGGACGATGATTTAAAAGAAATGAAAAACATCTACCGGCACGAAAATGACGAACAGCGTTTGAGAAACCGAATGCTTGAGTTGCGCCGCGACTACGACTGGAACGCCGCTAAAAAAATCATCGGAATTTGCCCGGATAAAAAAGACGACAACGACAACCTGATTCGCGACTTGTATTCCATAATCGACAAGAAACTGCTAAACAACCAGTCAATAAAAGTCCTTGCAGATGACGACGGCAATGAGGAAATCCTGCCGCTGAGCCGATTGCAGGGCGCGCGCAATTTTTTGACGCTGTTCATCAATATGCTGTTCGCGGCCGCGTGGCACAAAATCACGCAGGGCGAAAAAGGCGATGTATTCGCAAAATACAAGGCTTTTCTCAATACGTTCGGAAAGATGATGCAGGACGAGGGACACCGATTCTTTGCGAAAGGATATGAAGTGAACGCGCGGGACTTTTATCTTTTCACATGCTCGTTCGTCTCCCTCAACTTTGAGATGGTGTTCCCATGGCTTCTGATGAACGCTCACCGTGAACTGAATGCCGAACAGAAAACTTACATCAAGGATCATCCCATAAAACTTTGGCTGGATTTTGGCGTGGAACATCGCGGAAGAAAAACTGATAATAACGAGGAAAGGCTTAATCCCACGCTTGAATTCACGGAATCCGTTGCGAGCAGGGAGAACGAGGACGATCACATCGGCACACCGCTGAATCGCGCGGGGAAATTTTATTTCGCGCACGGCTCGTCAAACTGGCGCGAATGTCCTGTCTGCGGGCGCATGACATTCTTTAACGGCGGAAACCATTGGGAATACAAGTCGCCGAAACTCATTCCGCCTTTCCCAATTCCATTTTTTGAGTATAAGGATTGCGAGTCGCTTACAAAACAAGAATGGACTTGGCAAGAGTGGAAGTGGCGGAATAATTTGCTTCATTACGATTCAATGCAATGTATGCACTGCGAATCCGAGACGTTCGCGCATTCCGCCCCGATGATTATGCAGACGATGTACAAATCGACCCCGACATCTTTCTTGGAAGAGATTCAGCGGAACGTAAAAGTTTCGATAGAGAACGCTCGGCATATCGTTCTTCTTGGGTATCAGCTGCCGCCGGACGACATTGTGTGGCAGCAGACTTTTGCGGAAGCCGTTCGTTGCAGGATTAAGTCTAACAAAAAGGCATATTGCACCGTAGTCGTCGGCTACAAGGGTGAAAAACGATGGCTCTATCAAAACGAACTTGAGAAATATATCTCCGAATACAAGAAAAACAAAGACGCTGAATCTTACGGAGTACCCGCGATTGAAAATGCCTGGGCAATCTTCGGGAAAGGATGCGTCCGCGCATGGACCGGCGGAATTCCGGAAGTGTTCGGAGACTGCGCGGAGGCAGACGTGACCGAGCTGCTTTACCCGGATTTTGTGGAATGGAAAGGGACAAGGCTGGAAGAGTAGATTGTTTGCAACCACCACCGGCGAGGGCGGTGCGTGTTACGGCGTGAAACTATGAGCGAGCATAAACACGCATATAGCCCCATGTTTTGAGTTTATAAATAAAGTTTTCTGAATACTATTCCATATATTCATCACATTGCCTACAATTGCACCTCTCTTTTCCTATGCAAATCAGTTTCTTGGAATCTTTGACTTTATTTGTTATTCTCATTTTTTGATTTTGACAATAAATATGCTCTATTCCCGAAACAATTTCCTCTTCTAAGAACTTGCATTCCAGTTTTTCCGATTCCATTTTCGTTATCCTCTTAAAACTATTTCGTTGTTTTGTTCCAAATATACGACGTATATTCTTTTTTTAAGTTCAATGCATTTTGCGCTGCATTTGATACGGTAATTCCTTGTTTAGTCGAATACTCCCCTATACAGGTCCATTTTGAGGTGGTATCTATGAAGGTCATCGCTGATAAAGAGTCAAGGTACAAAAAAGCATACTTTCCAATTGTCACAACGCTTTTGGGAATTGTAACAGATGTCAAATAAGTGCAATAACGAAATGCATCTGCATCTATGGTAGTTACGCTAGTTCCAATCTTTATGGATGTAATATTAGAGCAATAAGCAAATGCACCTACACCTATCGTTGTTACACTGTTTGGAATAGTTATTGATACAAATTTGCAGTTTGAAAAAGCATAAGCACCTATAGTTTTCAAACTGTTCGGAAGAATCAATGTTTTTAAATAGGTACATTTCTCAAAAACAGACGAAGAACTAAGAAGATCATAACCCGAGCCTACTATTTCTGTAATCCCTAGTGTTTCAGATAAATCAAGATTGATTGCTGCCTTTGCTGTTTCAATCTTTGCTGCAAGTGTTTGCAACGTGTTTTGCGATATGTTTCCAGTCACTTTGATTGTATACTCGTCTGTAATATCGCTCAAATCCATGTTTTCGATAGTATTAGCCGTAACAATAATACCGCGCAACCAAACCGCGTACAGCGTGATGTCTGTTGGGTTTTGCTCATCAATTAAAAATTTTGCTGTGTTATTGTATGCGGGAATATCCATTTTAGAAGTCGCCCAACCTAAAAAAGTATAACCGGGATTTGAAAACATGATGTTCTCTAACGTTTGCGTGATGCCATAGTAAAAAATTTGACTTCGCGCATTATCTGTTCCGTCATTCGCATAAAATGTTACTGTGTACTTGTTTCTGTCATAATAAATATTGATAACACTCGTATCGCCTGCGGAAATAGGTTTTTGTTCAAAAACTTTTGCGGTAAATCCGATATATGACATTGCAGTGGCACTCGTCATTGCACCCCTTGTTCCTGTCAACGATTCTGTTCCTGTCAGCGTATAGCCTGTGCGGTCGGTATTCTGCTTAAAGTGACGCACAGTGTAAGAATCTTTGATGTTTTCTGCCCACATCTCGCCTAGCCGAACCTTTTCGCTTACATCTGTAAGCGAGCTGTCTATGAAAAACACGCAAACATACAGCGTACCGCTCACCGCATAGAACGGCGCGACGGCGGTCGCGGAAGTCGGCGTTGCGCCCAGTCTGAAGCCGTTGAACGGTGCGTCCGGCGGTATGGCGTACACGCCCGAATGCCCCGGCTGGATGTAGTATTTTTCCTGCCCGTACACTTTTTGCTGGGTGTTCCCGTTGTACAGCGAGATGGGCGCGTCCGACTGGTTGGCGACTTTGAGATAGGCGGCGTTGAACTGCGGGTTTTTCGGCGCGGGTATGCGTACTTGCACTGCGCCCTGCGCGATGTCCGCCGAATCGACCGGGTACGTGTACGCGGTGCTGTCCGACACGTCCAGCCAGACCATGCCGCTGTCGGCATCGTCAAGGACGCAGTAGGAATAGCGGAAATGGAATGTGATTTCGGTCGTGCCGGGGGCGACGTACACGGACTTTGTTGCGCCCGGCGCAACCGTCGCCAGCTCGGCGGACAGCCCGTCGCGGCACACGACCACTTTGTACGCCGACAGGTTGATGAACGTGACGTTCGGCGCGTTGGCAGTGCCGCCGTTCGGGTCGCTGCTTTGTGCCGTTATCTGGAGCGCGCGGATATAGTGCCTGCCGCCCGCCATTGCCGTGACGGTCACGCTGCCCGCCGCCTGTGCGGCAAGGTGTACGGAAACGCCCGTCGCGGCGGAGAGCGTCGCCACGGACGTGTCGCTGACCGACCAGACCGCCGAAACGCCGTTGCTCAGGCGGAGGAGAACCGACTGGCCTGCCTCTACGGCAGACACCGTTTCCGCGCCGTTGACGAGTATGGAGATGCTGTCGTCGTCATTGTCGTCGCTCCCGCATGAGAGAAATCCCAGCGCGAAAATACATCCCCATACCAATAGCATTCGTTTCATGTTCGGTCTCCTCCGGGTGTGCAAGACGGAATATGCGCCGCCCGCAGTTTTTGCGGACGGCGCGTTGCGGACTGCGGGAAATCCCGCCTGTTACTGCTGCGGCAGCGTCTCTATTTCAGACTTGATGTCGCGCAGCGTTCCGGCGGAGATGACGGCCTTGTAGCTGTTCGGGTCTGCAAGGATGGCCGGGGTATTTCCGAGTGCGACTTTTGTGAGCGAAACGCTGTAGTCATAGCCATTTTGAATGGTCGGAATGCCGCCGCCGGCAGTGAGAACCGGGACTGACACGTTCCCGTTGTAAAGCGCAAGGGTAATCTGTTTTTCTTCCCCGTCTTTGGTCGAT
>CAMWTK010000051.1 GCA_947177175.1 uncultured Treponema sp.
TAAGCGGTTCTGGGGAAGGTGGGTGGTTTGGAGGGGGGAAACCCCCGCTGCCGAGTCGAGGGGGTGCCTCCCTCCAAGAGTTACTCCGCTTCCAAGCGGAAACCTTGCGGTCATTGACTTTTCCGTGATTTTCGCTAGAATAAAACGGTATCGTTTCGGTACAACTGTCCGGGCGCGGTGCAAAGACCACGCCCCCACAAACCCTTGTTTGTGTTCTACCGTCCTGACGGCTTGCAAATTGGTTTTCGGGAGCGTCATGCTGCTGCATTCCGATGGGTCGCCGCAAAAGGGTGGCGGGGCAGTCCATGGTTTGGCAATTCAGGGGAATATTATTTTTAAGGAGTAAGTAATGGCACTTACGAAAGAACAGACTGCTGCTATCGTCAGCAAATTCGGTGCGAATGACTCGGACACCGGCAACACAAAGGTTCAGATTGCGCTGCTCACTGAACGGATCAAACAGCTGACCGCGCACAAGAAGGCGTTTCCCAAGGATACGGGCGCGTCGCGCGGGCTGCTCAAGGCCGTCGGTCAGCGCCGGAAGCTGCTCAGGTATTTGCAGGGTCGTGATCTCGAACTCTATCGCTCGCTCATCAAAGAGCTTGGCCTGCGCAAATAAGCGGAGCGTGTAATGGCAGTAGAAAGAGTAACCTATAAAATCGGCAACGAAGAACTGATTCTGGAGACGGGCAAGGTCGGCAAGCAGGCGAACGGCTGTGTGTATGCGCAGTTCGCCGGCTCTGTCATCGTGGCGACCGTCTGCTGTTCGTCCGAAGTGAAGGAAGGCTTGGACTTCGTTCCGGTGACCGTTGAGTACAACGAGAAGTATTATGCCGCGGGCAAGATTCCCGGCGGCTTCATCAAGCGCGAGGGGCGTCCCAAGGACAAGGAGATTTTGGTATCCCGCCTCATCGACCGTCCGATGCGCCCGCTGTTCGAGACTTCGTTCGGGCGCGAGATTCAGATCGTGCCGACGTGCGTCTCCTCTGACGGCGTGAATCCGCCGGACATCCTTGCGGTCATCGCGGCGAGCGCGGCGGTTTCGGTGAGCGACATTCCGTTCCACGGGCCGGTCGCAGCGTGCCGCGTCGCCTACCTGAACGGCGAGTACGTCATCAATCCGACGTTCAGGCAGATTGAGGCGGCTGACCTTGAGATCGTGGTCGCAGGTACGGCCGACGGCTTTACGATGGTCGAGGGCGGCGCGAACGAGGCGACGGAAGAGGTGATGCTCGGCGCGCTGGAGAAGGCGCAGGGCTTCATCGCCGCTATGTGCCACTTGCAGGAAGAGCTGGTGAAGAAGGCGGGGAAAGAAAAGCTGCCGCTCGCGCCGCTCGACGTTGAGCTTGCCAACCGGGATGCGATTGTCGCCGAGGCGACCCCGCTGCTGGAGAAGGCGTGCTTCCAGGACGGCAAGATGAACCGTGGCAGCGCGATCAGCGCGGTCAAGAAGCAGCTGGTCGCCGCCCACGCGGAGCAGTTCGCGGACGACATTCAGAAGAAGCTGTTTGACCAGTGTTTTGACGACATTCAGTACAACCTGCTGCGCAAGAGCATTCTGGACAAGGGCGTGCGCATTGACGGGCGCAAGTGCGACGAAATCCGCCCGATTACGTGCGAGGTGAACGTGCTGCCCCGTCCGCACGGGAGCGCGCTGTTCACGCGGGGCGAAACGCAGTCTTTGGCGGTCACTACGCTCGGCACGGCGATGGACGCGCAGGTATACGACGACATCGAGGGCGAGCGCAGCGAGCATTTCATCCTGCACTACAACTTCCCGCCGTATTCGGTCGGTGAGACCGGCCGCCTGAGCACGGGCCGCCGCGAAATCGGGCACGGCAATTTGGCGCGGCGTTCGCTTGCGCCGATGGTGCCGTCAATCGATGAATTCCCGTACACGGTGCGCGTCGTCTCGGAGATTTTGGAGTCGAACGGCTCGTCTTCGCAGGCTTCGACGTGCGGCGGCTGTCTGTCGCTGCTGGCGGCGGGCGTTCCGATGAAGAAAATGGTCGCCGGCATTGCGATGGGGCTGATTACCGAAGCGGAGGGCGACAATCCTTACGGACGCTACCAGATTCTGTCCGACATTCTGGGCGAAGAGGATCACCTGGGCGACATGGACTTCAAGGTCGCGGGAACGAAGGACGGCATCACGGGATTCCAGATGGACATCAAGATTGCGGGCGTGACGACGGAGATCATGAAAAAGGCGCTTGCGCAGGCAAAAGAAGGCCGCCTGCACATTCTTTCTATCATGGAAAAATGTATCAGCAAGCCGCAGCCGATCAGCCCGTTCGCTCCCAAAATCCTGACGATGAAAATCGACACCGACAAAATCGGCGCGCTCATCGGTCCGGGCGGAAAGAACATCAAGGCAATCTGCGCCCAGTACGGCGTGACGATCAACACCGAGGACGACGGCACGGTGACGATTTACGCGAAGAACGGCAAGGCTGCCGAAGAGGCGAAGGTCGCGGTGCACGGTATCGTTGACGACCCCGAAGTGGGCGTGATTTACAACGGTACGGTCAAGCGCATCATGGAATTCGGCGCGTTCGTGGAAATCCTGCCGGGCAAGGAAGGCTTGTGTCATATCTCAAAGCTTTCCCGCCAGCGCGTGGAGCGGGTGACCGACGTGCTCAAGGAAGGACAGCAGATTCCGGTCAAGCTGCTTGAGGTTGACAAGATGGGTCGGCTGAACCTTTCGTACATCGACGCGTTGGAAGCGCAGCAGAAATGACGTGTTAGGAAGCCGGTGCCACTCGCATTCGGCTTCCTGCGCATGGCATGAAAACTCCAGTCCCCAAAGGATTGGAGTTTTTTTGTTTATCTGCTATACTGGCGCATGACTGTTTCAATTCCTTGCACCGTTGCTGACGGTGCGGTGCTACCCGACTACAAGACGGCGGGCGCGGCGGGCGCGGATGTGTGCGCGTTTCTGGACGAGCCGGTTACGATTGCGCCGTTGCAGCGCGCGATGATTCCCACGGGGCTGTCGTTCGCGATCCCGGCGGGCTATGAGATACAGGTGCGCCCGCGTTCCGGGCTGGCGGCAAAGAACGGCATTACCTGCCTGAACACGCCCGGCACGATTGACAGCGACTACCGCGGCGAAGTGAAAGTAATTTTGATTAACTTGGGGCAGGAGCCGTTCACGGTGCGGAACGGCGACCGCATTGCCCAGCTGGTCGTCGCGCCCGTCACGCGCGGTGCGTTCCGGCCGGTTGTGGCGTTGGACGAGACGGCGCGCGGGGACGGCGGTTTCGGAAGCACGGGCGTGGGCGGAAACTAAATGAACCTGCTGCCAGCCGCAATCACCGACCGCATCGCCGCATTTTTCGCAAAAGGCAGGGAGCGGCTTTCCCGCACCGGCGCGGGCTTTAACCTGCTCAACTGGCTCTGCGCGTCGGCGGCGTGGGTGTGCCGGCGGCTCGGCTTTCGCGCGGCGGGCGACCGGCTTGCGGTGCTCGTGCAGGAAGATACGGGCATCAACCGCTTTGTGATGGTGCGCTACCTGACCAAAGAGTTGTTCCTGTATTTTTTTATCGCGTTCCTGTTTTTTTTCATGGTCTTTTTCTGCAACCAGATTTTGCTGCTGGCGGAGAACGTCCTGAAAAAACGCGTGCCGCTCATGGACGTGCTGCGGCTCATTTCGTATTCGCTGCCGTTTATCATCGCGCAGTCCGCGCCGTTCGCGACGCTCGTGGGATTCTTGATGTGTCTCGGCCGGCTGATGACGGAGAATGAGGTGCTCATCCTGCGCGCGTCGGGGCTTGGCTACCGTATCATCATCGTTCCCGTCATCATATTGGGGCTGGTGATTTCGGTCGTGTCGTTTTTCGTGAACGACTACCTGCTGCCGCTCGGGACGCTCAAGTACAATCAGCTGCGGCGCACGATTCTGATGTCGAACCCCGCGATTGAGCTGGAATCCAATTCCGTCAAGCGCACGAACGACAAGACGCTGGTCATCGGGCAGGTGAGCGGCACGGACGTGAGCGACCTGATTTTTTTTGACACGGACACGGACGGCAACCAGCGCATTATCGTGGCGAACGATTCGGTGGTGGAGAAATCGACGGAAAGCGGCGTGCTCATGTCCATGGAGATGAACGACGCGGCGGTGGTTTTCTTCAAGAACGGTAGGCGCAATGATTTTGACGTGCTGCTGTCAAAGAACATGCTGCTGAACATTTTTGAGTCGTCGTTTTTCAGCAGTTCGACCCGCATCAATCCGAACGAGATGACCTCCTACGACCTCCGCCAGCGCATCATCGAAATGGAAAAGGCGACGGACGTTGATTCGAGGAGCCTGAACAAGTACAAGCTGGAATACAACAAGAAATTTTCCATGCCGTTCGGGTCGATTTTCTTCGCGTTCCTGGCGATTCCGCTGTCGCTGCTGTTCGGCAAGCACAACGGGCAGACGATCGGCCTGATAATCGGGCTGTTCATTTCCGTGGCGTACTGGGCGATGATGATTTTGGGGCAGATTTTCGGGTCGCGCAGCGGCACGAACGGCGTTATCCTGATGTGGCTGCCGAATATCGTGATCGGCGGCGCGGCGTTGTTCTTCTACACGCAGCTGGGGCGGCGATGAAACTGACGCAGTATCTGTTCAAGCGGTTCGTCCCGCTTTTTCTGGGCGCGCTCGCTTTTTTCGCGCTCGTCCTTGTCCTCGTCGATCTGCTGATGAATCTGTGGAATTACATCTCCAATCAAGTGCCCGGCGCGACGGTGGGGCGGATTCTGCTGCTGTACGCGCCCAAATGCGTGTGGTATGCCACGCCGCTCGCAATCCTGTTCGCCGTTTCGTACACGCTCAGCGATTTTTACGCCAACAACGAGCTGGTCGCGATTTTTGCGTCGGGAGTGCCGCTCATTTCGTTCACCGCGCCACTGCTGGTCTTTTCGTTCGTGCTGAGCATCGCGCTGTTCCTGTTTGACGACCGGGTTGTCGTCCCCACGTATGCGCAGAAGACGGTCTTGCAGGAAAAGGCGCTGGACAAAGAAAAATCCCTGAACAACGACAAGATCGTGGTGATTTCGGACGGCGGGAACATCGTGTACAAGGCCGACTATTACGACGACAACGCCAAGCGGCTGTACACGCTCTATGTTATCGTGAGGAACGAGGACAAGACGCTGGCGGCGGTCATCCGCGCGGATTCGGCGGTGTTCCAGGACGGGCATTGGTGGCTGTCGGGCGGCACGGAGTACGCGTTTTCCGGCGGCGTGATGACGATGCGCAGTCCCGACCGCGCGCTCACGGAGCGGCTGACCGAAGAGCCGACGACGTTCCAGAACAATACGGTGAGCGTGGAGACGGTGAGCGCGCGCGAGGCAAAGCAGTACATCGCCCACTTGCAGAAGGCGGGGCTGCCGTTCAGCGAGGAGCTGAGCCTGTACTATAAGAAATTCGCGTTCCCGTTCGTGCTGTTTATCGTCGTGTTCCTGTCGATCGGGCTGAGCGGCAAGACGCGGAAAAACGTGCTGCTCGTGAGCCTTGCGGCGTGTATCAGCGCGGCGGTGCTGTTCTACGTGAGCCAGATGATAACGATGCTGCTCGCGAAATTTCAGTATATCACGCCGTTCATGGGGGCATGGTTTCCCGTGTTTCTGTTTGTGGCGATCAGCGTGGCATTGCTGCGGTACGCGCGCACGTAAGGAAAGGATATGGCAACTGTTTTTGACATAACGCATACGGATTCGGGCAGTCGCGCGCGAACGGGCGTGCTGCATCTGCCCCATGGCGACGTGCAGACCCCGGTGTTCATGCCGGTCGGCACGAACGCGACGGTCAAGGCGCTCACCAAGGACGACCTGGAGGAAATCGGCTTTGAGATTATCCTGGCGAACACGTATCATCTGTACCTGCGCCCGGGCAGTGACATAATCGGGCTGGCGGGCGGGCTGCACGGGTTCAGCGGGTGGCGGCGCAATTTTCTCACGGATTCGGGCGGCTTTCAGGTGTGGAGTCTGTCGCCCCTGCGCAAGATTACGGCGCAGGGCGTGCAGTTCAGGAGCACGATTGACGGCTCAAAGCATCTGTTTACGCCCGAGCGCGTGGTGGACATTCAGGCGCAGTTCAACAGCGACATTCAGATGCAACTCGACGTGTGCAGCGGATTCGGCATTGCAAAGGACGAGGCGGAGCGCGCGCTTTCGGTGACGGAACAGTGGGCGATTCGCGCCAAGGCGGCGTGGCTCAGGCAGCGCGACCAGGGCTATGCGGGGCTGCTCTTCCCGATCGTGCAGGGCAATTTTTTTGCGGATTTGCGCGCGCGGTCGGCGGAATTCGTGGCAGGGCTTGATTTGCCCGGCATCGCAATCGGCGGATTGAGCGTGGGCGAGCCTGCCGATGTCTTTGCGTCCATGCTCGATTACACGGCGCGGCTGCTTCCCGAACGCACGGTGAAGTACGTGATGGGAATCGGCACGCCGGACTACATTCTGGACGCGGTGCGCAGCGGCATCGATATGTTCGACTGCGTGCTTCCCACGCGCAACGCCCGCAACGGGTCGTATTTTACGCGCGACGGAAAACTTTCTATCAAGCAGGAGCGGTTCGCGCGTGATTTTTCGCCGGTCGATCCCGAATGCACGTGCAAAGTGTGCCGCAATTACAGCCGCGCCTATCTGCGCCACCTGTTCAAGGCGCAGGAAATCCTGAGCGCGACGCTCGCCAGCTACCATAATCTCTTCTTTTTGCAGACGATGATGCGCGAAATCCGTAACGCCATCGCGGAAAATCGGTTTGAGGAATACAGGACGGCGTTTTTGCGTCGTTTTGCCGCCGGAAATATCCGATAATGACAGGGGATTTTATGAGACACATCACGACGATTGCAATTATTTTTCTGATTATCATGCCGTTGTCCGCGCAAGCGGCGGGGCAGGACGAAAGTTTTGAGCCGCGCACGGTGACGATTCCGGGCGCGAAGCGTCCGCAGCGCGCCGACGCGGAAAAAGTGCGCGAGCTTGACCTTGAGGACACCGAGGCGGACAAAGAAAAACGCCGCGACACGCTCCGGTTCGGCCTTGAAAGCGAAATCAGCGACCTGCTCGGCGAGCTGACGAAAAACGCCGACCCGCGCTCTGCCGATGATGTCTACGATTTGTTCGCGGAGACCAAGAACGGCGCGCTCAAAGAAATGGCGGTGCGGTATTTTGCCACGCTGGAAGACCCGTGCCTTGAGGACTTTGCGGTTTCGGTGCTGGACGATCCCTATGACGAGCGGCAGAGCATGGTGAATACGTGCTTTGATTACGTGAAGGCCGTCAAAACGAAAGAAGCCGTCGCGCCCGTGCTGAATCTCCTTGAAAGCGACAACGAAACGTATTTTAACCAGTGCTTGGACACGCTCGGCAAAGTGGGCGGCAGTGCCGAAGCCGTCTACCTGACCGACTACCTTGACCGCGAGGATTTGTCCGTGCCGCAGAAACAGTCGCTCGTCAAAGTGCTCGGCGAGCTTAAGGCGACGGAGACGTTCGACCGGTTGGTCGGGATTGCCGAGGACAAGGACGAAAACATGTTCATGCGCATGTACGGCGCGGAGGCAATCGGCGCGATGGAAAATCCCGACGCGGTTCCCGTCCTGCTCGGCCTGTACGAGGAAACCGACCCCAATATGCGCATCGCCGTGATAAAGGGGCTGTCGCATTTTCCGCAGGATGCCGACGCGCGGAAGACGGTCATGCAGGCGATCCGCGATTCGTATTATAAAGTGCGGCTGGAAGCGATCGGCGTGGCAAAGACATGGAACATGACCGAGGCGGTGCCGTACCTTATCCACCGGGCAAAGAACGACCCCGAAAAAGTCGTCAAGGACGCGGTGTACCCGGTCATCGCGCAGCTCAACACGGCAGAAGGAAACGATTTTCTGGTCGGTCAGATTACCGACAAAAAAGTCGCCGACACGACCAAGGCAAAGGTCGCGTCCGCGCTGCTTGCCGAAGGCAACGCGGGAACGACAGAAATCCTCGCGCTCGCCAAGGAAGTGGTGGGCGACGACGCGAAAAACAATCCGCGCAAGCCGCTGCGCTACGCGCTCGGAAAGGAATTCGCCAAGTACGGCCGCAGCGAATTCGCCGACATCTGCGCGGACTACCTGGCGAGCAAGGATGTCGCCACGCAGGGGACGGGGCTTGACATCTACAACAAAGGCAAATACGCGAGCGTCGAAAGCGACGTGCGCCGCCTTGCCGACCTGTACGATCCCCGGGCAAAGACGAAGAACGTGAACGCACAGAAAGCGGCAAAGATACTCGGCATCAGCGACGAAGCGGCGGAGCAGAAAGCCGACGCGCGTGCCGCCGAAAAAACGGCCGCGCAGGACGCGAAAAAACAGCCGCCCGCCCCGCTGAAATCGGCGGCCGTGGACGCAAAATGATTAATATGCCCCGCAGAATCAGTCGTACAGTCCGTTCAGCACACGGTAGGTGGCGCTCACTTTTTCTTTCTGCGCGGGGGTGAGGGCGACGGTTGCCTCGTCAATCAGCGTTTCAAGGCTGGAAAGGCTTTCGTTGAGCGCCGTCGCAAATCCCCGGCTCACTTTGAACCAGTACGTTCCCTTGCCGTCGGTGTACAGGCAGATGAAGCCGTATTCGCGGCTCTTTGGCTTTGCCATCGTGACGCGCAGGATATAGTCCATGCTCGCGACCAGTGTCTCCGTGCCGCCGTCCTTTCCGAGCTGGACGTTCATGCCGCGTGGCCAGTTTTTTTCGCCGAGCGGAAGCAGGTCGAGCGTTTTGGTGACCCGGCAGATAAGCTCCATTTTTTCGCCGGCGAGCAGCTCGCCGCCTTTGAGCAGGATTTTGCCTTTCAGTCCGCCAATCTGCGCGAGCCGGTTTTCCTCATGCTCGGCGAGCAGGGCGGACTTGAACTGGTCGAACGGCAGGACGAGCATTTTTTTCCCTTTGGCTTTTTGCAGCGCGAACGGAACGCCGCCGATGGTGACGGTGCTTTCGTCCTTGGCTTTCCGTGCCTTGCCGCCGAACCGTCCGTCATCGCGCCCGATCGCGCCTTTTTGGTCGCGGAATTCGCCGCCGCTGTAGGCAAGGTTTCCCGTGAGCGCGCGCCCGCGTTTGCCGCGTGCGGCATCCAGCCGTCCTTCCAGGTCGGGCGAAATGCGCTGGAGCAACGTGCGCGTGAGCGGCGACACGCTCATGGCGAACATCCGGCTTGTCCGTACGATCTCACCCGCCACGATGAACAGCGGGCCGTTGCGGAACATGCTTGAGCCGGGGTGAATGGTGATATGGTCGGCAGTGAGGCTGCGGTAGTTTTCCCGTCCCTCGCGCACGCACACGAACTGAATCATGCCCGCCGCAATGCAGCACAGGTAATCGTCCATTGAGCCGCCGCCCGTAATCGGAAAGCCGAGCGCGGACACTTCTTCTTCCAGCTGCTGCTTGATGTTGGCGATTTCTGCCATCACTTTTTCGTCCAGATAATTGTTCTTGCAGAACCGCTCCTGGTTTTTCATGCTTTGGTACGTGCGGAACATTCGGACGTACGACACGAAATCGCCCTGTAAGTCCCGGAATGCGTGGTGCGCCTTGCGCGCGTCCATTTCTTCCCCGGGCGGCAACACGAACGGCGACTGCGCGCTCAAAAATGCCGCCGCAATCAGCGTCTCTTCCAGTACGTCGGGATAGCGGGTCATGCTTTCTACCAGAATGCGGCTTACGCGCGGCTCAAGCGGGAATTCGGTCATCAGCTTGCCGACGGAGGAGAGCGTGCGGTCGGGGTTGAGCGCGTTGAGCAGGTTGAGCGTGTCGATTGCGCCCAAAATGCCTTCTTTTCCCGGCGGCGAGATGAAGTCGAACGACTCGAAGTCGGTGATGCCCAGTTCCGCCATGCGCAGGACGACCTCGCTTAGGTCGGTGCGGTAGATTTCTTCGGTGGTGTAAAGCTGGCGACCCTCAAAATCGTCGCGGCTGTACAGGCGGTAGCACGTTCCCGCGCAGGTCCGTCCCGCCCGCCCGCGCCGTTGGTTGCAGCTCGCCTTGCTCACGGGCGTTTCGACCAGGCTTGACGTGTAGGTGCGCGGGTTGTGGAAATTCAGTTTTGCCAGCCCGGAGTCGATGACCGTGGTCACGCCGTTAATTGTGACGGACGTTTCGGCGATGTTGGTGGAGACGATTACTTTCTTCCTGCCGAACGGCGCGGCCTCGAACACACGTTCCTGCTCTTCTTTGGGCAGCCTGCCGTACAGCGGAATGATGTGCAGCTTGCTGCGGAACGGCGCGTATGCGAGGCGGCGCACGCAGTCGCGGATGATTTTTTCTCCGGGCAGGAACACGAGGATATCGCCGTCGTCCTTGCTTGCGAGCACGCGCTCGATCGTCGTCTCCACTTTGCGCAGGATTGCCTCACAGCCGCTTTCGGTCGCGGTGGTCGTTTTGACGGCGGGCGGGTCGTAAATCATCGTGACGGGGTACGTCACCGTGTCAATCGTCACGATCGGGCAGCCGCCGAAATAGGCGCTGAATGCCTCCGCGTTCATCGTCGCGCTGGAGACGATGACTTTGAAGTCGGCGCGCTCGGCAAGGACACGTTTCAGCAGGCCGAGCGCGAAGTCGATGTTCAGGCTGCGCTCGTGGGCTTCGTCCACCATGACGACGGAATACTTGGAGAGCCACGGGTCGAGCTTCATTTCCTGCAACAAAATGCCGTCGGTCATAATCTTGATTTTGGTGCTCGCGTCGGTCTTGTCCTCAAAGCGCATTTTGTAGCCGACCAGCCCCGGATAGTTCGTCCTGAGCTGCCGCGCGATGAATTCGCTCACGCTCAGCGCGGCAATGCGGCGCGGCTGGGTCACGGCAATCACGCCGTTTGCCGAATAGCCCGCCTCGTGCAGGATGACGGGAATCTGCGTGGTCTTTCCGCTGCCCGTGGGCGACTGCACCACGATGACTTGGTGCGATGCGAGCGTGTCAAGAATGCGCTGTTTCTGCACGTAGACGGGAAGCGTTTCGTAATCTATTGCCATATCGATGTTTCCTTTATGGTTTCCATGAGTGCCTTGCGTTCTGCAAGGTAGGTTGCCCATTCGTCAAGCCCGGCGCGGCGCAGCGAATGGATGAGGTCGTCGTCCAGAAGCCGCAGCACGAACTGCCGGTCAGGCGCGATGTACGTGGTGATGAACTGCGGCGCGAGTTTTTCCACCGTGAGCGTCTGCCGTCCGTCCGTGGCGGGCATCCGGCGCAGCGTGACGGTCATCAGCAGCCCGTCGCCGGTGTAGTCGCGGGCGTTGCCGGGATTGCCGAACTGCGGGTCGGTGCGCTGGCCGCTGATAGTGTTGCCGTTGGCATACATAATCAGCCCGCCGCGCGTTTTTTTGTCCGCCGGGACGATTTCCCAGTCTTTGACCACATGCGCGTGGTTCGACCACACGATGTCGGCATCCGCCTGCGCGATCAGCTCGTGGTAGAACTGCCGCTGGTAGGCGGCGACGCTCCTGACATATTCCGGCTCGTTCGCGTGGACGGAGACCACGAACACGTCGCACGGGTTTTCGGCGCGCAGCCGTTTCAGGTCCGCGAGAATCGTGTCGTGCAATTTTCCGTGCGGCGGAATGTAGTCAAAATAACGCGCATCGTTGCGCGCATTCACGATTTCCGTGAACGCGACGAACAGGATCGTCCAGCCGTTTTTTTTGATGACCTGATAGGTGAGCGGCGCGTCTGCCGTCGCCTTGATGCCGCACGAATACACGTCCTTTTTGCCACTGAAATAGGCGAGCGTCTGCTGCATGCCGTCAAGCCCTTTGTCGTTGGTATGGTTGTTCGCGAGCGAGAACACGTCGAATCCCGCGTCAATCGCCGCGTCGATATACGGCGCGTGCATGTTGAACTGTGGGTACGTGCTCCAGGGGAGACGGTCGGCGACGGGCGCCTCCACGTTGGCAAAGGCAAGGTCCGCCGCCGCGATGACCGGCGCGACGTCAGTCCAAATCGCGGGAAAATTGCCGGCCTCGTAGTTGTCGGCGTGCGCCATGATGTCGCCGGCAAAGAGCAGGGTTATCGTGTCGTCTTCCGGCGCGTCGGCAAAAGTCGTGCCCGCCGTGTCGTCCGGTGCGGCAGTCCGCGTGCTTGCGCAGGCAATGCACAGCAGTGCCGGAAAAAAGAGGGCGGCTGTGCGCAGTCCAAAGCGTGTCATGCTCTCAGTATAGCCGAAATCGCGGGAAAAGTACACGGAAAAATCGCCTTGACCACCAAGCCGAATTCAAGGTATGCTGTGCTATGTTTGAAGTGAAAGACACCGACTTGTTCAATATGGAAGAAGACGATTTCGACACGATTTTGGCGGACGACATCGTTTTCCGCGGGACGATACGGTTTGCCAAGCCGTTTATGATCCGCGGCAAAGTCTACGGGACAATCGCGGCGACGAACGATTTGGTGGTGGACACCGACGCCGTCGTTGAGGCGGGGATTACCGCCACGCGCGTGCTCGTCCGCGGCAACGTAAAGGGCGATATTGCTGCGCGGGACTTGGTGTTCGTGTCCGGGTCGGGGTCGGTGCTCGGCGACATCACTTCAAAACAGGTCGTCCTTGAGCCGGGATCCCGCTTTTGCGGCAAATGTACGATGACGGAGTAGCACGATGAGGAAACTGATTGTCTTATGCGCGATTTTTTTTGTCTCGGTCGGCGCGGTGGTCGCCCAGAAAGCGGACGCGCTCGATTTGTACCGCAAAGGCCGGTATTCCGAGGCGATAGCCGTCTGCGAGCAGGAAATCCGGGAGAATCCCGCCAACATCGATTCCTACTGCGTGCTGTGCTGGAGTCTGATCCGCAACCGTCAGTACGGGCAGGCGGAGCAGTATGCCCTTGAGGCGCGCAAGAAAAACAGCACGGATATCCGGCTGATAGAGGCGTTGGCGGAGGCGCGCTATTATCAGGGCAAGAACAACAGCGCGCTTGAGATGTTCCAGCTGTATGTGACGAATGCTCCCGCGAGCGCCAGCGATTTCAGCTGGGCGTATTACTATATGGGCGAAATTTATATGCGGCAGGCGCGCTACGAACACGCCGATATTTCGTACACGATGGCGGTGCACGTCGATCCGTCGCGGGCATTGTTCTGGACACGGTGTGGCTATGCGCGCGAAATGACCAATACCTATACTGCTGCGCTGGAAGCGTACAACAAGGCGATTGAGCTGGACGCATCGCAGGCAGATGCCCTGCGCGGCAAGGAACGTGTGTCC
Organism: uncultured Treponema sp.; assembly: GCA_947177175.1. Taxonomy (GTDB): domain Bacteria; phylum Spirochaetota; class Spirochaetia; order Treponematales; family Treponemataceae; genus Treponema_D. The sequence continues at coordinate 13,220 of CAMWTK010000051.1, forward strand.
GCCCGTCTGCGCTGACCGTCTTTCGTTCCGCTTATTAAATATCGATGAATACCGTCCATTTTGAAACGTTGGGCTGCAAGCTCAATCAGGCAGAAAGCGAGGGCGCGGCGCGGGCTTTTGTGGACGCAGGATTTTCCGTCACGATGACTCCGCTGACCGCCGCCAGTGCCACGCAGGACGACGTGATTTTGTGCGTGGTGAACACGTGCACGGTGACGGCAAAGGCAGAGCAGAAGGCGCGGCGCATTATCCGGCTGCTGTTGGCAAAGTGTCCTGCCTGCGCCGTGGCGGTGACGGGGTGCTATGCCCAGCTTGACCGCCGCGAAATTATGGCGATTGACGAACGGGTTTGCGTGCTCGGCGGGCAGCGCAAAGGCGCGCTCGCGGTCGTTCCCGCGCTGCTGCATTCGGCGCTCGGTATGACGGGAGTCGCGCTCGCCCGGTTCTTGCAGGCGCAGTTCGATGATCCCGGCGTACAGTCCGTGTCGCCGTTCGCGCTGACGACGGACACGTTTTTGCATCACAGCCGCTCGTCGCTCAAAATTCAGGACGGATGCAACGCCGCGTGTACGTACTGCCGTATCCGCCTTGCGCGCGGAACGTCCGTGTCGCTTGCCGTGCAGGACGTGCTCGACCGCGTGGCGGCGTTGGAGCGTGCGGGGCAGGCGGAGGTGGTCATCACGACGGTGAACATCGCGCAGTACCGCGGCGCGTGGCAGGATGGATTCGCCGATTTTGCCACGCTTCTGGAACTGATGCTCGCGCACACGCGGACTATCGGCATCCGCATTTCCAGCCTCTATCCCGAAATCGTCACCGAGCGGCTCGCCCGGATTATCGCGCACCCGCGTGTGCGCCCGCATTTTCATCTTTCCGTCCAGTCGGGCAGCGACGCGGTTCTGGCAAAGATGAAGCGGCCGTATCGTGCCGCGGTCGTTTTTGCGGCGGTGGAACGGTTGCGCCGGGCAAAACAGCGTCCGTTCCTCGCGTGTGACATCATTGCGGGCTTTCCCGGCGAGACGGACGAAGATTTTGCGCAGACGATGGCGCTGCTCCGAAAAACGGCGATGACGTTCGTGCATGCGTTCCCGTTCAGCGCGCGGCCGGGAACGGAAGCCTTCGCCATGCGCCCGATGGTTCCCAATGCCGTCGCGGGCGAGCGTGTCGCCCGGTTGGAAGCGTACAGCAGGGCGGCAAAGGCGGAGTATATCAACGCCTTTGTCGGCGCGGAACTAGCCGCCGTGTGTGAGTCGGTGCGTCATGCGCCGGCTGCCCCGGATACTGTCATCGTGCATGCGGTCACCGATAATTTTTTGCACTGTCAGCTGCGTTTTCCCGTCGGTTCGGTCAATATCCCGCAGCCGGGGAGCGCAATCCGTGTGCGTGTCCGCCGTCCGCTTGCCGAAAACGAAAGAACGGGGGAGAGCGACACGCTCGCAGCATGTGCCGATTAAAATCGCCGCGTCCGGGGAAATCCGCGCTTTTTTGCGGTTTTGCCGTCTGTTGCGGTTGACACGATACCGTAAAATCGCTATAATACAAAAACATTCATTTGATGAATGGATGGGCTATTAGCTCAGCCGGTAGAGCAACGCCCTTTTAAGGCGTGGGTCTGCAGTTCGAATCTGCAATAGCTCAAAGAGAGATGCCTCCCGAGCGGAGGCATTTTTTATGTCCGCATGATGTTTTAAAACAAAAAACACGGGGCGTGTACCCCGTGTCTGATTGCCGGTGTGCGACCTTACTTTGAGTAGAATTCGACGACCATCTGATCGTTAATCTGTACCGGGATTTTTTCGCGCTGCGGAACGCTTGCCAGTTTGCCGCTGAAACCGTCCTGATTGATTTCGAGGTAGTCGAGCGGGGCGTTGTTCGCGCCGAGGAACGCTTTCTTGAACTGTTCGTTCTTGCGTGATTTTTCGCTCAGTGTGATGGTCTGCCCGATTTTGACGTGCTGTGACGGAATGTTGACGATCTTGCCGTCCAGCTCGATGTGGCGGTGGCTCACCATCTGGCGCGCCATACGGATTGAATTCGCAAATCCCATGCGGTACACCAAGTTGTCCAGGCGGCATTCGAGCGCGACGATGAGCGCGGTGCCCGTTTTTTCTGCCGATTTGGTGGCCTGCTCGTAATAGCGGCGAAGCTGGCGTTCCAAAATGCCGTAATACGCCTTTACCTTCTGTTTCTCAATCAACTGCAAGCCGTATTCTGAAGTTTTGTGAGTTTTTTTGAATGCAGGCGCGCTCGCTCTGTTCATCGCCTTAGGATGTCCGCTGACGTTTACGCCGAGGCGGCGGCATTCCTTAAAGCGTGGGCTTCTTCTTGTAGCCATATTGTTACTCCTTTTCACAAATAAGAAGATGTTTTTGTGAAGTTCTCGTACTATAGCACAGAAAGAACATTTTGACAAGTGCGGGTGGCTGTGGTATTCTGTAGGGTATGTTCAGCCTATTATCGTTCTATAAGGAATTGGCGGTTGCTAACCGGCAGATGCTGAAAAAGAACCGGCGGATCGTGAACATGTATAATTTCCGCCTGCTGAGAATCCTGCTGGCATTCACGGCGGGGCTGCTGCTGTTGCTGACGGTGCTCGCCTATCTTCCGATGGTCGAGTATTTTTCGTATGTGCGGTACCGGGTGCTGTTCGGCAGTGCGTTCGGCGTGATGTTCGTGCTGCTGCTGTTTTCGTTCGTCTTTTCTGACCGTGCGCTCGGCTGGACGATTCCGTTGCTGTATGGGTATATCGTGCTGATCTCTTCGTTTTCGGTCGTGATGAATCTTGTCAACGCGACGCCGATGCCCTATGTCGTCACCGTGGCGCTGATGCTTATCGCGCCGATGATGACGATTGACGGACACCTGCGTATCATCGTGCTGGAATTCGTGCAGCTGGCGGCGTTCGTGTACGTCTCATGGTATTTC
>CAMWTK010000052.1 GCA_947177175.1 uncultured Treponema sp.
AGATACCCTCTCAGCACTCGACAAGTACAAATTTGGCACAACAAATACCGCCGCGCAGGCGGCGGCAAAACAATATGGCAAAGGAGCATTCCTATGAAAGAAATCCAGACAGTGTACCTTGGCGGCATGAACAACGCGGCGCACTTCCTGTTCGTGTCCAACATGGCGGAACGGGCGGAAAAGGACGCGGCGGTCGCCGAAAAATGCAAGGCGCAAGTCGCCGCGCTGCGGGCGGCGGTTACGGCAGAGGACGAGAACCTGCAAATCAGCGCGAAGAGCCTGACGACGGACAAAATCGCGGCAGCGGACAGATTGCGCGACCAATTGTACGCGGGCTACAAGAAAGCGGTGGCGGGCTACGCGAGCTTCCCCGTGGAGAGCATGGCGGACGCGGCGAAAGTTTTGCAACAGCATGTCAAGGACTACAAAATCGATGTACAGGCGCAGCTGGACAAGGAGACGGGGCTGCTCGTCAACTTCATTCAAGACTTGGAAGGCAAGTACAAGCCGCAGGTGGACGCGCTGTCGCTCGGCGCGTTCGTGGAGAAGCTCAAGGCGGCGAACGAGGAAGTGCGCGAACTGACCTCACAGCGGACGGACGAACGCTCTGCAAAAACGGCGGGCGCGCTCAAATCCGCCCGCACCGCGAGCGATGAGGCATATAGAATGCTCGTCATGCACGTGAACGCCCACGCCCTGCTTGAGGGCGACGCGGACTACGCCGCGTTCATCGACTACGCCAATACCGAAATCGACCACTTCAAACAGGAAGTCCTCGGCGGCTCAAAGAAGTCTAAAAGCAACGACTGACACCTGCGAAGCGGGTTCTTAGGGCGGTAGCCCTAAGCGGTGCTGGGGAAAGTGGGTGGTTTGGAGGGAGAAAACCCCCGCTTCCGAGTAGAGGGGTTGTCTCCCTCCAAGAGTTCGCCCGCTTCCAAGCGGGAAGAAAAACACGCGGGAAAAGGAGAACGACATGAAAAGAACGCACACAAAACTCTTAATCGCATTGCTGGCGGCGCTGCTGCTCGCGGCGGGCTGCGGGAGCAGCGACGACGCGGACGAAACCCCGGCGGTGGAGTACAAAGTCATGGGCGGTCGGCTCGTGTGGTGTTCCGGGGGCGCGGAGGACATGATCGTGCCGGGCAACGCGTCGAGCATCGGGAACAATGCGTTCAGCAACTGCGGCACTATCGGGACGCTGACGATTCCCGCGTCCGTGACGCACATCATGCGCTACACGTTCTCCAACGTGAAAATCGGAAAAATATTCTTCGGCGGCACGGTCGGCGAATGGGCCGCCATGGCAGAGCAGGACGGCTTTGGGGAGACGCTGCGCACTACCCCGGTGATATGCTCCGACGGCGAATGGAGGTGGACTGCCCCTGCCGTGCCGGACGTGCCGGTCACGCCGAATGACTGGCAGATAACGGACGGCGTACTCGTCAGGTACTCCGGGAGCGCGGCGGACGTGACAATCCCTGACGGCGTGACGGCAATCGGCGACGGCGCGTTCGCGGGCTGCACGGGCATCACGCACGTGACGATACCAAATGGCGTGACGGAAATTAGGGCGGACGCATTCAAGGACTGCGCGAGCCTTGCGGGCGTTACGATACCCGACAGCGTGACAACAATCGGCGAAAATGCGTTCGCCGGGTGCGCGGGTCTCACGAACATAGACATCCCCGCGAATGTCACGGACATCGGCACGGGCGCGATTCCTGCGGAGACAATCGTCACCTACCACGGCACGGCGGAGCGGTGGGACGAACTCGCCGCAGACGGCGGGCTAGACGACATCACAGTATTCATCACGGACGAAAACGGCACGCTCACCGGCTACCGGGGCAACGCGGCGGACATCACCCTGCCCGACGGCGTGAAAGGCATCGCGGGCGGCGCGTTCGCGGGACATGAAGGACTGAAGCATATCGCCATTCCCGCGGACGTAACGGGCATCGCATCGGGATCGTTCGCCGGGTCGGAAATCACGGAGATTGAATATAAGGGCGACTTGACTGCGTGGGGCGCACTGGTCGAGGCGGGCGGCATCGCAGACGAGCTGGCGGGCATCACGGTGACCTGCGCCGACGGAACATGGACACCCGCGCACACGCACACCTGGGGCGAAGCGTACACAAACGGCGGCGTAGACGGGCATTACCGAACCTGCACGGGGTGCGACGAACGTTCCGCAACCGAGGCACACACCTACGGCGGCGCACCGCAAGCCGACGGCGACAACGGACACTGCCAAACCTGCACGGGCTGTGGCGCACATTCCCCGACCGTGGCGCACGAATACGTATACACCGGCAGCGACGCGGACACCCACACCATGACCTGCCCGACCTGCAACCATACCAAGAGCGAGCCGCATGATTACGGCGGTGAGGCATACACGGACGCGGGACACACCAAGACCTGCGCGGGATGCGGACATGCCGAGACAACGCCGCACGTATGGAGCGACACATACACAAAGGGCGGCACGGGCGGGCATTACCGAACCTGCACGACGGCGGGCTGTAACGCGCATTCCCCGGCCGAGGCACACACCTACGGCGCATATACCGACGACAACGACGGCTCCAACCATAGCAAAACCTGTTCAGTATGCGACCGCATCGTGCACGGGAGTCACCAGTACGGCGCATGCACCGACGACGGGAACGGCAACCACCATCAGACCTGCTCCGACTGCAACCATACCAAGACCGAGCCTCACGCCTACGGCGGCGAGACATACACGGACGCGGGACACACCAAGACCTGCACGGGGTGCGGGCATTCCGAGACAGCACAACACACGTGGGGCGACATATACACGAACGGCGGCATGGGCGGGCATTATAAGACCTGCACGACAGCGGGCTGTGGCGCGCATTCCCCCGCCGAGACGCACCAATACGGCACGACCTACACCAACGACAAAAACGGCAAGCATTACCAGACCTGCCCCGTCTGTAGCGGGCAGTCCGAAGCCGTGGCGCACACCTACGGCGACTACACGGACGACGAAAACGGCAACCATTACCAGACCTGTACGGCGGCGGGGTGCAACGCAAAGTCCGCAAGCGAGGCGCACGACTGCGAGTACAAGGACAACGGCGATGATACGCACACGACGACTTGCACGAAGTGTACGTATTCCGACACCGAAGAACACCACTACAAGGACGGCGCGTGCGAGGTCTGCAAGTGCCCGCAACCGACCACGGTCTATGTGGCAAGCACCGGCAGCGACGACAATTCCGGCTCGCGCACAAAGCCCTTCGCCACCATCCAAAAAGCCGTGGATGCCATCATCGCGCGGAACGACGGCACGAGCGAATACACAATCTGCATCGACGGGACGCTCACGCAAAGCACGGCGGGCGCGAACGGCATGGCGGACTTCTCCGCGCTCGGCAAAAACCTCAATCTCACGATAAAGTCGTTTTCCGGCACGGCGACGCTCGACGCGAACACGTTGTCGCGCGTCATATATGCGAAGCCTGCAAGCGGCAAACTCAACCTCACGCTTGAGAACCTCGTCATCACGGGCGGAAACACCACGGGCGACGGCGGCGGAATCTGTTACCAATCGACGGGCGGCATACTCACGGTAAAAGGCTGTACAATCAGCGGAAACACGGCGGGCGCAAAAGGCGGCGGCATTTATATCGATGGCGGCACGGTCAAAATGAAAGACTGCACAATCACCGACTGCAAGGCAGGCGGAACAAGTAATGATGAAGGCGGCGGCGGCATTTATAACGCTTCGGGAACGCTTGAACTTACAGGCGTAACCATTACCTTAAGATAGTGATGGAACGAGGGCCGCATACCAAGGTGGAGGCATTTTCAATGCCGGTACACTCACCATGACAGGCGGAAGTATTACTGGTGGCGGTAGGCTTTCAGGGAAGTTGTACTACCATGGCGGCGGCATTTACAACACAGGCGTGCTCACAATAGAAGGCGTAACGATTTCCAATTTCCATACAGGTGATTACGGTGGCGGTATCTACAACAATAACGGCGAAACGGCTGCTGATTTTGTTACAATCAAAGACTGCATAATCACAGACTGCGGGTCAGAACAAGTTGGCAGCGGAATTTGCACTTATAAAGGAAAACTCAAACTGGAAAATGTGGATATTATCGGCGGAACGGCAAATACAAGTACGGGAATTTACTGTTATATGTCTAAGCTCACCATTATCGGCGGAAAGATTGAGGGTTTCAAAAACGCGGCTATTCTCACTTCTAGCAGTGGTGAACTTAAAATGGACGGCACCACAGTCAGCGGAAACACATCAACATCCTCTTGCGGAGGTGTTGAAGTCAAGTGTCCGTTCGAGATTAAAAACTGCACAATCACCGGAAATGAAACGAAATATTGGTCAAACAACCAGAACGGCGGCGGTTTATATATCGGTAACTGCACAGGTACGATAACCAACACCACAATCAGCGGCAACACCGCCAGTAGGAATGGCGGCGGTATCTATATTTTTGGTACTGCTGACGTTACTATTACCGACTGCATAATAAAAGACAACACAGCGACCACAGGGGGTGGCGGCGGAATTTATATTGGCGACAGTACTGCCACGCTCAAAATGGAAGGCGGCGAAATCAGCGGCAACACCGCGGGCGGCGATGGCGGCGGCGTGTATATCAACGGCGGCACGTTCACCATGGAAGGCGGCACAATCAGTGGCAACACCGCGGGTGGCGATGGTGGCGGCGTGTATAAGACAGACAGCGGTACGTTCACGCACAGCGGCGGCACAGTGCAAGCGGACTAGAGGCACGGGAGCGGACAAGTCCGCCCCAAGCCCTGTCACAGGAGTGTAACGGCGGCAGAAGCCGTCACACAAGTACCAAACCGGGGATAAAACGGAAGTCGCTGACATTCGCCGTGCAAAGCGGCACATCGGTTTCCAGTGCCGTTGCCGCAATAAGCGCGTCGGGAATAAGGAGACCGTGGCTTTTCGTGAATCTTTCAATGAGCGCACGGGCTTTTATGGAAACGGATTCTGAAATCTCGATGATTTCAAACAGGTGCGCTCCCATGCATTTGCCCGGATTGATTCGACGGAAACTTCGCGGTCTTTCCACAGACCGAATGCGGCGGAAAAATCAGTGCCGTTTTTTTGCACGGAACGGGCAGCAGGAATGTGCAACGTGCGGACAATCTTGTCGAGCAGCCGCACACGCTCTGAATAGGAAAGCATATCGATTTGGCTGGAAATCAAGCGGCAGCTAGTCAAAATGATAGCGACCGTCCCGGTCAAGGACGACCCAGCGGATGGGGTTGGGCGTGCCGCCGGTGGCGCGGTCGGGGCTGCGGGCAAAATAGGTCTGGTAGGCGGCAAGGACCTGCGCGGCGGTCACTGCCTGAATCTGCTCGGTGCGGCGCAGGTATGCCGTGGGGTCGCCGTACAGCTGCAACGAGCTGACCACGTTGCCCGCCACGCCCGCCGTGTCCTGTGCCGAGGCAAACACCGTCGTGATGTACTTGTTCTTGTACTGGTCGAGCCGCTCCGCCACGCCCGCCTCGTCGGGGAACGAATCGATCGCGTCGTAGATGCGCCGTTGCAGGTCGTCCGGCTTGCTCGCGCGGTAGACGGAAAGCACACCGAACAGCTTCCGGCCGCCCATAATGCCGTTCCCCGCGCTGTAGACCGCGCCGTACCGCTCGCGCACCTGCGCGAACAGCGCGTCCTCAATGAACATCGAGGCGAGCGCATAGGGAATATACGCCGCGCTGTCGTTGCGGTCGGGGCAGACGTAATAGCCGAATGCGTAGCCCGCCTCGCCCGCCTGTTCTAGCCGCTCGTACACGGTCGCCCCGCTCACCGTGAGCGCGGGAATTTCCGGCCGCACAAAACCGCCCGCGGGAATCGAACCGAACGCGGCTTCCAGTTTTTCGGCGATTTTTTTCCGCCCGGCCGCAGAAATATCGCCCGCCACCACGAACGAAAGCCGCCGCGCGTCCAGCAACGTCTGATAGTGCAGCTTCACGTCGTCCAGCGTAATCGCGCCCACCGAATCCCGCGTCGGCGACGGCTGCGAGGCATACGGGTGATGCGCGAACGCCGCCGCGCGTGTCGTGGCAGAAAGCAGCCCGCTCGGGTCGGTCAACGTGCGCTGCACGTCCTCGGCATACTCCGCCATCACCTTGGCAAAATCGTCCGCGCCAAACAGCGGGTCAAGCACGCTGTCGGCAAAGATGTCCAGCACACCGTCCGCGTACTTCTCTATGCAGCGGAAACCGTACACCGAATAATCATAGCCCGCGCGCGCGGAAATGCTGAACGACTGCTCGTATTTGAGCCGCTGGATCTCAGCATAAGAATACCGCCCGCTGCCGTACTGGAGCATTTCCAGCGTCACGTCCTCCAGCCCGCTTTTTTCGGCAGGAACGAGCGGCGTACCGCCGTCAATCACCATGCGCAGCACCAAAATTTTCCCCGACCCGTTCTGCTTGAAGACGACGGGAATGCCGTTGGAGAGCGTCTCGGTCGAAAAATCCGCCACGTTCGAATCATAATATGATGCCGCCTTGTCCGACGCGCAGGCGACCAGTGCCAGCAGCAGCGCCGCCATTCCGGCATACGCGAATTTTCTCATAATTACTGCTCCTTCCACCAAAATGCGTTGTCCGCCGTAATCGTCTCGTAGCCGGCCGCGGCGAATTCCGCCCGGTGCTGTTCGTAGACGGCGGGGCTGACGAACACGACGAACATGCCGAATTTGCCCTCGATGTATTTCTCCACGAACGCACGAACGTCCGCCGCCGTCACGTTCCGCATGTTCTTGTCGTAGGAAAGATAATAGGCAAGCCCGCCCGAAGCCCACACGGACGACAGCGCGCGCAGGAATCCTTCCGCCGTCTCCACCGCATAGGCATCGGCATCGTCCAGCTGATTCTTTGCCTCGCGCAGCAGCCGCTCGTCCGCGAACGCATCGCTCTTAAAAAGCGCCGTCCCCTGCCCCTGCACGAGCGAAAGCCACTGCTCCGCTTTCTGCACGGCGTCCCCGTCGTTCAGCATGACCGATGACAGCGACACCATGCCGCTCGCCCGCTCGGTCGCATAATAGCCGCCGACATAATCGGGATCGGGAACGGAAAGCGTCTCGTCGGCAAGCAGCAGCGACTTGAACGCGCCGTCGGGCTTGTGCAGCAGCTGCCCCCACATATCCGCGCCGTAGGTGTCCGCCGCGTCGGTCGCCACGTCCGGGCCGCGCAGGTAATAGCCCACCTGCACAAAACGGTCGCCCGTCCGTGCGTCGCCGTACACGAATTTGCGCGTCTGGCGGAACGGCGTTTTGGTCGGGGGCTGCTCGAACGGCACGGCATCCGTCTTTTCCCAGCCGCCGTAAATCTCCCGCACCATTTTCAGCACGTCGTCATGGCGCACGTCGCCGCCCACGAACACCGCCGCGTTGTTCGGCACGTAATATGTCCGCTGAATGTCGCGCATCTGCGCCACCGTCGCGCCCCGCACGATTGCCGTCGTCCCGCTCGAATCCCGCCGCCACGGGGAAGCGGCAAACAGGTGCTTGTTGAGCGCGGCAAGGAAAATCCGCCCCGGATTCACCTCGTTCGCCGCAATCTCGGAGACGACCACTTCCTTTTCGTTGGCAAATTCCTGAGCTTCCATGAGCGGCGTGCGCACCGCATACGACCAGAATTCCAGCCCGCCGCGCACCTGACCGGCAGGCACGGTAAAATAGTAGCTCACCGCGTCAACCGACGTAAAGCCGTTCCAGTCGCCCACGCCCATGCCGTTGAGCGCGGCAGTCGTCGCCGCCTGGTCGGGATACTTCGCGTTTCCCTTGAACATCATGTGCTCGTACAAATGGAACAGCCCCGCCGTCTCGCTCGTCTGTGAGACCGCCCCCGTGCGCACCGTCAGCATGACGAACGCGAGCGGCGCGGCATGATTCTCCATGACGAACAATTGCAGCCCGTTGTCCAGCGTGTCATGATACAGCCCCGGCGCGGCAAGCTTTTTCGCCGCCGCCGGCAGACTGACCGCAAGCAGCACCAAAAACGCCGCCACGCGCAACCGATTTTTCTGATTCATACGATGACTCCACCGCGCGGAAAAAACACCGCCCCAAACGCGCAAAACCGCGGCGAGCCGCTACGCCTGGTTGACCGCGCTCACCACGGCCTCAATGCCCGCGCGCCCGACGTTGCTGGACATTCCCACGCCCCACAACTGCCGCCCGTCTTCCAGCGTAACCTGCACATAGGCGACCGCGCTCGTGTTCGAGCCCTGCCCCACGCTGTGCTCATGGAACGCCGTGATATTGCATTTCGGCGCGGGGGTCATCGCGAGCGCGGCGACAAATCCGTCCAGTGGGCCGTTTCCCTTGCCGCCAACAGAGTACCGCTCGCCGTTCCATGCAAGCACGGCGCGCACCGCCACCTGCTCCTCGCTGCCGGACGCGCTCTCCACGTGCGTCTGCGCCAAATCCACAATCTCAAGCGGCGATTTCTTGCCAATCCACTGCCGCGTGAACAGGTCGAGGATTTCCTCCGGCTTCAGCTCGCGCTGCGCCTTGTCGCTCGCCGCCTTTATCAAATCGCCCACCGCCGGCTGCATCGCCTTGGGAATGGCATAGCCGTAGTTGTGCTCCAAAATGAACGACGCGCCGCCCTTGCCGCTCTGACTGTTGATCCTGATGATGCCCTCATACTGCCGGCCGATGTCATGCGGATCGATCAGCAGGTACGGCACGTCCCAGACGGCATCCTTGTCCATGCCGACCCGCGCGGCAAATCCCTTGGCAATCGCGTCCTGATGCCCGCCGCTCAGCGCCGTGTAGGCAAGCCCGCCCGCATAAGGCGTGCGCGGCGGAATATCCATTTTGGTGTACGCCATGTAACTGTCGGCAATATCGGGCACATTGTGCAGATCGAGTTCCGGGTCAACGCCCTGGCTGAACATATTGAGCGCGACCGTCACGATGTCCAAGTTGCCCGTGCGCTCGCCGTTCCCGAACAGGCAGCCCTCCACGCGGTCCGCGCCCGCCAGCAAGCCCAGCTCGCAGGACGCAACGCCGCTTCCCCGGTCGTTGTGGCAGTGCGTCGAAATAATCACACCTTCGCGGCAGGGAATGTGCGCGGCAAAATACTCAATCTGATCCGCGTACACGTTCGCCGTGGCGCATTCCACCGTGGTGGGCAGGTTGAAAATAATCTTGTTGTCCTTGTCGTAGCCCCACTCCGCGCCCACCGCCGCGCAGATTTCCACCGCGTAATCAATCTCCGTCATCGAAAAACTTTCGGGCGAATACTCAAGGCGAATCCGGCTCCGCTCGTCGGCGGACAAATCCTTCATGCAGTCCTTGATGCACTTTACGCCGTCAGTCGCAATGGCGATAATCTCTTCCTTCGACTTGCCGAACGTGTACTTGCGCTGCGCGGGCGACGTGGAATTATAGATATGAAAAATGACGCTCGGCGCGCCCTTGATTGACTCCATCGTCTTGCGCACCAGTTTTTCACGCGCCTGGCACAGCACCTGAATCGTCACGTCGTCGGGAATGCGCCGCTCCTCAATCAGCCTGCGGATAAATTCGTATTCGGTGTCGCTCGCGGACGGAAAGCCCACCTCAATTTCCTTAAAGCCGATGCCCACGAGCAGGTCAAAAAACGCCAGCTTGGTGTCAATGCCCATCGGGTCGATAAGCGCCTGATTTCCGTCGCGCAAATCAACGGAACACCATATCGGCGCGTGCGTAATCGTGTTCGCCGGCCATTTCCGCTCCGTCAGCGGGACAGCCGCAATCGGCTGGTATTTCTTCGCGTTCATGTGTGCTTTCATGCTTCCACTATATCCTTTTGCCCCGCCAAACGCAAGGGGATATCCGTCTCCGCCAAAAAAGCGACCGTTTTCCGTTCCATAGGGGCGTGCCCGCTGCTGCGCATCGGTCGGGCTGCTCCGAGTTCCGCTCCCGCTCCATTCCGTCCCGCCGCTTCGCGCCGTCCCGGAACGCGCTCCGCGCGCCCTGCGTATCCCTCACGCATTCTCCCCGCCAAAAACGCCGTGCCCGTCCGTAAACAGATACAGCTCAAACGTGTATGCGCCGTCCACGCGCCGCGCGACATGGCGGCGCGCTGCCGCCACGAGCGACCGCATGACGGCTTCGGTCAGGCCGCAGCCATCCAAAACGGACAGCGCGGCTTCCACGGTGGCGCAGTCCATAATGCGCGCGCAGGTTTCTGCGTCCGCCCCGCAAACCGCCGCATGCGCGCAGACCAGCTCCATGCGGCAGTCCGCCATGCGCGAATGGGTATGCATGATGCCGCCCGCCAGCTTGACGAATTTTCCCGCGTGTCCCACGAGCACGACGCGCGTAAAACCGCAGGCGGCGGCAAGGTCAAGCGCCGCACCGACAAAATTGGCGCATTTGAGCGTCGGCAGACCTGCCAGCGCGGGCAGACGCACGGCGACCGCCGTGCCATAATTTCCCGGCGTAATGACGAGCGGACGCTCGCGCTTTCCCGCACACTGCGCGGCAATCACCCGGATTTCGACCGCAAGCGCGTCAACCAACGCCTGCTCGCTCATCGGCTCGACCACGCCGCTCGTCCCGATAATGGAAATGCCGCCCATAATGCCCAGCTGCGGATTGAACGTCCGCGCCGCAAGCCGTGCGCCGTCGGGAACGTCAACCGTCACGGCAACTTCGCCCGCAAAGCCGAACGCCTCGCAGACATCGGTGACGGCGGCCGCTATCATCTGGCGCGGCACCCGGTTAATCGCGGCCGCCCCGACCGGCTGGTCAAGCCCCGCCTTGGTAACGCGCCCCACGCCCGCCCCACCGTCAACCGTAACCACAACGCCGCTTCCCGCGCGGGCGGTCAGGCGGACGGTAGCGAACACGGCGCAGCCGTCGGTCACGTCCGGGTCGTCGCCCGCGTCCTTGCACACGCCACACCGAAACACCGTGCCGCCCCGCGCAAACGGTACGAGTTCGCCGCCCGCAATAACCGCCGCCTCCGCGCGCCAGCCTTTGGGCGTGCGGATGGCAACGCGCTGCGGCACACTCCCGCCCAACAGCGACTGCACGGCGGCGCGGCTCGCAAGCGCGGCACACGTTCCCGTGGTAAAGCCGCAGCGCAGTTTTTTCGTGCCGGCAACAATATACCGCTCATGCGCGGGAACGTCGTCGCTCATTTGCCGTCCAATGCCTGCATCACCGCCGCCTGGTCAACGTTCGCCACGGCAGCCTTGATGTTCTTCCACCGCTCCGCATACGGCTCGGACAGCTGATAGCCGTCAATCTGCTCGACAATAGCATCCGCCATGGTAAAATCAAACGTGCCCATCACTTCGCGCAGCGCGGCAATCGCCTCGTCCCATATCTGCTGCGTGATAGGCGTTTTTTCCGTTTGCCCGGCAGGAACGCCGGTAACTGGCAGCAAAATCGTTTGGTAACTTCTATATAATTTCAACAGCGCGGGCGTTTTTGCCTCGATCTCGGCGGCATCGCCCCGGTCGCCGCATGCCTCCAGGTATTTCGCGTCCGCGCTCAAGCCCAACGCGCCGACGAGCCGCGCCGAGCTTTTGAGCGCGTGCACGAGCACCGTGTAATTCTTCCAGTCCTGCGCGGCGGCAAAGCCCGCAATCTGCGCGGACTTTTCGGCAATGCTCGCGGAAAAATCCTTGAACGCCTCGCGCAGGATGTCGGCATCGCCGCAGTTTTTCAGCGCCTCGGCAAGGTCAATGCCCTCCATTGCGGGAAATCCATGTGCGGCGGGCGTATCGTCCCGGCTGTCCGCACCGGCTGGCTCGGCATGGTCGCCCTGCGTGACATGCACTTTTTCAGCGGGAAGATATTTTTGCAGCAGTTTCTCCAGCTTTGCCGCGTCAATCGGCTTGGAAAGATAATCGGTAAATCCCTCGCCCAGATAATACTCGCGCGCGCCGCTGACCGCGTTTGCCGTGAGCGCGACGCACGGAATGCCGTCGTTCTTGCTGTCCGCGAGCCGTTGCAGCGCGTGCAGGGTCTCCACGCCGTCCATGTCGGGCATACGGTGGTCAATGAAAATGACATCATAGCGCGTGTTCTGCGCCAGATTCAGCAGGGCACGCCCGCTTTCCGCCGTGTCAATCTGTATGCGCGTCTGCTTGAGCAAGCCCTGCACCACCTTGAGGTTGAGCGGAGTGTCGTCCGCGACCAAAATATGCGCGTCGGGGGCGGTGAACGATTCCCGGTAGGCGGCTTCGGCGGCAAGCGACGTGCGGTACATCTGCGTCACGTCGCCAATCGGCTCCCAGCTCATCACCTTCTGCTCGACGACGAACGAAAAGTCCGATCCCTTGCCGTATTCGCTCCTGACGGCAAGCGACGACCCCATCATCGAAAGCAGCTGCTGCACGATGTTCATGCCCAGCCCCGTGCCCTCAATCGTGCGGTTGCGCTCCTCCTCAATGCGCTCGAACGCCGTAAACAGTTTCCGCACGTCCTCCTGCTTGATGCCGATTCCCGTGTCGATAACCTGCACGGACAGGTCGATAGTATCGTCGCTTTTCTTGGTTGCCGCCACGTTCAGCGTGACCGAACCCTTGTGCGTGTATTTGACGGCATTCGTCAGAATGTTCAGCACGCACTGCTTGATGCGCACCTCGTCGCCGAACAGCAGGTGCGGAATCGTCCGGTCGATGTTCACGGAAAGCGCAAGGTGCTTGTCCTCGGCTTTTTTCCGGATCATGTTGACCAGATCGTTTATCGTGCTCGAAAGCTCATACTGCACAGGAATAATCTCCATTTTTCCCGCCTCAATCTTTGAGAAATCGAGGATGTCGTTGATAAGGCCGAGCAGCGTCTTTCCCGAATTGCGGATGTCATTCGCGTAGTCACGGATCACCGGGTCGCGCGCCTCGCGCAGGATCATCTCGTCAAAGCCCAGGACCGCGTTGATCGGCGTGCGGATTTCGTGGCTCATGTTGGAAAGGAACGCCGACTTTGCCTTGTTCGCCTCCTGCGCAATCCGCAGGTCGTCTTTCAGCTGCTGCTCGCGCTCCAAAAACGCGGCGTACCCGATCATTTCGGTCGCCGTTTTCTTGAGCGTCTGGTACAAGTCCTGAATCTCGTCGTTCGTGGCAATCGCCAGCCGGTGAATCTCCGGGTCGCGCAGCGCATCCTTGTCGCGGCTCATCATGGCGCGCGTAAAGTCGTCCATCGCCCTGCTCATCTGGACGACCGGCAGGGCGATATATTTCTGCGCAAAATAGTTCGCCACCAGCACCACCGGGACGATGGCGTTCAGCAGCAGCAGGACAAGCCGCACGTCCGTGATGACGAAATCTTTCAGCCGCAGGGAAAAATCAAGTTCCGCCGACCACCGCTGCGGAAAGCCGCGCAGCTGGAAGAACAGCTCGTCCGCCACGTCGTGCAGGTGATTGCCCATATCGTACAGCTGCTTTCCCATGTTGCGCATAATCATGTTCGCCATAAAAATCGCCCCGACAATCATCAGCACCGCCAGCGTAAAGACGATCAGCTCAATTTTCCGCTGAATGCGCGCTTCCCCGCCCAAGTACTGATACGGGCGCGAAGCCGTGTCGCCGTCGTCAAGGTAAAACGCTCCGCACAGGAACAGGCGGCGCACTCGATCGGGCGCATGGTTAAAGAACAGGTAGCAGAACAAGCCCGATACGACGCTGCCCGGCAACGCCATGACGGCAAACGCCACCGCCGACAGCGGCGTGAGCGGCACTTCCATGACGAACGCAAGGACGAAATTCCACAGCACGCCCAGAACAAGCACGAACCGAACGACCGCCACGCACGTCCCTTTCTTCGTCCTGTACCAGCAGCGGCACACCGGGCGGTACGCGATGATTGCCGCGAGCATGAAGACGGACACCTCAAAGGAAAACACGCCCACCGAAGCCGACGCGACCGCAAAAATGCAGAATCCGAGCACGGAAGCCGCAATCGGCCCGTTGAGCGACGCAAAAATGAGCACGGGAATGATGTCGATGTAATCGACAAAGCGCGTGCCAAAAAACATCATGTCGCGCGAGACAAAGAACTGACGCGCAATCACCAGCGCGAGCGTCAGCACGAACGTGACCAGCATCGAAGCCGTCGTCGGACGCTTGATCCAGGCAGAAACCGATTTTTTCAGGGTATTCGTCAGAAAGTGCATACGCCGATTAGTATACCACATTTCAGAAAACCGTGATATACTAATCCTGTACATTTTTGGCGGCTGCCAATCAAGGAGATATTCGTATGGATTCGATTTCTTGGGAAAATCTGGACAAACTGGACACGTTCGCAAAGCTCAAGACGCTCAAAGGGGCGGACACCGGCGTGAGCCTCAAGGACGCGCTCAAAGGCGAAGACGGCGCACGGCGCGTGGCTGCATACCAAGTGCCCATGGCGGCGGGACTGACCTACAACTACGCCGCAAAGCAGGTGAACGAGCAGGTGCTCGACGTGCTGGCAAAACTTGCCAAAGAAGCGCAGCTCGTGGAAAAATTCGAGGAGACCTACAACGGCGCGGTCGTCAACACGGGCGAAAAACGGCTCGTGCTGCACCACCTGACACGCGGGCAGCTCGGCAAGGACGTGATTGCCGACGGCACGAACAAGCGGGAATTCTACGTGGCGCAGCAGCAGGCAATCGCCGCGTTCGCCGACAAAGTGCATAGCGGCAAGATTGCCAACGCGCAGGGCGAGCCGTTCACCACCGTCGTGCAGATCGGCATTGGCGGCAGCGACCTCGGTCCGCGCGCCATGTACCTCGCGCTCAAAGAATGGGCAAAGACGAACAAGACGCTCAAAATGGAAGCGCAGTTCATCAGCAACGTCGATCCCGACGACGCGGCGGCAATCCTGCGCGGGGTCGATCTTGCGCACGCGATTTTCGTGCTCGTCTCAAAAAGCGGCACGACCCTTGAGACGCTGACCAACGAATCGTTCGTCAAGGACGCGCTCAAAAAAGCCGGGCTGAACCCCGCGAACCACATGATCGCCGTCACGAGCGAGACAAGCCCGCTCGCGCACAACAGCGACTACCTCGCCGCGTTCTATATGGACGACTACAT
Source organism: uncultured Treponema sp. (assembly GCA_947177175.1). GTDB lineage: Bacteria > Spirochaetota > Spirochaetia > Treponematales > Treponemataceae > Treponema_D. The sequence continues at coordinate 15,075 of CAMWTK010000052.1, forward strand.
CGGCGGCCGCTACTCCTCCACGAGCGCGGTGGGCGGCGCGGTGCTGTCGCTCGCGTTCGGCGCGGATGTCTTCGCGGACTTCCTGCACGGCGCGGCGGACGCGGACAAGACCGCGACCGAAAAAGACCTGCGGAAAAACCCCGCGCTGCTTGACGCGCTGATCGGCGTGTACGAGCGCAACGTCCTCGACATGCCCGCCACGGCAGTGCTGCCCTACTCGCAGGCGCTCAGCCGCTTTCCCGCGCACTTGCAGCAGCTGGACATGGAATCGAACGGCAAGAGCGTCAACCGCTTCGGAAAACCGATCGCCTACCGCACCGGACCGGTCATCTTCGGCGAGCCGGGCACGAACGGCCAGCACTCGTTCTATCAGCTCCTGCATCAGGGCACGGACATCACCCCGCTCCAGTTCATCGCGTTCCAGCAGAGCCAAATCGGCACGGACGTGACGATTGAATCATCGACGAGCCAGCAGAAACTGTGCGCGAACGTCGTGGCGCAGATTATGGCGTTCGCCTGCGGCAAGGACGACGGCGACCCCAACAAATACTTTGCCGGCGGACGCCCGTCGAGCCTCATCTACGGCAAACAGCTCACGCCGCAGGCACTGGGCGCGCTGCTCGCGCACTTTGAGAACAAGGTGATGTTCCAGGGATTCGCCTGGAACGTGAACAGCTTTGACCAGGAAGGCGTACAGCTCGGCAAGACGCTCGCCAAGAAAGTCCTTGCCCACGACACGGACGGCGCGCTGCAAGCCTTTGCCGGCCTGCTGAACGTGTAAGCAATCCCACTTCCGCGCATGAACGCATCGCCTCCCGGTTTCCACAATCGGGAGGTGTTTTTTTTAAGGGTGTGCTCCTGAGTGCGCGGACGCTTCAAATACGATTTGAACCCACTTCCCGAACGGCGGGAACACTTCAAATGCAATCTGAACCCACTTCCCGAACCGCGGGAACGCTTCAAATCCGATTTGATGCCACTTCCCGAACCGCGGGAACACTTCAAA
>CAMWTK010000053.1 GCA_947177175.1 uncultured Treponema sp.
TCGTGGTCGGTGCGGGGGCGGCGGGGCTGACGGCTGCCCAGTACGGGGCGCGGTCGGGGCTGGACACGCTGGTCATCGACCTTTCCGACGCGGGCGGGCAGGCACTTAATATTTTTACGCTGGAAAATTATCCGGGCGTGTTTCCGCCGGTTGCGGGGCGCGACTTTATCAGGAACATGGAAAAGCAGGCAAAGGGATTCGGCGCAAAAATCGTCCGGGCAAAGGTCAGCTCTATCGACAAAATCGGGCGGCAGTTCGTCATACAGACGGACGGCGGCGCGCTCAAAGCGTATGCTTTGCTGATTGCGACGGGCGCGCAGCACCGGCAGCTCGGCGTGGACGGAGAGAAGCGGTTGCAGGGGAAGGGCGTTTCGTACTGCGCCACGTGCGACGGTCCGTTTTTTAAGGGCAAGCGGATTGTGGTGGTGGGCGGCGGAGACAGCGCGTGCGAGGAGGCGTTCTATCTTGCCACGCTCTCGCCGTCCGTCCTGCTCGTGCATCGGCGCGCCCACCTGCGGGCGCAGAAAGCGGTGGCGGACAAAATCCTGCGTCATCCGGGCGTGACGGTGCGCTACAATTCCGTGGTCAAAAAAATTGCGGGCAAGGACCGGGTGGAATCCGTCGTGCTGGAGGACGTGGAGACGCGCGAGTGCACGGAACTCCCGGCGGACGCGGTGTTCGTGTTTGTCGGTATGCATCCGCGCACGGATTTGGTGGCGACGCTTCCGGCGGACGATTCGGGCTACCTGATTACGAACTATAAAATGGAGACGATTGTGCCGGGGCTGTTCGCGGCGGGCGACGTGCGCGCAAAGCCGTTCCGGCAGATTATTACGGCGGCGGGTGACGGGGCGATTGCGGCGCATCAGGCGCATGAGTACGTGCATACGATCAAAGCGTCGATTGCGGCGGGGGCGGCATCATGATGCGGAAATGGGTTTGGCGGTGCGCCGCCGCGTGCGTCCTGCTCGCGCTCATCGGGGGCGCAGTCGGCGCGCAGAAAGCAATTCCCGAAGACGCGGATTTTTGGAGCGACTATCCCGACGAGCCGCTGGCGGATTTTTTGGTCAGCCGGATGAGCGACGAGGAGCTTCTGAGCCAGATGCTCATGTTCGGCTGGAAGGACGATTCGGCGTCGCTGCTGAACCGGTGGGTCAGCGAGCGCGGCTTGGGCAACGTCAAAGTGTTCGGCTGGAACACGGACAATCTGGCATACGTGGCGCAGGGCATTGCCGGCATGCAGCGGCTGTCGCAGAACCGCCGCTACAAAATCCCCCTGTTCGTCGCCACCGACCAGGAGGGCGGCTGGATTCGGCACGTAAAAGGCGACACGGCTGTTACGCCGGGCAACTTGGCGATTGGCGCGGGCGGCTACCCGATTGACGCATACTACAGCGGCTATTACATCAACCGCGAGATAAAGGCACTCGGCATCAACATGAATTTTGCGCCCACGGTGGACATCTACACGAACCACCGCTCCACGGTCATCGGTCCGCGCTCATTTGGCGAGCAAGCCGAATATGTGGGCGCGCTGGGCGTGGCGTTCGTGGCGGGGTCGATTGCGGCAGGGGTTATTCCGACGGCAAAGCATTTTCCCGGCCATGGCGACACCGACGCGGATTCCCACGGCAGGTCGATAGAAATCAACCTTGACGCAAAGACGCTCAACGACCGCGAGCTGCTGCCGTTCAAGTATCTTATTTCCGAAAAAATTCCCGCGATTATGAGCGCGCACCTCAAATTTCCCCGCATTGAGCCGAACGGTCCGCCGGTTTCGCTCTCCAAGAAATTTTTGACGGACATCTTGCGCAACCAGTTGCACTATGAAGGGCTGATTATTACCGACGACATGCAGATGAACGGCGCGACGAGCTACGCAAGGATTTCCGATGCGTGTACGCTTGCCATAGAGGCGGGGAACGACATCATCCTGTCGTCGGACACGGCGGCATGGAACGAACAGCTGTGGGAAAAGAACCTCGCGCTTGTCAGGTCGGACACGACATTTCGGCAGACTGTGCGGAACGCTGCCCGCCGCGTCATTTTGCACAAACTTGCCTATTTCAAAGGCGGCAATGCCGCGCCCCTGTTCCCCGACCCGGCGACAATCGGCCAGTACATTCCCGACCGCGAGGGGCAGCGGTTTTTTCTGGCGCAGGCATGCCGTTCCGTGACGGTGTACAAAAAAGGCACGATTCCGTACCGCCCGCAGCCGGACGAGCGCGTTCTGCTTGCGGGTCATCAGGAGCATCCCGAATTCTTTGCGGAGGCAGAAAAACGCTTGGGCAAGTGCGCGCGCTTTCCGTACAAGGCGGACATGGGGCCGTACCACGCGCAGTGGGTGAACGACAATCTTGTTCCGCTGGCGCAAAACTACGACACGATTATCATTTGTGTGGACAGCGAGAACAACGCCGCGGCAATCCGCAACTTGCAGCCGTTGCAGCGGCTCGGAAAGCGCGTCATTATCCTTTCCATTCAGTCGCCTGTCCCGGCAATGAACTTGACCTGGGCAGACAGCGTGATTTTCGGCTACAGTTATTCGCCGTATTCGTTCCAGGCGATGTTTGCCGTGCTTGCGGGCGACTTTGAGGCAAAAGGCAGCCTGCCGCTCAAATAGTTTGAGGCAACGGCGACGGGCGCAATGTTCAGCGGATTTCTTGGGGAATGGTTTTTGTGCGCGTGTATTTGTAGTCGTGGAAGTGCGTGTTGGGGAGCAGTCCCGCAATGCGGTCGTTTTCTTTTTGCAGCTGAAAGCGGATCATCGCTTTGAACGCGGTCATCAGGCATTCCGGGTCGGTCGTGGCGCGGATGATTGCCGCCGCCTGCATTTCTTTGATGAGGTAGTAGCAGCTTTCTATCGTGGAGATGTATTCGGGCTTTGGTTCGCGCTTGAACGTAAAAATCGAGCGGTAGCTGCCGCTGAACGACAGCTTGGGCAACGCCATGATGTTCGTGCTGAGCCGGATCATCTTTTTTGAGCAGAACCAGGTGGAATCAATGACGATGACAAGCGGCTTTTTTGTGCCGACCGTCTGCGCGAACCCGGCTTTGTCCGCCGTCCAGGCATCGTCGCCGGGATACAGCAGCAAGGGGAAATAGCGGTCGTCCGCGAGCAGGGCGCACAGCCGTTCGTTTTTGGTAAAGTCTATTCCCACGATGATTTCGGAATCAATCAGCCCCGCGTGCGCAATGCGTCCCGTGCCGGTGCGCTGGCGTTTTGCCTCTTTGGGGTGCATCAGGAAGATGAATTTTATCCCGCAGTCAAACGGGGTCAGGTAAGTGCAGAAACAGTTCTGCACGGGGCGCAGGCACGTATAGCAGATTTGGCGCATACGCCATTGTAGCATAAAAAAAGGCGATGGAAAACCACCGCCCTTTTTATCGTTTTAGTTGCTGATTGCAAACGTTTATTTTACGATAATGCCGTAAATGTAAATCCCCCCGTTTTCGGCGACCACCTGATACGTGCCGTCCTCGGTGATTTTCGCTTCGCCCATAGAGACTGCGCCGGACTGCGGTTCCAATTTGATAGACGCGACGGTCTTTTTCTTGTCGGTCTGCACGAGCGCGTTGCGTTTGTCCGTCTTTGACGCGCTGTTGCCGTACACGACGACCGTCTCCCCTGCCTTTGCGGAGAACGTAATGGTGCGCGCGCCTGCTGACGGCTTTCCGCGCAAGTCAACGAGGCGCGTAAAACTCGTGCCGTCGGGAGCGGTTTTCTTTTTTGCCGTGACGCGGATTTCTTTCTCTTTGCTTGCATTGATGGTAAATCCGTTCACCTCGATTTTCTCGGTTACTGAGTCGGACGGATCAAGGTCGTTTGCCGTGAATGAGCCTTCGGCAAATGCGAGCGCACCGGCTGCCAGCAGTGCGGTAACGGCGACACAAATTTTCTTCATATACATACCTCCAGAACGTTTCTGTTCATTATACACAACACTGTTTTCCTGCGCGTGTTACAGAAAACGCCTTTTATCAGTATACACCGAAAAAGAGGAAAAATAACGCACTGTTTTTGGATATAAAAGCACTTCTGCCGCACAAACTGCGCTGAGATTGTGCGGCAAAAAGCCGTGGGCTACAGTCCGAGCGACTGCAACAGGGCTTCTTTTGCCTGTCCGCCTACGGTCTGCGCGGCAATGTTTCCGCCTTTGAACACGATGAACGTGGGAATGCTCATCACGCCGAACTGTTCGGCAAGGCTTTGTTCGTCGTCGATGTTGACCTTGCACACTTTGATGTCCGTGCGTTCGTCCGCAATCTCTTCCACCACCGGACCCATCATCTTGCACGGGCCGCACCATGATGCCCAGAAGTCCACCAGTACCGGCTTGTCGGCATCCAGCACTTCGCTTTTGAATGTCTGCTGCGTAACTGCAATCGCTGCCATATCGTCCTCCTGCAAAGGTGCGCGGAATTATATCCTGCGCCTCGCTTTAAATATAGGCGCAAAACGCGAATTCGGCAAGTCTTTTTCTTTTCGGCGGATTTTGGTACAGTAGAGTGTGCGGCAAAAAGAGCAGAAATCAGATGACATCGTTGCGTTTACCGACAAGGACTTTCGCGACCTTTCCCCTGCGGAACGGGCGGATTTGAAAGTCCGCCTGCAATCGGCGCGGTACGTTACGGTTGACGGCGTGTTCGTGGCGGAGAACCGTTCCAAGCACGAGGCCGCCCGCGATTTTTGCAAGGAACTGAAGGCATGCAAGGTTTTGTGCGCCTGGGGGCACACCGTTTTTCTGCTGCCGTTTGACTACGCGCGGGATGCCTGCGGAAACCAGAAAAAGGCTGCCGACACGCTGACCGATGGCGAATTCTTGGAATTGAAAGAAACCGACCGCAATATCCGCGGCAACTACAACAAGGCGATCGGGCAGGGCAAGGACGTGCTGCTGTACGTGACGGGCGACGTGAACCGCCAGTTTGCCATAAACGAGATGATGCGGGAAATCGGGAATATCCGCAAGCAGCAGGACGCGGGCAAAAAGAGCGTCGATTTGGCGGGGAACGTGTACATTTATTTGGAAAAACGGCACGAAATGCTGTTGCTGCGCATAAAAACTTCGGGGGTCATCGCTGAAGACGACCCCCGACTTGGTGCGCTACCCCCTGCACATTCATTATACACCGCAAGGTAGTAGGCATCTTTACCATACTGATTTTTTTGCGGAACGTCAAGGCGTTGTGCCGTGGCTTGCGCGGGCAAAAAGGTAGGAGCTTTTGGGCAAAAACCTAGGAACTTTTCATGCAAAAGCTTATAAGGTTTTTGGTAAAAAGCTAGGAACTTTTCGTCTAAAACCTAGGAACTTTTTGGGGCAGAAGGCATAAAAAGCGTGTTGTTGCCGCTTTTGCCCGCTATGTTTCTGCGGAAATTCCGTTGACAAGGCACGGAATATTTGGTACGGTGTCGTTACCGAATATTCGGTAACAAATATGGCAGGAAAATCGGCTTCGGGAAAGACAACCAAGGAACGCATCTTGGACGCGGCATTTTCGTTCTGCAACGAGCCGCGTTTTCGGTCATTCTCAATGGCTGATTTGGCGGCGAGGGTCGGCATCAGCAAGGCGGCGATTTATCGGCATTATAAGGACAAAGATGCCGTGATTGCCGCCATGTACGAGCGTTTTGTGGAGACGCTCGCGGAGTGCCTGCGGTCGCTGGAGGCGCAGGACGATGAGCCGGGCATTTCCGAGCAGACGTTCGTCGGCTTGGTGCAGTTTTTTGCCGAGCATTCGTGCTATATCAACTATATGCTGGTCAACCTGTGCGACCGCGACCATTTTGAGCGGCGGCTTGTTGCTGAGATGACGGCGCGGGGCGTAAAGAATCTGGGCGGCTACGGGTGTTCTGCGGGCGGCGATGTGCCGGTGGTGCGGGACGTGCGCCAGTATGTTCGGAGCATTTATTGCGGCGTGACGATTTTTATTATCATCAAGCTGCGCGAAAAATGGATTGCGGGCGGCGGCGCGGCAGAACCGACGGAGACGTTTGCCCGCAGCGTGGTGCGGATGTTGCTGGGCGGACTGAAACGAAGCGTTCCTGCTGGGCACGTGCTGTATCCCGACGCAATCAGCAGGGAGCGGTTTGCCGAGTTGGATGCGCTGTGTGCGATTGGTGCGGACGTACCCCCCCCTGAAGACCGTATTTTTACGGCGTTGGCGAACGTAATCGTCAAGTATAAGTTTGTGGGCGTGACGGTGGACAAAATCGCGGCAGAGCTGAATATGGCAAAGAGCAGTCTGTACGAGTATTTTGACAACAAGAATCAGATGATAAAGTCGCTGATTGAGCGCGAGCTTGCTGTGGTTGATATGGTGGTGACGGAAAACGTGAGCGCGGCGCGTAATTTCAGCGAGTATATGTACATTCTGATGCGCACGCGGCTTTCGTATTATATGCTGCGCCCGTCGATTATTCCCGTGAGCGGCTGGCTTTTGCAGACTTCCACGGACGACGTGTTCAAGGCCGAGTGGGATCCGTCGAATCCGTGGGTAAAGAAGTTCCCCGATCCGCTCGTGCTGTTCGGCACGGGCATGAAGATGTCGCCGAGGCATTTTGTCTCGTGGCTGTCATCGCTCCCGGTCGCGCTGATAGTGCAGTGGACGAACCGCGCGCTCGACCAAGACGGGCTGGGAGACGCGCTGAAGATACTGTTTGACTATATGGAATATGGCATCGATAAGGAGGCAAAAGAAGTATGAATAGAACGAAATTCCTTGCGGCCGGTTTGCTGGGACTTGGGCTGGCGGCATTTGCGCAAGGACAGACAACCGAACCGGAAAAAGTGACGCTCACCGTGGACCAGGCGGTTGAGTATGCGTTGCAGAACAGCCGCGATTTGAAAAGCAATGATATTGATTTGGCAATCAAAGAGCGAAGCGCAAAGTATTCGTGGAATGTTTTTCTGCCGGAAATCACGGTGAGCGGAACTGCGGCGCGAACGACGAACATTGATTCAACCTTGCAATCGGTGAACGGCTCCGCTCAAATGATGCAAATGATAAGTGGATTGCACGGAAATGCTTTGGCTTCTCAGATTCCGTCGCCGATTTCCGAAGAAGAAAAATATCATTGGGCTTTGGTCGGCAGTGTCAACGCGCAACTCAATTTGAGTCTTGCTTACATTTACAGCATCAAGGCGGCAAAGGCTGAATATGAGGGTGGCAAAATTACCTGGGAGCAAAGTCAAAAGCAGACGATTATGAACATCAAAAAATTGTTCTACGGACTTTTGCTTCAGCAGGAAAATTTGAAAATTCAAAAAACCTCATTAGAAAACGCGCGACAGCGCGCCGATCAAGCGCAAATCAACTTCAATAACGGACGCATTCCGCAGTTGCAGCTTTTGAATGCACAAGTAAGTTATGAAAATCAGCGACCCGAAGTGGAGACTGTCGAGCAAAGTTTTAATCAGCAACTTGACACGCTCGCATTTTTGATAGGAATGCCCGTGGAAACAGAAATCGAATTGAGCGGTTCGATTGAGCCTGAGTATGTGAATGTTACTGCGGAAGAGCTTTTGGAAAAGTATGGCAAAAAAAGCCTGGACGTGCGCTCCTTGCAGAACAACATTGATATGTTGAATATGAATCTCAAGGCGTTGAATTTGAGCAGTTACACGCCCGCACTCGTTTTGAGTTATGGATGGCAACCGGCTGGCAGTTGGTGGGGCGGCGATTTGGACTTTTCCGACCAAGGCTCGCTTTCCATAACGCTTGCGTTCAACATTACGAATATGCTTCCGTGGTCAGCAAACCGTCAAAAGGCACGGGATTTGAAAGACAATATTTCGAAGCTCAATCTTACGATGGATACGCTTACGGAAAACCAAAAAGTGCAAGTCCGCAAAGCCGTGGATGCTTTGAATCAGGCGCGCAAACAAATCGACTCAATGGGGCGTACCGTGGAATTGGCACGGCGTTCCTATGATATGTCGGTGAGGTCGTTTAACAACGGTCTCATGGAATTGTTGGACGTGCGCGACGCACAGGAGCAATTAGATAAGGCTATGGTTGGACAATTGCAACAAAAGTTCAATTATATTTCCGCGCTCATGGATTTGGAAAACACGTTGAACATCGAGCTTTCCAATTCACAGGCGGCAGGACAAAACTAACGGAAACAAGGAGATTAGTATGCATATCGGACACGCAAAAAAAATGATGTTGCTTGCGGCGGCGGTGGTCGCGCTTGCGGCGGGGTGCAAGAAAAACGCGGCGGCAAAGACTATGGATGAGGCAGAAATCATCTATGCGGTCAGTTCGTACAAGACTGCGCCCGGCAATTTGGATGAATACCTTGAATTCGGCGGCGACGTGGATTCCGTTTCTGCGGTGAACGTCATGCCCGATCAGGCGGGAAAAATCTCGCGCATTCTGGTGAGCGTGGGCGACATGGTGCGCAAGGATCAAGTGCTTGCCTATGTGGACGCGAGCCGCCCCGGCATGAATTATAGCGAAAGCCCCGTGCGCGCCCCGATTGCAGGACGCGTTACGTCGATTCCGCCGACAATCGGCGCGACGGTCAGCCAGTCGGTCACGGTGGCGCGTATTGCCCGTACCGATGATCTGGAAATCAAAGTGAATGTTGCGGAACGGTTTATCAGCCGTATCAAGCAGGGGCAGTCCGCCGTCATCACGTTTGATGCGTACCCCGGCGTGGAATTCAAGGCGCGCGTGTTTGAGGTCAGCCCGGTTTTGGACACGTCAACGCGCACAATGGCAATCAAACTGCGCATTGACCCGCGCGACAGCCGTATCAAAGTGGGTATGTACGCGCGCGTTCGTCTGGTGACCGACACCGTGCAGGATGCAATCGTCATTCCCAACAGCGCGATCGTTACCCGCGAGGGCAAGACGTTCGTGTTCGTGGTGGCATCACAGAAAGACGGGCGGAAAGCGGCGACTGTCCGCCAGCAGCCGGTTACCGTCGGCATTTCCGTGGACAACCGCACGGAAATTGCCAAAGGACTGGAAGCGGGCGACGAAATCATCGTCAAAGGCCAGTCATTGCTGAACGACGGCGCGCAGGTGAATATCGTTTCTACCACAGAAGCGGGCATGTAACTGCGGCAAATTTTAAATAGGAGAACGTATGACACTCTCAGAACGATGTGTTAATAAACCCACTACGACCCTGCTCATTTTTCTTGTGCTGATTGGCTTGGGTCTTTACTGTACGGCGAGCCTTCCCGTCGATATGTACCCGGACATGGATTTGCCGTACATGATTGTCTACACGAGTTATGGAAACGCCGGTCCGGAAGAAGTCGAGCAGAGTCTGACGCGCATTTTGGAAAGCTCGCTTTCCGGCCTGAGCGGGCTGAAAGAACTGTCGTCGCGCTCGCAGTCGGGCGTGTCGATCGTCATATTACAATTTGAATTCGGCACGAACCTTGACGCGGCGGCGGGCGACATACGCGACAAAATAGATATGGTGCGCACGTATCTCCCGGACGATGCGGACAGCCCGATAACAATCCGCATGGATCCGTCCATGATGCCGATTATGATGATTGCGGTGCAGGGAAACCGCACGCCGGAAGAGCTGCGCCAGTTTGCGGAGGACGTTATTCAGCCGCGCTTGGAGCAGCTGGACGGCGTTGCGTCGGCAAACGTTATCGGCGGGCGCGAAAAGTCAATCAACGTGGAAATTCCGCGCGACCGCTTGGAGGCGTACGGGCTTTCAATCAGCTCCGTGGTGCAGATGATTGGCGCGCAGAACATTCAGTCGTCGGGCGGCGTGATTACGAGCGGCGACACGAACTATACGATTAAGGCGAACGGCAAATATCAGAATTTGGAAGACTTGAAGAACACGGTCATTTCGTATAAGGCGAGCGCGAGCGACGGATTCAACGCGCCCGAAGTGCGCACCGTCCGCCTGCGCGATATTGCCGACGTGTACGAAGGCTACAAAGACGAAAGCACGTTGGCGTATCTTGACGGCGAGCCGTCGGTCATGCTGATGATTCAGAAGCAGAGCGGCAAGAATTCCGTGAGCGCGGCAAAAAAGGTGCGCAAAGCCTTGGTCGAGCTGAAAAAGGAACTGCCTGCGGATGTCAGCCTGACCGAAACGTACAACACGACGGACATCATCGAACAGACGATTAACGAAGTCGTCTCCTCGGTCGTGCAGGGCGCGTTGCTCGCCATTGCGGTGCTGTTCATTTTCTTGCGCTCGCTCAAAAGTACGATTATCGTCGGCCTTGCAATCCCGATTTCCGTGCTGATTACGCTCTTCTTGATGTATTTCAAGGGCATTACGATCAACTCGATTTCTATGGTCGGTCTGTTGCTCGGCATCGGTATGTTGGTGGACAACTCTATCGTCGTTTTGGAGAACATCTACGCCTACCGGCAGAAAGACGCAAAGCCAAAAGTGGCGGCGATTCTCGGCTCGCAGGAAATGGCGATGTCCATTACGTCGAGTACGCTCACGTCGGTGTGTATTTTCTTGCCCATGCTGATGTTCCAGTCGAAACTGGGCATGATGGGGCAGATGTTCCACGACCTTGCCTATACGATTATCTTTTCGCTGCTGTGCTCGCTGCTTGTGGCAATCTGTTTGGTGCCCGTGCTCACGTCAAAGTATCTGCGGATTGACAAAATCGATGACAGCGGCGACAGCGTGGGCGACCGTATCAACCGCGCGTTCAACCGGTTTTTCTTCAATATGGAAAATTCGTATGCGCGCGGAGTCAGCTGGGTGCTGCATCACCGGCGGCTGAGCATTGGCGTGCTGGTTATTTTGTTCGTGCTTTCGATTGCGGCAATCAAATTCGTTGGCTTTATCTTTATGCCCGAAAGCGCGGCAAACTCCGTCGTGGTCGATTTTGAGCTGGCAAAAGGTACGCGCCTTGAAGTGACCGAAGACACCGTGCGTGAGTTTGAGAATATGGCGTTGCAGGATTTGAAGGGCGTCAAATACACGTCCGTCACGGTGGGTGGCACGTCGATGATGGCTTCAAGCTCCGAAACGAACACCGGCTCTATCACGTTCATGCTGTACGAGCAGAAAGAACGCGAAAAAGGCTGGGACAACGAGCAGTCGGCAAAGGAAAAACTGCGCCGCTACTTCAATTTGTTCCCCGGCGCGGAGCTGACGTTCGGCTCAAACATGAACAGCGCGTCAAGCTCCAGCGGCATGAGCATAGACATCAGGAGCGACGACTTGGATTTGGTGCGCTCAACGGCGGCGCAGGTGACCGAACTGCTCAAAGAGAAAGGCAGCGACCTTGTTACCGAAGTAACGAGCGACCAGGAAGACGGGTTGCCGCAGGCAGAAATTATTTTTGACCGCGACCGTATGTACCAATTCGGGCTGAATATTTACAGCGTCGAGGCGGACATCAAGGGCGCGATTGACGGAACGACGGCGAGCCGCCTCACGCAGAACGGCGACGACATCGATATCGTCGTGCGCCTGCCGGAAAAGGACAAGTCCCGGCTGAATGACTTGGACGAAATTTCGGTCATCAATTCGTCGGGGCAGCGCATTCCGCTTTCAAGTTTTGCGCATTATGTGGAATCAACGGCACCGGTCACGATTTACCGCGAAAACCAGGCACGTATTATCCACGTGACGGGAAAGCCGGTTGCGGGGCTTTCGCTTGACAAAGTGCAGGCGGGCATCAAGCGGCTGATTGACGACAACATTCCGAAAGACGAGAACGTAACGATTAGTTTCAGCGGCGACTTTGAGGATTTGATGGAAGCGGCGGCGAATTTCGGCCTGGTCATTCTGATTGCGGCGATTTTGGTGTTCGTCGTTATGGCGAGTCAGTTTGAATCGCTGTTCGATCCGTTTATCGTCATTTTTACCATTCCGCTGTCGTTTATCGGCGTTATGATGATTTACGGAATTTCCGGCAATCAGCTTAACTTGATTACGATAATGGGTATGCTTGTTTTGGTCGGCACGATTGTCAACAATGGTATCGTGTTGGTTGACTATACCAACCTGCTGCGCAAGCGTGGGCTTGGCTTGGAAGAAGCGTGCGTTGAGGCGGCGCGAAACCGTCTGCGTCCGATTCTGATGTCAACGCTGACGACGGTCATCTCACTCGCGCCTATGGCGTTCTTCCCCGGCGAAGGCTCGCGCTCAATGCAGCCGATTTCGCTCACGGTCTTTGGCGGCATGACGTTCGGCTCGCTGATGACGCTGTTCCTCATGCCCACGGTGTACTATATCTTTAACGCGCGTCGTCTGCGGCGGCTGGCAAAAAAATCGGCGCGGCAGGTGCAGGACGGGCTGATTGCGGACAACTCCGCGAGTACAAAAGAACGCCGTCGCGCGGAAAAACTGGCGGCAAAGGCAGAAAAACAGCGCATGAAGGCAGGAAAACTTGCCGCGCAGCTTGCCGCCGCACAGGAACTCGCCAACCAGACGGCGCAGGCACAGGCCGAAGCAGAAGAGAGCGCGAAGAAAGCCGCGGAAGCGGAGGCAGAAGAGAACGCAAGGAAGGCTGCGGAAGCGGCCGCAAAGGCAGAGGCAGCCGCAAAGGCAGAAGCGGAAGCGCGGCAGCATGACGCAGAAAACGCTATGGGAGAGCAATAATGGCAACGAAAAAGACAAAGGAACGGGTCGATTTTACTGCGCAGCCGCTCAAAAGCAAAAAAGGCGATGAGCGGTATGCGCCCGCCGGAAACGTTGTGCGCATGGAGATTATCTGCACACAGGCATTGGAAGAAGATTTCCGGCAGGAATTTGACGAGCACAACGTCGCCGCGCGGTATACCAAACTGGCAAGCGTTATGGGCGCGGGCTATTCAAATCCGTGCTTGGGCGATGCCATTTGGCCGCAGCTCAACGTGATGTTCATCGTTTATTGCAGCGCGGACGACTGCGAGGTCATCAAAGAAATCGTGTGGAAACTGCGCGACCAGTACCGCACCGAAGGCATTGCCTGCTTTGTGAGTGCGGCAGAGGAAGTGTAGCCATGGCAATCATCACGCTCACCCGCCAGTCCGGCTCACTTGGTGATGAAATTGGTATGCTCATTGCGCGCCGGCTCGGCTATACGTTCTATGATCGTAAGGAAATCGAACGGCGGATCGTCGCAAAAGGCTTTTCTCCCGAAGATTTGGCAAAGTACGACGAGCGCAAGCCGAATATCTTTGACCGTTGGGCAAAAGCGCGTGAGCGGTATCTGAATTATCTGAGCATGGTCATTTTGGAAATGGCACAGGAAAACAACTGCGTCATCATGGGGCGCGGTGCGTTCCTGTATCTTTCCGATGTGCCCAATCATCTGACTATCCGCTTTGTCTCTACGATCGAAGCGCGTCTGCGCCACATAAAAGAGCTGACGCACATAAAAAACGATGATTTTGCGCTCAAAATGCTCAAGGATTCGGACAAACGTCAGCGCGAATTCTACAAAAGCTCGTTTCAGTATGATTTAAAAGACCATTCGCGCATTCACGCCACAATTAACACGGCACTGCTCAACCCTGACACGATGGCAGATATGATTGCGACGGGCATAAAGAACACCCCCCCAGCCATAGAAGAGCAGGGCGAACAGCGCGTGGAAGAACTGATTTTTGCCCAAAAAGTCGCGAACAAACTGATTTTTGAGCAGAACCTGCGTATCGATGAGCTGTACGTAATCGTCCACGGCAAAACGATTACGTTGCGGGGACTTGCTGCGTTCAGTGCGACCGTCGAGCGCGCCACCACGATTATCAACAGCGAATGGGCAGATTATGAGGTCATCTCGGAAATCAAGTGCGTGCAGGACAGCCACTATTCGTCCAAAAACAAGGAACGATAGCGTCCTGTTCCGCCGCGTTACAAGTTAATTTTGCCCCGAACCACTCTGTCTGTGTCGCAGGGAATGGGCTTTCCGTTCTCGTCCGGCGCAGAGCCGTTGTCCACGTAGTTTGTGAGCAGCCCGTTGCCCAGTTTCGGGTTCAGAATAATGCCCGGTCCGGCGATACATCCGCCTTCGCAGCACATGACTTCCACCAGATTGGGCGCGTCGGGAGCAAACGGAACTGCGCCTGCGACCATTTTTCCCCACGACTGCAACTGCCTGAAAGCGGGCTTTGTCATGCCGTTGATGACATACGGCTTGAGGACGGTATTTTCTTTGATGCGCAGGCGGACACTTTCCGCGACGCCGCCCGTCTTTGCAAAGTTGCGCCCGCTCATCGTCGGAAGATACGTCTTCACTTTTGAGTCCATTTTGGTGATGTCGATGCTCATTGCCGTAAAAAGCGCGTCGATTTCGTCCACCGTAAGCACGTAGTCAATGCATTCGTCGTTAAAGCCTTCGTTGCGCTTTGCCATGCACGGACCGATAAACACGGTGACGCATTCAGGATCGGCTTTTTTTGCCAGCGCGCCCGTATAATGCATGGGGCTTCTCGTCGAGCTGATTGCGGGAACAATGTCCGGCACATGAATCTGCGCGAGCCGTACCCAGGCAGGACAGCAGCTTGTCGTCATCAGTTTTGCGCCTTCTTCCATGCGCTCCTCAAACTCTTTTGCCTCATGGTCAGCGGTAATGTCCGCGCCGGTAGCGACTTCCCATGCCTTTGTGAAGCCGGCCTTGAGCAATGCGCTGTCCAGTTGCCCCGACAATGCCCTGAACTGCGCCGCAACGGCAGGAGCATACATTGCGTTTACTCTCTTTCCTTCTTGTATGCGGCGGATAACATCGGTCAGCTGGCTTTTTGCCTGCATCGCGCCGAACGGGCATTCCCGCATACACGCGCCACAGAACACGCATTTTTCATAATCGATATGCTCAATGCCCTGTTCGTCCTTGGTAATGGCATTGACAGGACACGCATTCTCGCACGGCGGCGCAAAGCCGACAATGACATGATACGGGCAGTTTTGGTGGCAAAGTCCGCAGCCAATGCATTTTTCAAGGTCAATGTGCGCCCGGTTGTTGACGAATTCAATCGCTTTTTTGGGACAATTCACGATACACGGACGTGCCTCACAGGCCTGGCAGAGATTGGTCACATAAAAATGCGCCGACTTGCAGCCGTGGCACGAATCCGCAAGCATGGTCATAAAAGGAAAATCGGGCTTTTCGCGGGCGAACGCCTCTTGCACGTAGGCAGAAAGCGGCTTTGTTTCGTCCATCGTTTCTGCCGAAATGCCCAAGTCCGCCACAATGCGCGCACGGATAACGGCCCGGTCTGCGGCAATATCTCCGCGCACGGGAACGGCATCGTCAGGCACAAGTTCGGCGGGAATAGTGTCAATTTTCTCTGCAAGCGTGCCGTCCAGCTGCAACTGCACGACACGGACAAGAACCGCCTTTTTCATTGCGGTCATACGATTGTTTAAGTTCAGCATAAATGTACGGTCATTATACCCGATTTCCGAAAAAAAAGAAAGAATAAAAATGCCGTCGCCGCCACTTTGCGCGGCAGGTTAGTCATTTCTTCTGCTGTCATTATATTACTCTATCCAAACTCCGTCTTTTTTGCGGGCGATGCCTCCGAGGGGCAGGTCTGCTATGTCATTGACGGAATCATCTATCTCAGCCATTTCTTCCAGGGAGATGATGGCGGCGCGTTCCTCCGACAACTCTTCGCCGTCCAAAAACTGCCACATACCGTCATCCAAATCATGGAAAACAGTTGTGACGGGATGTTCGCCATTCAAAATTTCTTTTGTTGTGATAACCATGGTGTTTTTGGCATCTTTGAATAAATATCTCATTAGCATTCGGAATTATGTATTTACGACATCAGACGATGCTCCAGCGTCCGCCGGTGCGCTTAAAGCGGGTGGACGGCACTTCGAGCAGGCGGCCGTCCTCGCCCAGCATTTTTATCATCTCAGTCAGCGGATTTACGTCGGTAATGCGGAAATTAGTGCCGTCGTAAAGAAGGCGCA
>CAMWTK010000054.1 GCA_947177175.1 uncultured Treponema sp.
AGTCATACCGATAATATACTGCTTTTTTGCGCAAAGGGCAAATGAAAAAAAGGAGCGGGGCGAATGTGTGTTCCCGACGTGGGGGAAAACATTCCCGATGTTGGGGAAACGTTCCCCGACGTGGGGGAAATGTTCCCCGATGTTGGGGAAACGTTCCCCGACGTGGGGGAAGTGTTCCCCGACCTTGGGGAAAGTCTCCCCGATGTTGGGGAAAGTCTCCCCGAGTTTGGGGGAATGTTCCCCGACGTGGGGAAAAGTCTCCCCGACCTGGGGGAACGTCTCCCCGGCAGTGCGGAATGGCTACCTGATGATTTTCCGGCGGGCTATTCTTTTTCCATGCCGACGCTCAGGCGCAGGTCGTCCTGATACCAGTCGATGATGAGCGAAAAGAGCGCGTCCTGGTAGCCGGGGGCGCGGGCGATGATTTTCCACACTGAGCCGGTCACCAGCTCGTTCTGCGGCACGTCGCGTAGCGCGACCCAGCGGTTTTTGTACAGGATCGCAAAGTCGGTCTTGTCGGTCAGCTTCGCGCCCGTCTTGCTGTCGTAGGAATGCGCGGTGATGTTGAGCTGGCGGCGCACGGTCTTCAGCTCGTCCAGGTCGATGGACACGTCTTCCTTGCCCACGGCAAACCGCTGCCACACCACGTACGGACCGGCCGCCACTTTCACGCGGTACGCGCCCTGCCTGACGTACACGGTCTTTGCCACGTAGTTCTTCACCGTGCGGGTGGACGTGTCCTTGTCCTCGGTAAAGACGCGGCGGCTGTGCGGGATTTCGGGAATCTGCTTGCCGTCGTCCAAAAAGAAGAACGCGCGGGCGGGCAGGTCGCTGTTCATGCTTGCCGTCGCGGGCAAGGCCATGCGCACCGTCACCGCCGTGTACCAGTGGCGCAGGACGGTCGCGTGGAAGAAGCCCTGCGTCCAGGCGTACCGGGCGCCGGCGGCGAGCGCGAACGCCCCCGCCACGGCGAGCAGGACGGTGCGCACGGTCTGCTTTTTCTGCGCGAACGCGGGCACGGCGAACTGCCGCTTGGTGATGACGCACTGCGCGAGCGAAAGCCGGATGGCGTGGGTGTCAAAGCGCGCGAGGTATTTCTTTACGGTGGCGATAATCGGCTCGACGGACTGATAGCGGCGGTCGGGGTTTGCCCGGAGCATCTTGCGCATCATCGCGCAGATCGGGCGGGGAATGGAGCGGTCGATCGAACGCGGGTCGATGTAGCGTCCTTTCTTGATGTTCTCCAGATTCTCCGCGGAAAGCGTCGAGGCGAACGGCTTTGCGCCGGTCATCATCTCGTACAGCATCACGCCCATGGAATAGATGTCCGCGCGCTTGTCCACCGAGCGCGAGTCCGTCACCTGCTCCGGCGACATATAGGCGGGCGTGCCGAGCGTGATGCCCATTTTGGTCAGGTTGTCGTCCGTGCCGCCGCCGGTCTCCTTGTCGCCGCGCAGGTCGTCGCCTTTCTCGCTTGACGCGATGCCGAAGTCGGCGAGTTTTACCTCGGCGCGGCGGGAAATGAGGATGTTCGCGGGCTTGATGTCGCGGTGGACGATTCCCTTGGCGTGCGCGTATTTGAGCGCGTAGCAGGCATCGAGGAACACGAGCAGCGACAGTTCCGTGCCGAGCGCGACCTGCTTTTCGATCACGTCGGAAAGCGCCATGCCGTCCACGAATTCTTCGACGATATAATGCGCGTTTCCTTCGATGAAGTAGTCGTACAGATGCACGATGTACGGCGAATGCAGGTCAAGCAGGATCTGCGCTTCCCGCTTGAACCGCTCGCGCACCGTGGGATTGCGCCGGATCGTCAGTTTCTTGAGGATAACGAGCCGTTTGAGCGTGGGGTGCACGGCCTTGTACACCGCGCCCATGCCGCCCTTTGCGACCAGCCCCATGATACGGTATTTTCCGATTGCCTGCGGCGTGTCGTCCGCCTGCGTTTTTTCCGCCCGTGTCTGCCGGACAGGAGCTGCTATGGTTTCGTCTGCCATGCCTTAGTCTACCGATTTTTCCCGCACATCGTCAATAATCCGCCGCCGTCCTTTCTGACGTTTCCGCGCTGAGCCAACGTCATTTCCTCGGGCGCGACGGCGCGGACGGACGAGGCGGACGCTGCGGGCGATCCGGCTGTGCCGCCTGCTTTTTCCGCGGCGGCTTCGCGCTCTGTTCGGGGGCGGCGAAATCCGCTTCCAAATAGAACGTTTCGATCGGCTCGTAGCCGAGCGGCGCGACCAGCTCGTTCCAGTTCTTGGGCAGGCGGATTTCAGTGGTCACGTAGTCGCCGCCGGGCACGACCTGTACTTTGTTCCGGCTCGCGTCGCCCGCAATCAGCAGCGCCGTCTCGCCTTTTTTCATCGTCGCGACGGTCATCAGCCCGTCATCTTTAATCAGCGGCTTGAGCCATTCCGGCACGGGCGTGCGCGCCGCCTGCTCCGCCTCGTCTTTTGCCAGCATATCGCAATGCTCGCCGAACGACCGCCGCCGGAACTGCTGGCTGCCCGTGTTCGCCCAGTAGTGCGCGTAGGCACGGAGCGCGAGCGGGCGGCGGGCAGTGGCAATCAGCGCGTCCTCCAATTCGTCCTTGGTGCGGTAGGCCTTTGCAAGGTCACGCGCGACGTATTCCGTGATGAACACCGTACGCGGGACGTGCGGATTGGTGTTGCCCAGGCCGTTCTGCTGTTTTTCGGTAATGTCGAACGCCATGATTTCCATGATTTTTTCCGCGTCGTCGGTGGCGGGCGTGATATTGTTCCCCCAGGCGAGCGCGCTGCCCGCGGTAATCGTGTTCGCGTTCAGGCCGTAGCCTTTCGTCACCTGATAGGGCTGCCACCCGACCCGGACGCATGCCTCCTCGTCCTCGCTGAACACGAACGGTGTCAGGTATCCGAACGATCCCATGCGGTTTTCTTTCACATAATAGCCGCCGACGTTCAGCATGCACAGGTCGATGAACCGCCCCAAAGCTTTGTTCGCTTGTTCGCTGATCATGCCCTGCCCGCTGTCAATGCCGAGCTGCCGCGCGAGCGGTCCGTTGAGCCATGCGAACGGACTCCAGCCGTGCGTGCTCGCGAGCGGCTTGCGCCACGGGCCGTCGTTCATGCCCTGCACGAACGCGACGCAGATCGGCATGAATTCCGGCGGCACACCCGCCATGACCGCATTCGCCGCGACCGTGTAGACCGTGCATTCGCGGTAGGCAAGCGCGAACGTTCCCAGCACGGCAGTACCGTCATAATCCGTAAAGGCAAGGTACGACCGCACTTTTTCGTCCGTGGGCGGCACGACGGGCAGCCCGTCCGTCCAGCCGTTCACCGCAAAGAAATCCTGAATCTCATCAAAATTGCCGTAATAGACGATTTCGTCGGCAGGACGCTTGCCGTCGGGCGCGTACCGCGCGATTTCTTCCGCCGTAATCGGCGAGGTGAGCAACGCCTTGACCTGCGGCCACACCACCTCGCGGGTATTTTTCTTCAGCTCGTCCGCGGCATGGGAAGCGAACGCGCCGGGATATTCCGCCGCGCGCAAGACGGGAACGCCGCGGTTCACGCCCGTGGAATGAATCTGCGCGACAAACGTGGGCGCGCCGACCGTCACCGTGGGAATGCCAGCGTACTCCGCGGCAATCGCCGACCCGCATTCCTTGGTCGTACACAACCCGCACCCCGCGTTCCCGACAATCACCGCGTCGATATGCAGCGACTGCAAGGATTTCTGGAACGCCTTGACTTTTTCCGTCTGCCCGAACACCGAATACGGACCTGCCGAGCCAACCTCGTCGAACAGAAACACCCGCGCCGTGGGAAACGCGTCCTCAATGCAGCGTTTCAGCTCGCCGTGCGTGACCGAAGCCATGAACGACCCGCCGACGAGCGCGATCCGTTTTCCGGCAAGGGTGTCGAGCCGTGATGCCTGCTGAATCATCGGCACGGCATGATAGCCCACGGGAGAGACGACCGCATACACTTCGCGCCCGTCGTCATCGGCAACGGGAATCGGACATGCGCCGTCCACGCACCCGTCGCCAATATCAAGCGCGAACGCCCCTGCCGCAAGCACGAGCGCGGCCGCAAAAATCATCGTTCGTTTCATTATGTTCTCCTATGATTGCCCGTCACAAAGCGGACGGATGTCCCGTTCCGCATCAAAACGGCTGCCCGGCATGATGACGGCGCCCTGCTCGCGGTCAGGGCTGTGAATCTGCACCAGCGCGCCGTCCTGCCTCAGCGCGTACCGATCGTCGGTGGGACGATGCCCCGCAAGCCAGACGGCAGTTTTCGCGCGATCCGCGCCCAACAACGTGCGCAGGTTTTTCCGTACGCTGCCGTTCTCAGCCTCGTCGTTCGCCGTCCAGGTCAGCCCCAGCACGACGGCGGGATGGTCACGGTACGCCACAATCTGCTTTTTGGTATACGGCTCTTTCGGCTCGGCATGGCTCGCCACACAAGTGGGAAACACGGCACAGATCGGCAGCGAATGCTCCCACACGCTCATCACGTGCAGCACGCCGTCTCCGTAGCGGCTCGCCATAAAATCGTAGACCATGTTGCCTTCGTCGGCGAATTTTCGGAACGGATGATTTCCCCTGCCCGATTCGTTCAGGATATTCTCGTGGTTTCCCTTCAGGAAATGGAACGACGCGGGAAAGGCATTCTTCACCCGCAGCACCATTTGATACAGCGTCAGGTTCTCTTCCATTTCGGCGGTCATCGCCTCGTTCTCAAAGTCGCCGCGCGCGTATGCGTCCCAGGCGGCAAGCCACCGCGCCTTGCACCGCCGCTCGGTATGGAACAAATCGCCCAGGCACACGACGCGCAGCGCATGATCCGCGAGCGCGTCAAGCACGGTCGCACAGCCGCCAATGCCCCACCGCGCGGGCGGAAAGCGCAGCAAATGCAGGAAAAAATCGCCGCGCCCGTGCAAGTCGGGGACGACAATCAGCGGCAGTTCCGGCGCGTCCGTAAAGTCAAGCAGGCCGCCCGCCGCATGACCGTCCGGCTTGGGGCGGTACGACGGGGATTCGTTTTCCAGCACGGTAATCGCCGATTCCGTGAGCGCGAGCAAATCGTCGTGCGCAGGAAGCGCGTGAGCGTCATACAATTGTCCGAGTTCAGAAAGCACCGCATTCATGGGCTACGACATCATAAAGCTCGCGCTGCCCACCGTGATTTTGTCGCCCGCGTTCAGCTTGACGTACTTGTCCTGTGGAATGCGCCGGTCGTTCAGGAACGTGCCGTTGGTACTGCCGTCGTCGCGCAAAAAATATGCGTCCCGGATTTTCTGAATGACGGCATGCTGGCGGCTCACCAGCTTGTTGTCAATCACGATGTCGCAGTCGCTGCTCCGTCCGATCGTAATTTTTGCCGTCAGGCTGATTTTCTTCTTGTTGAACATCAGGTACGAAACCTGTCCGCCCGCGCCAATCCGCTCCAGATGCTGTCCCACCGCACTGGAAGATACAATCGTCGTGTCCTTCATCTTGCGTCTCCTTTTTCCTTTTACTCCGATTTCAGCATTTTGATGACGCTTCCGCCTCAAACGCCGCCATGTCAACAAAATTCAGGCTTGCCGCAAACAGCAGCGCGCAGTTCACCTCATATTCCGCCCACCGCGCCGCCGCGCACAGCCGATCAAATGAGACAAGCCCGCGGATATCGTCCTTCGTGCCGATAATGCACTGAATCGACGAGTGCTGCTTGCGATGCCGCAGTTCCGTCAGCATCCGGGTTGCAGCGGCGGGCACCGAGGCGATAAAATCGACGCGGACGTGCGTGCCGTCCTGCAACAGTGACTTGAATTCGTCGCCCAGCGCATAGCGCGCTTCCGCCATGCTGGCATGTTCCGCGCCCACCGAAAGCACACGGCGCATTTCCTTTCCGTAATACACGGTGATGCTGTCGGCGGCGTACGTGCCGAGCATGTGGCGGAGCGTGTCCAGCACCGCCTTGCGCGGATTGACGGCGAGCTGCTGTATATAGTGGCGCATATACTGCAATTCCTGCATCTCGCGCCCCTCGGCTTTTTTGCCGCCTTTCTTAGCCGCCTGCGCCGCCTCGTAATCCTTGGTATGCAAGTCGTCGCGGAAAAACACGTAGCGGTCGCGCCCCTTGTCCTTCGCGCGGTACAGGCAGAAATCCGCCTTCTGGAACAATTCGTCGTAGGTCGTGCCGTTGGTAGGATAGACCGCCGCGCCGATTGAGCAGGTGATGTTGATTCCCTCAAAATTGCCCTCGAATTCCTTGTGCACCTGCACCATGACGGCGCGCAGCATGCCGCGCAAAATCTGCACGTTGTCAATGCCGTCAAGGACGAGCATGAATTCGTCGCCGCCAATGCGCCCCACAACGCCGTCGTTGCCCACGATCTCTTTCATTTTTGCGGCGGCGCGGGCAATCACGCGGTCGCCCGCCATGTGCCCGTACAAATCGTTCACCGGCTTGAAATGGTCAAGGTCAACGATGACGAGCGCGAAGCTCGTGGGCGGCTTCGACCTGATTTTCTGCTCGGCGTAGCTTTCTATCGTCTTCTTGTTGTAGACCTGCGTCAGGTCATCCAGATGCAGCTCGTCAAGCAGGTTGTGCGCATGATGAATCTGCCGGAGCGATTCGTCGGTCAGAATGCGCCCGATCATAAAACGCTCTTCGTGACATCCGTGCATGCCCTCGCGCCGCGTGCCGATGAAGCGCAGGTTTTCCATAACCGCCCCGTCCGTGCGGATCGCGCAACGCAGCTTTACGGTAAAATTCGCGGGAAACTCCGTCAAATCGTATTCGAGCACGTCAAGCTTGTCGCTTTCCTCCGCCGGGACAAGGCCGTCCGCAACCATCTGCTTTTTCCAGGCGGCGAAGGGCATCTCAAACACGGTGACCTCGCGGCCCTGCGTATAATGCGACAGCCGGAACATCGTGTCGGACATCCGGTATGAAAAAAGATACTCGTCCGTCAGGCCGAGCGCGACGCGCACCATGCCGTTCTCTTCCGCCGCGACGCGCGCAAATTCAATCGCCTCGTAAATATCGAACAGGCGGATTCGCGCCGCATAATCGCCCGGAACATTGCGCACCGTCACGAAATTGTAGCAGAACTGCCCCGTATTCCTGAACAGGTGGAACACGTCCGAGCGGTTGTCGTCGCGCCCGTGCTTGCCCGTCACCAAATCGACGAACCGCTGCCGCTCGTCGGGGTGCACAAAATCGATAATGCGGTCGCACTGAAAATCAAAATAGGTGAAGAAATCTTTCGTCGTATCTTCCGGGACGATGCGCAAATCTTTGTCCAACAGCGCGCTGCGGTTTTTTACGGTCAGTATCATGCTATGCTCCCCATGCGTCGTTCTATTCTATCATATTATAAAGGCAAACGCAAAGCCTTTTCGATGTTTCTATTGACAGTAACACTGTTTCTATGTATAATAACGCCATTGAGAGGTGCAGTATGTCGGCAAGAACCGATTCATTGTATGTTTCCGCGCCGTGCGAGCGGTACACGCCCTTTTCGCTCGCGCGGAAAATCGGCGCAAAAGTCATTCTGGAAAGCGCGTCGTTCGCGCGCGGGAAACAGCGTTATTCCATTCTGATGACCGAAGAGGCGTTCCATATCGTGCAGGACGATGACGGCATCGCCTTTCTGATTGACGGGCGGCGCGTGCCGTTCACGCAGGCGGCAGACGCTGCGGAAACCGTCGCGCGCGGGAGCAGCAAGCCGCACCAGACCGACATTCTGGACGCGCTGCTGTACGTCGCGCAACAGAACGACCTCTCCACCGTCACGGACGAACGCGGCGAGCGTATGCCAAACGCCATTCCCGTGCCGGCAAGCGGCATCGGCTACCTGGGCTATGAATTCTGCGCGCGCTGCGACACAATCACGCTCGCCCCGCAGACCGACGAACTGCACGTTCCCGAAAGCGAATTCATCGCGGGACACCTGTACATCGTGTTCGACCACTTCACCGAAAAACTGCACGTGTTCGCGCTCAACTACAACGAGCACCAGATCGACCTGGCAGGCGCGCTCGCAAAACTCACCAAGCGGCTCGACGACATGGACTTCACCTACCTCGCCCCGCCCGAAGACGCCGAGCCGGTGCGCACCGTCACCGACCTCGCGCAGAGCGAGCGCGAATACAAAGAAAAAGTCCTCGCGCTCAAAAAAGAAATCGTCGCCGGGAACCTCATTCAGGCCGTGCCCTCGCGCCGCCTCCAGCTGGACTGCGCCAATTCCGCGCTGGAAATATACCGCCGCCTGCGCTCGGTCAACCCCTCGCCCTATCTCGTCTACCTCGACTTCGGCGACCGGCAGCTGGTCGGCTCGTCGCCGGAAAGCCTCGTGCGCGTCCGTGACGGCATCGCGTCCATCCGCCCGATTGCCGGAACGCGCAGGCGCGGGAAGAACGCCGCCGAAGACGAAGCCTTGCGCACCGAGCTGCTGCACGACGGCAAGGAAAAAGCCGAGCACCTGATGCTCGTGGATTTGGCGCGCAACGATCTGGGGCGCGTCTGCAAGAGCGGGTCGGTGGAAGTCGTGCGCTACATGGACGTAGAATTCTACAGCCACGTCATGCATATCGTGAGCGACGTGCAGGGAACCGTGCAGGACGGCATCAAGCAGATTCAAGTCCTGCGCTCGGCGTTCCCCGCCGGAACAGTGAGCGGCGCGCCAAAAATCAGCGCGATAGAAATCCTCAGCCGCCTTGAAAAGACGAAACGCCGTTTCTACGCGGGCGCGGTTGGCTACCTGCAAAGCAACGGCGACCTTGATTTCTGCATCGCCATTCGCACTGCGCTCAAGCAGGGCACGACCTGGACCTTGCAAGCGGGCGGCGGCATCGTCTATGATTCCGAGCCGGATCGCGAATGGGAAGAGACCAACGAAAAACTGGGCGCGCTCCGCTCAGTCCTTGACGGAACAAAACAGTAGGGAGCGGAGGAAACTATGATAGTCGTCGTCGATAATTATGATTCATTCACGTTCAACGTCGTGCAGTCGCTGGAGCGGCTGAGCGGCGATACCGTGACCGTCGTGCGCTCAAAGGAAACGTCCGTCACGGACATCGAGTCGCTCAAGCCGGATTACCTCGTCATCAGCCCCGGACCGGGAACGCCCTCCGAAGCCGGCATCTCAATAGAAGCCATCAGGCATTTTGCGGGAAAAGTGCCGATTCTGGGCATCTGCCTGGGGCATCAGGCGATCGCGCAGGCATTCGGCGCGACCATCGTGCAGGCGAAATACATCCGCCACGGCATCGTGGAAGAAATGGACTTTGACGGGCGCGGGCTGTTCCGCATCATCGGGAAAAGCGGCTCGTTCACGCGCTACCATTCGCTCGTCATCGACGAAAGTACGCTGAGCGGCGACTTTGAAGTGACCGCCCGCGCGAAAGACGGCGACATCATGGGCATCCGCCATAAGACGCTCCCGATTGAGGGCGTGCAGTTCCACCCGGAAAGCATTGCCTCGCAGGCGGGGGACGACCTGTTCCGCGCGTTCCTGCACTACCGCCGCGAAAACCTGCCCGTCGCGCAGTACCTGACGCAGCTCATCGACGAAAAGCAGCCGCTCACCCGCGCGCAGTCCGCGCTCTTCATGGAAAACCTGACCGACGGCACGCTGGACGAAAAAGTGACCGCCGCAATCCTCACCGCCATGAGTGCGCGCGGGCTTCCCTCCGCCGAAGAAATGGCGGGCTGCGCGGAAGTCCTGCTCAAAAAGAAAACACCGTTCCCGCTGGAAAACCACGGACTTGCGGAAATCGTCGGGACGGGCGGCGACTGCAAGGGCAGCTTCAACATCAGCTCGCTTTCGGCAATCGTCGCGGCAAGCTGCGGACAGCCCCTGGCAAAGCACGGCAACCGCGCCGTCTCGTCAAAGTCAGGCGCGGCGGATTTCTTTGAGAGCCTCGGCATCAAAATCATGGCTTCCCCCGAAAAAACGGCGGAGCTGGTCAGGCAGACCGGATTCGGCTTCCTGATGGCACCCGTCTATCACGCCGCCATGCGATTCGCCGCCCCCATCCGCAAGGTGCTCGGCATCAAGACGATTTTCAACGTGCTCGGGCCGCTCCTGAATCCCGCCGGGGCAGAATATGAAGTGCTCGGCGTATACAGCCCCGCCCTGTTGGAAGACTACGCGCGCGCCGCAAAATCCCTGGGCGCAAAGCGCGTCATGGTCGTCGCCAGCCGGGACGGATTCGACGAAATCAGCCCCTGCGTTCCCACCGACGTGTTCCAGATCAACGAGGACGGCAAGGCATACCGCTACACGATCGAGCCGGAAAAATACGGCATCACCAACATGTGCGCGGACGAGCTTGCCGGAGGAAGCGGCGCAGAAAATGCCGCGCTCGCGCGTGAAGTGCTTGACGGAGGCGGCCGCCCGGCAATCAAGGCGGCTGTCGCGCTGAACGCCGGCGCAGTGCTGTACATCAGCGGCAAGGCGCGCACCATCAAAGACGGCTACGACAAGGCACTCGCCGCCATCGAAAACGGCACGGCGCGCGCAAAACTCGCGGACATCATCCGGGCAAGCGAGGCATTGGCATAAGCAGGAGCATTCTATGCACGACATCTTACAGGCAATCACCGACCGCCGCCGCGCAGACATCGCTGCGCTCGGCTGTACGCTCGGCGCGACCGTCCCCGAACGGCGTACCCGTGCCGCACCCGTGCCGTTCATCACGCAGAAAGGCGTCGTCCTTGAAATAAAGCGCGCGTCCCCCAGCAAAGGCGACATCGCCCCGCACCTTGACGCGACGCAGACGGCACGGCAGTATGCCGCCGCCGGAGCGGCAGCCATTTCCGTGCTCACCGAACGCCACTGGTTCAAAGGCTCGCTTGACGACTTGCAGGTCGCCGCCCGCGCCGTGGACGAATACGCCCGCCAGAACGGTACGCCGCGCGTCGCCATCCTGCGCAAAGATTTCCTGCTCTCGCCCGACGAAATCGACGTCGCCTACCGCGCGGGCGCAGATGCCGTCCTGCTCATCGCCCGGATGCTCTCCGCCGACGAGCTGACCGCCATGGCACAAGCATGTGCGCAGCGCGGCATGACGGCGTTCATCGAAGTGCGCCACGCGGACGACCTGCAAAAACTCGCCGCCGCCGCACAAAAAGTACCGCCCGCGCACATCGTGTGCGGCGTAAACGCGCGCGACTTGCAGGATTTTTCCATCGATTTGCTCACCCCCGCCCGAATGCTCTCACGCATCAAGGCGATACTCGGTCCTGACGCGCGCTGCATTTTTGAAAGCGGCATCCGCACGCCCGAGGCGGCACGGTTCGCCGGCAGCCTCGGCTTTTCGGGAATGCTGCTGGGCGAAGCCGCCGCCCGCAACCCCGCCGACGCGCGTGCATTGGTGAGCGCCTTTGTGGACACACCGCCCACGCAAAACGCCGCGCAATGGCGGGAATTCGCGGAAAAGCCGCGCGAAAAACCGTCCGTCAAAATCTGCGGACTGACCAACCTCCCCGACGCACGCATGGCCGCAGCACTGGGCGCGGATTTTCTGGGATTCATTTTCTGGGCTAATTCCCCGCGCCGCGCAGACGAAGCGACCGTGCGCCACATCAGCAGTGAAATCCGCGCACAGGCACGGCAATCGGGAACGCCCGCGCCAAAGCTGGTCGGTGTCATTGTGGACGCGGACAGCGACGACGGCAAGACCGTGCGCCGCCTCGTGCGTGAAGGCGTGCTCGACTTCATACAGCTGCACGGCTGCGCGGACGCATTCTTTGCCACGCCGGACACCGACCTCGCCCATTACGCCGTGGTCAACGTAAGCGACGAAACCGACCTCGCGCACATCGACGCGCTCCGCCTGCGCGGCGAGCCACGAATCCTCATCGACGCAAAGGCAGGGCTGCTGCCCGGCGGCACGGGCAAGCGCATTGCGGACGCGCTCGTAGAGAAAGTCGCCCGCAAAACACGCCTGTGGCTTGCCGGCGGCATCACGCCGGAAAACGTCCGCGTCGTCTGCGACACGTTCCGCCCCGAGCTGATCGACGTGGCAAGCGGCACCGAATCCACGCCCGGCAAAAAAGATGCCGCCAAACTGGAAAAACTCTTCGCCGAGCTCAAAAAAAGTAACCGGTTTTCGGCAGAAAAAACTTGATGTATTGGCGCGCACGTCCGATAATCATCTTAGATTAACGGCAACCAATACGGTGATGCCACATCTTCAGCAAAGTCATTAAGATTATGTTCCGCATTCGGGGCATAGTTTAATGACTTTTTTTGTTTTTATCGCCCCGACACCCTTTTCCCGTAGTATTCACGCCGAGCAGCATTCGCTCAACATTGAGCAATACTCGCTCCATATTGAGCAACACTTGCTCGACGTTGAGCAAGACCTGCTCGACATTGAGCAACGTTCGCTCGACGTTGAGCAAGACCTGCTCGACATTGAGCAAAGCCTGCTCGACGTTGCGCAACATCTGCTCCACATTGCGCAAGGCTTGCTCGACATTGCGCAATGCCTGCCCGGCACGGAAAAAGAACCGAAATCTGCCGAGCGACACAAAAGGGACGCGCCCTGCTTTTCGTCCCATTGACACGGAACGGCACTTGTGGTACAATGTTACTATAAATAGAAACATCAAAGGAACTATCATGCCAGTATCAACCGATGGATTTTTTGACACCTACGGCGGAAAGTATGTCGCCGAAGTATTGCGCCGCCCGCTTGACGAACTTGCCGCCGCTTTCAAAGAAGCGATGGCGGACAAAGCATTTTCGGACGAACTCGCCGTCATCCGCCGCGATTATATCGGCCGCGAGACACCGCTCTATTTTGCCCCTACGGCGACAAAACTGCTCGGCGGCGCGCAGATTTACATTAAGCTGGAAGGCTTGGCGAATACCGGCGCGCATAAAATCAACAACGCGATCGGCCAGTGCCTGCTCGCAAAGCGCATGGGCAAAAAACGCATCATCGCCGAAACGGGCGCGGGCCAGCACGGGCTGGCAACGGCGGCGGCGTGCGCAAAGCTGGGGCTTGACTGCACGGTGTACATGGGCGAAATCGACGTGCGCCGCCAGCAGCCGAATGTGGCCGCCATGGAACTCTACGGCGCGACCGTGCAGCCCGTCACGTCGGGAAGCCGCACGCTCAAAGATGCCGTGAACGAAGCCATGCGCGACTGGGCGGCGCACCCCGACACCACGCATTACGTGCTGGGCAGCGCGCTCGGACCTGCCCCGTTCCCCGACATCGTGCGAGAATTCCAAAGCGTCATCGGCCGTGAAGTCAAAAAACAGGCGGCTGAGCGCGGCATCAAAATCGGCGCGATGGTCGCCTGCGTGGGCGGCGGATCGAACGCCATCGGTTTTTTTGAGCCGTTCATCAACGAGACAGAACCGCGGCTCATCGGGGCAGAGGCGGGCGGCATCGGCCCGAACGTCGGCGAAAATGCCAGCCGCATGACGGGGAACGCCGCCCGCGACGGCATCCTGCAAGGATACAAAAGCCGTTTCCTGCTCGATGAGGACGGGCAGGCACTGCCCACGCGCTCCATTTCAGCCGGACTGGACTACTGCGGCATCGGTCCGCAGCTCGCCGCGCTCGGCCGCTCCGGCCGCATTGCGTTCACGTCAATCCTGGACGACGACGCGCTTGAAGCGGTCCGTTTCTTTGCCAAAAACGAGGGCATTTTGTTCGCGCTGGAAAGCGCGCATGCGGGGGCGGCGGCGATGAAAATCGCAAAAGAAATCCCCGCCGATCAGGCAATCGTCATCAACATGAGCGGACGCGGCGACAAAGACGTGTTCATCACCAGCCCGGTGTTCCGCCCGCAGAAATGGCTCGACTTCCTGCATGCCGAAATCGAACGCCTGGAAAGCAACAAAGACATCCACGACGCAAAAATCATGGGAAGCGCAAAATGACGGCACTCATCACCGGGGCATCCGGCGGAATCGGCGCGGAACTCGCGCGGCTGTTCGCCAAAGACGGCATCGACCTGCTCCTTGTCGCCCGCACTGCCGAAAAAATGCTTGCACTTCAGTCAGAACTGGAGGCAGACTGCCACGTTTCGGTCTCGGTGCTCGCAAAAGACCTGAGCGAAGACGGCGCGGCACATGCAGTCTTCGATTTTGCGCAGGCGAACCATATCCCCGTGGACGTGCTCGTCAACAACGCAGGCTTCGGCGACTGGGGATTTTTTGCGGCAAGTGACCTCGCCAAACAGCGGCAGATGATTCAGCTGAACATCGCCGCGCTCACCGAACTCACCCACCTGTTTTTGCCCGCAATGATTGCGCGCAAAAACGGTCGCATTCTGAACGTCGCCTCGGTCGCATCGTTCATGCCGGGCGCGAAAATGGCGGTCTATTATGCCACCAAAGCATTCGTGCGTTCCTTTTCCGAGGCGCTTTCCGTCGAACTCAAAAAGATGCAATCGGGCGTACTGGTCACCGCGCTCTGTCCCGGTCCGGTCAAAACGGCATTCTGGAACAGGGCGAAAGCGGAATCATCGGGTCTGTTCAGGCATTTCCTTTTCGCAGACAGCGCGTCGGTCGCCCGGTACGGCTACCGCGCAATGAAAAGAGGCAAAACGCTTGCCATTCCGGGGCTTTCCGTCCGCATTGCCGTCGCGCTTGCCAGGATTTTGCCGCGCGCATTCGTGCGGAATCTTGTCTACGCAGCACAAAAATAACGAATCCATTTTCCACAGGAGCGAAATATGACAAAGATAAAACTGATGAGCCACTTGGTCGCCGGTTATCCCACCGACGAGATTGCGCTAGAAGCGGCACGCGCCCTCATTCGCGGCGGCGCGGACATCTTGGAAATCCAGCTGCCTTTCAGCGACCCCAGCGCAGACGGACCGGCAATCCAGACCGCCTGCACGCAGGTTTTGCGTCGTCAGTACCGCACCGCAGACGGCTTGCGCTTTATCGGACAAATTCACCAAGAGTTTCCCCAAACGCCCCTCTACCTGATGAGTTACGGAAGCCTTATTTATACGCCTGGCATTGAGGCATTCTGCAAAAAAGCCGCAGCGGTAGGCGTAAAAGGCATGATTATTCCCGACCTGCCGTTCGATTTTGACGAGGGCTTGTCCGCGGCCTGCACAGCAAACGGCATGCTGTCGATTCCCGTCGCCGCCCCGTCAATGAGCGCGGAACGTCTCTACAAACTTGCCCACGCAGGCTATCCGTACATTTACTGCGCCCTGCGCACGGGCATCACCGGCACAGACACGACCATCGACAAGCCGACGCTGGATTTCCTCGCAAAAGCAAGCGAGGGCGGATCGAAAATCTACGGCGGCTTCGGAATCTCAAACGGCGAACAGGCAAAAGCACTCGCCCCCTCCGTGGAGGCAGTCGTCGCCGGCAGCACATTCGTCCGCATCATCACCGAAAAACAACATGACAAAACAGCCCTCGCCGCCGCCATCGAGGCAAAGGCAAGGGAACTGACCGGACAGGAAAAGTAAGAGCAAGCCACGAGAAGCCGCCCGTCCTACGGGCGGCTTTTTCTTGCTGCGAGAGCGGAAAACCTTTCAAGGGGCTGCGGGCGACAGGCCTGGACGCGGCGAAAGCCATGGGCT
>CAMWTK010000055.1 GCA_947177175.1 uncultured Treponema sp.
TAATTTTTGAGATTCCATTCAATCCAATTTTTTGTCCGCGCCTCGTCAAACGGCTTAGGATAATGCCGCATTGTTTCCGCGTCCGACACAATCTCATACAGCGCGTCAAAATCGTCAAGCGTGTATTCCCTCAAAATCAATCGGGCCGTTTCGATTTGCATTTTGCTCGTCATATTTTTTCAGAAGCCTTTTCATTGCAGGGCAATACGCAGACGCATTCGTTCGCACGGGCTTATGCCTGCACGGGAAGCCTGAGTGCCATGAGGAATGCGACGGCTTTTTCCCCGAACCGGGCGATTGCCGCGCCCATTTCGTGCAACGTTTTTCGGCACTCGTCGTAATTCGTCAGAATATGCGCCCCCACGTACCAGCACAGCGCGAGCGCGGCAAAGACGGCGAACTTCCTGAAAATCGTCCGCGCCGGAAATCCGCAGGAAAACGCGAAGGCAACGCTCGCGATGAGGCAAATTGCCGTGAAAATCCAGAATTTATCCGCCAGCAGTGCGCAGGCGAGGATTGTCAGCGCGATCATCAGGGCGGACACGGTTTTCTGCGAAACCGGGCTTTTTGCGAGCAGCACGACGACGATTTTCAGCACGACGTACAGCGCAAGGAACAGCGCGACAAAAATGTTCCGGGCGATTTTTAAGTCTGACGGAATAGTTTGACTTATTTTGATTTGAATCAAATAACTGCCGACTTTTTCTGACATCTCGATGACACGGGGAATGTCGTTTTGATAGATTGTTTCCTCTGAAATATGAAATGCCGAGTCAAGCAAGTCCGGCTTGAGCGCGATGACGACGGCGGAAAAAAACAGCAGTCCCGCCAGAATATCCACGACATGGACAAGAAATCGCCGCGCCTTGGTATGGCACTGCCGTCCGCCGTGTTCGTGCGGGGATGCGGCATTGCCCGTCTCCGCTTTTGCTCCGCCGGAAGCGTCCGCCTGCCGCGCGCCGCCGCGTTCGCCAGTGCGGGATTCCGCGCCCCGTTCCGCCGATTGCGCGGCCGCTGCTCCGTTATCTGCGCCCGCCGCGTTCTGTTCTGTTGATTGCGTGGACGTTGCGCCGTCATTTGTATCCGCCGCTCCCGCCGGGCGTTTGAATGCCGCTTTGAACGAACGGAATGCGTCCGCCGCCGATTGCTTCACGCCCGCCGCGGCGGATTTGATTCGCCGTGACAATTCCGCGGCAGATTCGTCGATTTTGTCCGCCGCCGCTTTTGCCGTCTCGCGTATGCGCCGCGCACTTTCTTTGAAGGTCTCTTTTATTTTGTCAAAAAACGAATGCATGCAGTTTTCCTCTGCGCGGCCGTCCGCCGAACCGTTTGTTCCGGTTAAACGCTCACGCTGAACAGTGCGCCCGCTTCCGGCATGACGCCTGCCAGTCCGTAGCCCGACACCTGCGCCGTCTGCATGGCATTGTGGAGCTGGCTCTGGTACTGTTCGATCAGCGCGTCCACCTGTCCGTCGGGTACGTTTGCCACCGTCGGCGCGTCCGGCGAATGCTTCATCGTGACCATCTGGTTGATGAGCGAATTGAGGATCTGAATTTTGGTAATGGAAATGCCGTCTTGATTCGCCTCGGCGGCAACGCCGGAGATATGGTCGAACTGCGCGTACACGACCGAAGACGGTTTGACGGGAACATAGAGTTTTCCGCCCGTGCCTGAGACGACATTATTGTAGCTGTATGCGTTCATAGAAATTGCGTTTCCCATAATGCACCTCGCTCCTCCCACTTTTTTCCTAGTGAGAGTATCGGCGCATGAGGAAAATAGTTGAGCAATTTAATTGAATTGCATTGACCAAGCGGTAATGCGTTCTTCCAGCGAGGGCGTTTTTGTGAGCGTGGTGTTGGTCGTGTCGCGCAGGTAGGGGATGACGACATAGGCTTTGAAACTGTACCAGCGCAACGGGAATGACGGCGGTGGCTTGATTGCGTCTTGGTCGGGCAGATTTCCGAGCAGGTTGCGGTAGTATGAGGGGAACACGCGCTCGTTTACGCTGCGCACGGCAGAAAATCCGCCCGCAATCCCGAACGTGCTCACGTTCAGCGGCATCCGTTCGGTCCGATCCATGATGGCGCGCAGCGTCT
This sequence comes from uncultured Treponema sp., assembly GCA_947177175.1. Lineage (GTDB taxonomy): Bacteria > Spirochaetota > Spirochaetia > Treponematales > Treponemataceae > Treponema_D. The sequence goes on from CAMWTK010000055.1 coordinate 2,100, forward strand.
CTTCCTGCATGAGCCAAAGGACGAACGCCTGCGCCGCCTGCGTGTTGTCCGAATGCCGGAAAATTCCCATCATCACGATGTCGTCTTTGACGGGCACGAACGAATCTTTTGCGATCCAGCGGAAGTCGATGTCGTCAAGCTGGTCGTCGGGAATGGAGAACAGGGCATCGCTCGACGTGTAGGCGAACAGGCAGCGTCCGCTTTCCACCTGACGGTAGCCGGGCGTGTACAGGTATTTGAACGCAAAATCCTGCTCTGCGGCAGTGGACGTGTTCTTTTCGGTCGTCCAGGCTTTGAGGAAGTCGATTGTCTGGCTGAGCAGCGCGTCGTCCCAATGGTATGCGCCTTTTTTTTCCCGGAACGAAAGCCCGTTCATTTTTGCCAGCACGTACAGGAAATCGGGATTCCAGCTGGGCGCAAAGCCCATGTTCGTGTAGATGCCCCGGCTGTTCTGCGCGTTGAACGCGGCGGCGACATCGCGGATGGCTTCCGGCGTGAGCATGTATGCATCGGGAATGCGCTCCGCGTGCTTGGCAGAGAACATGACGAGCGGCACGTTGAAACTGACCGGCAGCAGATACTGGTGCGCGCCCGCCGCGCCGTAGGCGAGCAGGTGCGGATATATCGTGTCCGGATTTAGGCGATTGCCGCCGAACAGGTTTTCCAGCGGCAAAAAATGCCGCCTGAGCCGCGAATCCTTGAGCCAGCTGCCGATGATGATGTCGGGCGCGTCCTCGTCCTTTGCGGGCGGCAGCGCGTTTGCCAGCGGCGACTTGTAGACGACGACCGCCCGTTCCGCCTGTTGCCGCGCGTTGAACAGTTCCACGTACCGCGCGAGTTCCGCGCGGTCAGTCCAAATGACGACGGGCTTGGCGCGGTCTGCCGCACAGCCGAAAAAGAGCGCGGCGCAGAACGCGAGCGCGATTGTCCGCGCGGCGCGCCGTTCAGTGCGCAAGTTTTTCTGCGCCCGCATAGATTGCCGCGTACACGCGCTCGATGTCGTTTTCGTCCACGCTGGAGAATGCCACGCGCAGCGTCCGCTCGTCAATCGAAATCGTGCCGATGCCGTTTTCCTGCAGCAGGAACGTGCGCAGTGCCTCCGCATTCACCGTGCCGGTGTCGAAGCTCATAAAATAGCCGCTGTTGAACGGCAACGCAGTCAGCACGTTTGACGAATGGCTGTCCAGGAACGCGCGCACCAGACGATAACGGCGCTCCAGCACGTCGCGCAGGGCTTTTTTCTGCGCCTCAATCTGCGGGTCTTTGAACGCGCGCAACAGCATCGCCTGCGGCACGGAAGACGAGCACGAGACCGACGATCGGATCAGTCCCATCATCTTTTTGACGAGCGCGTCATACTGCGCCTCAGTCAGCCCCTTGCCGCCGAACGTGAGGAAGCCGCAGCGAAATCCCCACACAAAATCTTCTTTCGTCGGCCCGTCAATCTTGACCGCAAGGACGTTCTCATGCATGTCGCACAGCTGCGCGAACAGCGACTGCGGATAGATGTCTTTCTCATAATCCAGCCCGAAATACGCGTCGTCGCACCACACGAGCAGCTTGGTGCCCCGTTCCGCCTGCGCCTTGATGACGGCGAGAATCTGCTCCGCCTCCGCGTTGGTCGGGCTGTAGCCGCTCGGATTCTGCGGAAAATTCAGCAACACGCGCACCGAACTGCGCTCCGCTTCCTGCGCGACCGCCCGCTCGAACGCGGGAATATTGAAGCCGCCGTCCTTGAACAGCGAGAACCGGTGCAGTTCCGCGCCGCGGCGGCTCTCCACGATGAGCGCGTAATTGTCCCAGCTGGGATTCGCCACGAGCAGTGGCTTTGTTTCGTCCACGAAGAGGTCAGCAAGATATGAGATGCCCGCCGTCAGGCCGGGAACGACCACGGGAAGCGAGAACGATTTGCCCGCGAGCGACGGATTTTTGTCGAACAACGTCTCTTTCCACGCCTCGCGCAGGCCGGGAACGCCCGCCGTGGGCGCATACGCCACCATTTCTGCGCTCGACAGTTCCGGCGCGAGCCGCTGTATCGCGTCCAGCATGGCGGGCTTTTTGTCCACCACGGTCATGCCCACCGTCGCGTTCGCCACCGTGCCGAGCTTCTTTGCCTCCGCGCCCTGCGCGATAATGCCCCGCGGAAAAAAAATGCGCTTCCCCAAATCGGAAAGCAAGTCGCCCGCCACCGAACCGGCAAGCGCGTCATTCAGTTCTTGTGCCAAAGGATGTATCATACGGCAATTATAGCGCAAATGACCGGCATTGCCAAGAACGGGCAACGGCCTATGCAGGAACGCACATCTGCGCCCGCGACGGGCAGGAATCCTGTCAAAGACGAGCGCAAAGTAGTCCGATAACTATAAAAAAAACAGTATTTTTTCATCATTGTATAGCATGATATAGCTATCACAACATTTTTCCTAGGAGGAACGGAAATGATGAAAAAACTTTCAAGAATCGCGCTGCTCGTGGCAGCGTCGGTGTTCATGCTTGCGGTGTTCCCCGCGTGTGGCGATGATGAGGATGACCCGAGCGTGAAAATCACCGGAGAGAAGACGGTGAAAATGGGAGAGATGCTTGAACTTGTGGCGGTCGTGAGCGACTTCCCGGAGGGCGAAGTGGCTTACACATAGTATTCCAGCGACAAGGCCGTCGCGGCGGTCGCGGCGGATTCCGACGACCCGTCGAAGGCGACCGTCACGCCGGTTGCGGAAGGCACGGCGACAATCACGGTGACCGCGACAGTAGGCGACTCGGTAGAATCTGCGGAGATTGAGATTTCTGTCAAGGCTGAGGATACTGAAACCAATGGAAGCGGTAAATACGAAGGCTGGACATGGAGTGTTGTTGAATATGTAAGCAGTTTAACTTCAACAAAGTTTGGTGCGGAAAGATTACCGCTGGTAAGAATGTAAAAGAGACCTCAAACGGAAATGGGGTTGGTGGTATGCTTAGCGAAGGCGTAAGTGGCTATTTCCAACTCTCGGCTGATGCAGACGGTTCAGTTTGGTTCACTGCGCCCGCCGGAACAAAGAAGATTATCGTATGTGCGAAACTCGATGCAATAACGAAACAGATAGTTTTAAGAACGAATGCTACCAGTACACGGACTATAAAGATCTTGGAACGGTTTCGGGTGAGGCGAATGCAAACTACAAGGATCATGTATTTACTGTCGATATTACCGAGGACACAGTTGTTTATGCGGGTACTTTTGCCAGTGGTATATCAATTAATATGAAAGCAATTAAGGTCTCAGAGTAATTTGGCAGGATTATAACCATACCCGGGCGTTGTTCCTACAGCGTCCGGGTGTCGCCCCGGCGCGTTGTGTGTGCTGTTTTTTTCTTTCCGGACGCTGGGAAAACTTTCCTTGCTATAAAGAAACGGCGGATCGGGGGGCGTTTGGGTAAAAGGCGGGCAGAAAAAAGAAAGGCGCGGTTTTTGCCGCGCCTTTTTTATGGGCTCGTGAGCCGGTGAAAATATGGAGCGAAGCGGAATATTTTCACAAGAAACCACCCGCTATGCGGGTGGAGGGCAAGGGCTTATAGCAAAAAAAACTTTCCCCCGAAGGTGTACAATAGGTCGTTCAAGTCTATTGCGCAACACCGAGGAGGAAAGCAGATGGCAAACACAAGGGGTTCGTTGAGCCATACGAAATGGGTGTGCAAATACCACATAGTATTTGCGTATCTGGCGATACCTGCCGAAGTATAGGAGAAAAGCAATATATGGGCAATACCGGCAGAGCATCGGACAGATACTGCGGCAGCCGTGCAACTACAAGGGAGTGGAGATCGTCGAGGGTCATCTGATGCCCGACCGCATCCACCTGCTGGCGAGCATACCGCCGAAGCACGGCGTGTCGCAGTTCATGGGATACCTGAAGGGGAAGAGCTGCCTGATGATATCCGGCAGGCACGCGAACCTGAAGTACAAGTTCGGGAACCGCCACTTCTAGGCAGAGGGGTATTACGTAAGCACGGTCGGCCTGAACGAGGCGACCATAAGGAAGTACATACAGGAACAGGAGGCCCATGATATAGCGATGGACAAGGTTGCCGAGAAAGAATACCAGGACCCTTTCAGGGGCAGCAGGCAGTGCCAAAGCCCTTTTGAGGGGCTGCGGGTGACAGACCGCAATAGGCTTGAGCGCCAGTGAGAGCGTGGGACTTAAGTCCCCGCTTGAGCCCCTAGCCTTATAGGCTAAGTGCAAACCACCCGTTTGACGGGGGGGTATGATTCAGTTTACAAGCCGCTTACTGGCGAGTGTAGGTGATGCCGAGTATTTTAACTTTCCTGCTCTTAACCGTGTAGTCGCCCGACATACCAGTAAGTGATGCGCCACTTGCAATTTCAAAAAAGTCAGTGTGATTGTTTCGTCTTTTGCGGGGTCACCCGTGTGCGTTCCTTTCGCCATCTCCACATCGCCTGTTTGCGATGAGTTACCAACTACCGAAAATGTGTCGTCGTCATAGAACGTCACCGTGTATGTTGCAACAGTTGCGTCTGCCTTGTACACAGCAACGGTAGACGGATCATCATCGCCGTACGCGACGAACCCCAAGACAGCGGCGAGTGCCGCTATGATAATTAAAGATACTTCTTGATGCTTTTCATTGCCCCTCCTAAAAATAGTAATGTCACCACGCACGGCAGTGTACGGTTGAAAATATTTTATTATACAAAAAAAGCATTTTGTCAATGAGCGCGGGGGAGCGGGCGGACTTCCCCCGGCGTGGCGTTCCGTGGTATACTGGGGGCATGAGTGATTTTGAGTCGTGCAAGAGGCTTTTGGAGGCGTGCCGGACGGAGGCTGCTAAGCGGTTGGTGGGGCAGCGGCAGGTGGTTGACGGTATTCTGATCGCGCTGCTGACGGGCGGGCATGCGTTGCTTGAGGGCGTTCCGGGGCTTGCGAAGACGCTTGCGGTCAGGACGTTCGCGGAGATTTCCGGGCTGGGCTGCAAGCGGATTCAGTTTACGCCGGATCTGCTTCCTGCCGACGTGACGGGGACGCTGCTGTACGAGAGCCAGAGCGGGCGGTTCACGGTGCGCAAGGGACCGATTTTTACGCATATCGTGCTTGCGGACGAAATCAACCGTTCGCCGGCAAAGGTGCAGAGCGCGCTGCTGGAGGCAATGGCGGAGCGGCAGGTGACGATTGGCGACGAGACGTACCCGCTGCCGTCGCCGTTTTTGGTGCTCGCCACGCAGAATCCCATTGAGCAGGAGGGCACGTACAACCTGCCGGAGGCGGAGCTTGACCGTTTCCTGATCAAGGTGACCGTGCCGTACCCGACGGCGCAGGAAGAGGCGCAGATCGTGCGGACGGCGGGTCATGCGGCGGACATTGCGGTGGACAGGATTCTGGACGCGGAGAAGATTGCCCAGTGCCGCGCTTTGCTTGAGACGGTGACCTGCGACGACGCGCTGGTGACGTATATCGTCTCCGTGGTCGCGCTCACGCGCCCGGCGGCGGAGAAAAAGGCGGGCGGGCGGCTTGCGGTTTCTGCGGTGAAGAAGGATGATATTTCCCGCTACGTGAGTTACGGCGCGTCGCCGCGTTCGGGGATTGCGCTGTTGCAGTGCGCCAAGGCTTACGCGCTGTTTGCGGGGCGTTCGTTCGTACTGCCGGAGGACGTGAAGGCTGCCGCGCCTGCGGTGCTGCGGCATCGGCTCGTGCTTTCGTATGAGGCGGCGGCGGACGGCGTGACGACGGACGATGTGATTGAGCGCGTGCTTCAGACGGTGGCGTTGCCGTAATGCGAATCTTGGACGAGAACCGCGGCCGGTTGGCGCGCCGCGCGCAGCAGTTGCGCCTGAACGCGCGGACGGTTGCGGACGGCTTGCGGCAGGGCGCGTTCCGGTCGGTCAGCCGCGGGCAGGGCATCGATTTTAGCGGCGTGCGCGAGTATCTGATCGGCGACAACGTGCGTTCGATTGACTGGAACGTGACGGCGCGGATGGGAAAGCCGTTCGTCAAGCAGTATGAGGAGGACCGGGAACTGCACGTGCTGTTCGTGCTTGACCGCTCCGCGTCAATGCTGACGGGGAGTGCCGGTCGGGCGCGGCTTGCGGCGGCGAGCGAGGCGGCGGCGGTGCTGTTGTTCGCGGCGGAGCAGGATGCGTGTGCGGTCGGCGCGGTGTTTTTTGACGGGGCGATTCAGTGGGCGTGTGCGCCAAAGGCGGGGCGCGCGCAGGTGATGGCGTTGTTTTCCCGGCTTGACCGCCTTGTCGGCGGCGGCGTGCGCGGGTCTGCGTTGGCGAGCGCGCTGAACGGGGCGGGAACGTTGCTTAAGCGGCGGTCGCTCGTCTTTGTGCTTTCGGATTTCCGCGCGGACGGATGGTTGCAGCCGCTGGCGCGGCTTTCTTGCAAGCACGATGTGGTCGCCCTCCACGTGACCGATCCCTGCGACACGGAACTTCCCGCCGTCGGCACGGTGCCGTTTATGGACGGCGAGACGGGTGAGCGGCGCATGTTGCCCACGTCGTCCGCGTCGTTCCGGCGCGCATGGTTTGAGGACAACCGCCAGCGCACGGATTTTTGGCAGGGGGAATGTCTGCGCCACGGCGCGTATCCGCTCGCGCTTTCTACGGCGGACGACGCGGTGCAGGTGCTTTCCCGCTTTTTTTCGCAGAGGTCGCGCTGATGAGGTCGTTTTTTGGGGTTGCCCTGTTCGTTTGGTGCATTGCACTTCCGCTGCCTGCCGAAATGCCCCCGGAACAGTCTGCTCCCGTGCAGATTTCCCTGCCCGAAACCGCGTATCTGGGCGACACGGTGGAGATTCGGTATATCTTTCATACCGACGCGGAGATTTTCGTCTGCGACGATGGTACGCATGAGGACATGCCGACGGATTGGCCTGCGTTTGCCGCGCAGCGCGAGCGTTGCACGGTGCTTTCCGCGTCGCTCGACCGGTTCGGCTCGGCATACACGCTCACGCTCACGCTGGTCGCCTGGAAAGTCGGGACGATTGCGTTCGCGCCGTTTTCGCTCGGCTCGCATACGGTGCTGCTCGATCCGATTGAAATCAATTCCATCGTAGAGAAGTCGGGCGCACCGGGATTCCGTCCGCCGTCTCCGCCGCTGGTCGTGCCCGGAACGACGGCGGTGCTTGCCGTGATTGCGGTGCTTTTTCTGTTCGTGCTTGTTGCGGCGGCGTTCGTGCTGCTGCATCGTTCTGCCATTGCCGATTTTTTTGCGGCGCGGCGCGCGCGGCGGAATATGCGTGCCGTGCTGAAAAAACTGCGCGCGCTTGCCGTTCGGCATGACGATACCGACGACCGCGATTTCTGCGCGGCGGTGCAGCATATTTTGCGCGGGTATCTTTCCGAGCGGTTTGCCTGTCCGTTTGCGGCGGTGGAGACGGGCGGCCTGTATGCGGCGGTGAGCGCGATTTGCGGCGGCGCGTTGGACGAGGCGCAGGACGCGATGCTGGAGGAGCTGCTGTATCTGTTCAATCGGACGGATTATATCCGCTATGCCCCTGCCGATTTGCCTGCGGGCGAAAAGGAATTGCTGCTGAGTGTTGCCGTGGACGCAGTGGAATCGATTGGGGGTGCGCATGGCGACCTTTGAGCATCCGTTTGCATTGGTGCTGCTGCTCTTGCCGTTCGCGCTGTTCGCGTTGCGCAAGGTCGGCGTGTTCCGGCGCGTTTCGTTTCCGCTTACGCTGTCCGACTGGGGTGGCAAGACGTTTTCCTGGAACGGCGCGGTCAGGCGGTTCTTTTCGATTGTGGCGGGCGTTTTGTGTGGGGCGGGCTACGCGCTTCTGGTCGTCGCGCTCGCGAATCCTTTGGTGCATCGGCAGGAAAAAGTCTATACGTCAAAAGGAACGGATATTCTGTTCGTGCTTGACACCAGTCCGTCCATGGCGGCGCAGGACATTGCGGGCATGACGCGGCTTGAGGCGGCAAAAGTTGCCCTGCATACGATGGTGGCGGCGAACAAGGGCGCGGCGTTCGGGCTGGTGGCAATGGCAAGCGAAGCCGCCGCCGTCGTTCCGCCCACGACTGACCAGACGGTGTTCTTGCGGCGGCTGGATGCGCTTGCGCCGGGCGGCTTGGGCGAAGGCACGGCAATCGGCGTGGGATTGAGCGCGGCGGTCTATCACCTGATTGCGTCGTCCGCACCGAAAAAATGTATCGTCCTCATTACCGACGGCGAGAACAACGCCGGGGCAGTGCATCCCGAGACGGCGGCTCGGCTTGCCGCGCGGCAGGGCATAACGATTTACACGTTCGGGATCGGAACGCGCGGGTCAGTGCCGATTGCGTATGTCGATCCCGAAACGGGGCGCGTCCGCTCCGGCTATTATGCGTCCGAATTTGACCATGCGCCGCTGGAGGACATCGCGCGGATTGCGGGCGGGCAGTATTTTGGTGTGGTGCATACCGCCGCGCTTGCGGAACGGCTTGCGGCAATCAGCCAGCTGGAAAGCGTGGCGCAGTCATTTTACGTGCGGTCGGTTGACGAGCCGTTCGGGCAGCGGTTTTTGTTTGCGGGCGTGGTCGCGCTCGTGGCGGCATGGGTGCTCAAACGGCTGTTTTTGGGGGAGATACTATGATTCGCTGTGCGCATCCGGGGGCGTTCTTGCTGCTCGTGCCGCTCATTCCTGCGCTCGTGTTTTTGTTCGCGCGGACAAAACGGCTGTTCGCGTCGTTGGGCAGTCTGCACGGCGGTACGGCAGTCCGGCGGGATCGTCGTGCGCTTGCCACAAAAATCATGCTGCGCGCGGTGGCGTGGGTCGGTGTGGTGTTTGCGTGCGCGGGCATTTCATGGGGGAAAAAAATCGTCCCCGTGCAGAAAAGCGGCGATGCCGTTTGCTTTGTCTTTGATATTTCTTACAGCATGAACGCGCGCGATGCGGTGGGCGGCATGACGCGGCTTGAGGCGGCGCGGCAGTATGCGAAGGCACTTTTGGGCGCGATGCCTGCGCCGTCCGTTTCCGTGGTGATTGCAAAGGGCGATGGCGTGCTTGCCGTTCCGCTGACCGAGGACCTTGCGTCCGTGCATACGCTGTTGGACGTGCTTTCCCCCGAACTGATGACGGCGACCGGTTCGCGGCTGGGGCGGGGCATTGCGGCGGCAGTCACGGCGTTTCCCCCGCAGTCGGCACAGGCGGCGCACGTGTGGGTGTTCACCGACGGCGACGAGACGGACGGCGGCTTGCGGTCGGCAGTGGACGACGCGGTGCGCTATGGAATTCCCGTGGCGTTGATTGGTTTTGGCAGCGAGCCGGGGGCGGACGTGACGGCGGGCGATGGCACGACGGTCGTGCATACGGTCTTGCAGGCGCAGAAATTGCGTTCGTGCGCGGACAGGGCGAACGAAGCGTCGGCGTTTCCCCGGCGCTCGCGCGGCGCGTTGGCGCAGTATATTCCCGCGGCGGAATCCGGCTCGGCGTACCGGCTGTTGCGCACGCTTTCGGCAGACGGCGCGGACGGCACGGCTTTTGCCTACGAATCGCAGGATATTGACCGGCGCGCGTTTTTTCTGCTGTTCGCGCTCATTTGTTTTGTCGCGTCGTTCGTCGTCGGTGAGGCGGGGCTTTCCGCACGGTCGCTCCGGCAGTCGGCGGTGCTTGTGGCGTGTGGTTTGGTGCCGTTCGTGTCATCTTGCAATGCGCGCGGAAACGCGGCGGTCGCGCGGGGGGCATGGGCGTGGTATCAGCAAAAATACCCGCAGGCGACGGCGATTTTCTTACAGGTCGAAAGCGATGCTCGTGCGGCGCAGGACGACGTGCTCGTGCAGTACGCGGTGTTCGGCCTTGCGGCAACCTACCTTGCGCAGGAAGAATTCGCGGCGGCGGACGCGCGGCTCAAGCATATCGCCCCCGACGCACCTGCCTCGCTGCGGAGTGCCGCGTTTTACAACGAAGGCGTGATTGCGCATCAGCAGGGCGACAACGAACGCGCGGTCGAATGCTTCAAGCAGGCGATTCTTGCCGATCCTGCCAACCGGGACGCGAAAATCAATCTGGAATTATGCCAGTCTGAGGCGGCGATGCGTCAGGCGCAGGGTGCGGAAAAAGAAATGCGCCAGGCGGGCGAAGGCGAGGACGATTCCGCGCTTGAAAAAGGCATTTTTACGCTCATAAAGGAGAACGAACAAAACCAATGGAAAAAAATGCAGTCGAACAAAAAGGACGACGGCGGCATCGATTTCTGATTGCCGCGCTTGCGGCGGTATGTTCGCCGTTGGCGGCAGCACCGCTTTCGCCCGAAGCAATCCGCGCGCTCAAATTGTTGCCGCCGGAGGAGACGGTTTTTGTCGGGCAGCCGTGCACCTACACGCTCACGCTGGACGGCATCGACCCGTCGCTGGTGCGCGCGGAGCTTCCCGATTTTCCGGCGGACGTGCGGTTCATATCGTCAAAAAAAGAAACGGTGTCCGGCGCGGGCGGCGACACGGGCACGAGATTGCAGTTTCAGTTCGTGTTCGCTGCGGCAGGAACGCCCCGGCTTCCGCCGCTTCCCGTGTATGTTAGCCGCCGCGCCTATGCCGTTCCGTTTGCGCCGGTGACCGTTTACGAAGATCCGGCAACGCTGCTGCCGCGTCTTTCGCTCGAATTTGAGACTGCCCGCTCCCGCGTTGTTCCACGGAACGGCGCGATTACCGTTTCCGTCGGCGAGACGGTGCGCTGTACGCTGTCTGCGCAATACTGCCCGCAGCTGCTGCATTTTTCGTGGGACGTGCCCAAAAACGCGATTTTTACCGAAACCGAACGCTTTCCCCTTGCGCGGGGCGAGCCGCTGTCCAAAACGTTTTCTCCCGCTGTGATTCCCGTCGCGCGCTTTGATTGGACGCCGCTGGTGGCAGGCACGTATGCTGTTCCGCCGTTTGCGATAGAGGCGGTCGCGTATAACGGCTCGCGCGTCAACCTTGCCCTTCCCGCGTACCGGCTGATTGTGCGTCCGTCGGCTGTCGCGCCGCAGAAAACGGCGCATGCTGATCCGCAGGACGGCGTGTTCGCCCGAGCGTTTCAGCCCGTTTCCGCTGACGGCGTGGACGATGACGGTTCGGACAACGGGGCGCACGGCAAACCCGTTCCGTCTGTGCCGGGAAAAGCGCGTGCGCGTGTCCTCCTTGCGGCGGCGGTCGCGTGTGCGGTGCTTGCTGTCGTGTTGTTTTTGTTTCGCCGCCGGTGGGCGTTCGTTCCGTCCGTGCTTGCGCTGGTATTCCTGCTTGCGTTCGGGTGGGCGCGGGCAAAAGGCGCGCACGGTTACGCGGTGTTTCGCGGCGGGGTCGTCAGCCCCGTTCCCGATGACGCGGCGACGGCTGGCGCGGCATTGCCGGTCGGTACGCACGTGCGTGTCTGGGAGCGGGCGGGCGGCTGGGCATATATTGACTGCGATGAGGCTGCCGGGTGGGTACGGGTCGAATCGCTTGAGGAGCAAGACTGATGGATTTTGGCGATATTTTGAATCAGTGGGCTGACCAGCAAAAAGCGTCGGCTCGGCAGAAAAAACAGCAGGTTTCGCACAAAAAGGCGAACGCGCCCACGGCGGAAGAAAAGGCGGCGCGGGCACAGGGCTACACGGCAGAGCAAATCATGGCGCAGGACGCGAAAAAAACGGTCGCCCCCATGGATTTGTGGCTGCGGCGGTACGGCGTGGTGGACAAAGACCGTATTGCCCAATCCCACGCGCAGGACACAAATATGCGCAGCCCCAAATACCTGCGCTCGTTGCCGCCGGACGCAAAAATCGACCTGCACGGGCTGACCCGCGACGAAGCATGGGCGCGGCTGGACGAATTCGTGCGCGACTGCAAGCGGCGCGGGCTGAAAAAAATCCTCATCGTGCACGGCAAGGGCAACCACAGCCAAGAAAATTCCCCGGTGCTCGGCGCAATGGTGCGCACGTTCATCGAATGCAATCCGAACTTGGGAATGTCCGGGCATCCTGACGGCAGTCAGGGCGGCGCGGGCGCGACTTGGGTGATATTGAAGTAACGGCGTTTTTTTTCTATTATGTATCGTATGAAAACATTGCTTTTGGTGGTATGCGTCGCGCTGACGCTGACGGGGTGCAAGAAAAAAGCGGAGCCTGAGCCGGTCGTCGAGATTGCGGCGACGGCGGACGAACACGACCATGCCTGGTATTATTTTACGAACGCGAACCTTGTGCAGATTCAGCTGCCGCAGATTTCACAGTTGCAGTCGCTCAAGCCCTGGACGGAAAACCTGCGCGTGTCTGCCGCAAACACGGACGTGGACGGAAACGGCTTCCTGCTCGTGAACCGCCTCGGCGTGCTGCTGTTTGAAGGCACGGCAGAGCCGGTGCTGGTGCATGACATCCGGCTGTTTGGGTCGAGCACGGCAGAAAATTTGGTGTTTGACCGCGGCATTCCGTATTTTACGCTGTACCGCAACGCGTTTTTTAACAAGGCAATCGCCGAATCCGCCAGCAGCGATGAGAATCGGCCGTATTTGGTGCGCGTTTCGCGCATAAACCGTATGCTGTACCCCGCGCTCACCTATGGCGATTTGGACGTGAGCGGCGCGTATGAAATTGTCGGCACGGTGTTTGACGGCGACAATTGGATTTCCGCAATCAAAAAGACCGACGACGAGCGCACGAATTTTGCCTACCGGCAGTGGAAACCGCTCCTCGCCCTTGAATCAGTGCAGCCGGTGACCCGCGCGGGAAAGATTACGATTGCGCCTTCGAGCGAGGAGCAATTTTATGCCGCGCGCGTGCCGCAGGATTTTTCTTCCGCCCCGGCGCGCTTGCACGGGCTGCTCCGTTCTATTCCGGCGGATTTTCCGTTCCTGCTTACGTGCTACACGGCGGGCGGCACTTCCCCGCGCTTTTTCGTCCACGGCGAAGACGGCGCGGCGGCAACGGCAATCATTGCGGACGGCTGGATTTGCGCCGTGTTTTCCGACGGCACGACCTATTTCAACGGCGCGCTCAAAAATCGTCCCGTCCTGAACGGCGGCGCGAACCTTGCGTTCCGTCTGCCCAAGCTTCCCAAAGAATATCGGTACACCCATTTCTGCGTGAGCGGCGATTTTTTGGTGGTCGGCTGGGAAGAAAGCAATTTCTACAAGACTGGCCGGAGCGGCATTCTGGTCGTGGACATGGCAAAACTTTTCTACGGAACGGCTCGATGAATCACGCATCCCGCTCGGCGGGGATTTTTTCCTCGGAAACACGCTCCCCGTCATAGCAACCTTCGCCGCCGGAAAAATTTTTCCGCGCATAGAAAACCCACGCGCCTCATTTTCAGGGTGGGGGAAGCCTCCCCCTCGGCTCCAATGAACGCAAAGTTTTCACTTTGCGTACCATTTTCGCCTACCCCCGCTGCGGGGGACACCCCCGCAG
>CAMWTK010000056.1 GCA_947177175.1 uncultured Treponema sp.
TCCCAGCACGGCTTAGGGCGACTGCCCTAAGAACCCGCTTCGTTTTTTGTTTGTTGCTTGCCTTCGCGTTGGGGAGACAAAAAATTTTTGTTTGTTCCTCGCTTTTGCGTTTGGACGGGCAACGGCGGTTTGCCGTTTGACGAAAACGTGTCGGGACGGGCAACGGCATTTCGCCGTTCGGGAAGAACGCGGCGGGGCGTGTGCTGTCGTTAGAGGTCGATGCGGGCGGTGCCGGTTTTTAGGCGGCGGATGAATGCGATTGCCACGATGAGCGAGGTGATGCCGACTGCGCCGTTGCTGATGAGCATGGCGATTCCGACGGCGCTGATGCCGAGGTTCGTGAAGTGCATGAGCAGGAAGAGCGGGGGAATGCGGTAGACGAACAGGCGGACGACGTTCAGGATCATCGACACGCGCGTCCTGCCGAAGCCGTACAGCAGTCCCATGACCGATGCGTTGAGGGAGACGAGGACGGAATCCCAGCATTCGTAGGTGTAGATCGTGTTGATTTCGGCGGCAAAGGCGGCGTCTCCGCGGGCGAACAGCAGGATAATGCGGTCCTTGCACAGCATCATCGCCGAAAAGAACGCGGCCGCGATGATCAGGTTGATGACGAGCGTGCGGTAGAAGATGCCGAGCGCGCGCGCAAGGTTGCGGTTGCCCAGGTTCTGGCTGATGAGGCTCGACTCCGCCTCCTGGAATCCGGCGGGCGGGTTGGTGCTGAAGCCGCCGAGCCGGTTCGACACGCCGAGCGCGCCGACCACGGTGCTGCCCATGGCCGCGCACATCGAGTTGACGATGACTTTGCCGAACGCGAAGATGAATTTCTCCAGAAAGACGGGAATGCTCAGGTTGGCGAGCGGCACGAGGAAAGTCCTTCGGAACGCGCAGGCGCGGAGGCTCAGGCGGAACGGGTTTTTCCTGCTCGTCAGGGTGGCGAGCGCGATTACGGTGAGCGACAGCTGCGCGGTAATGGTCGCCGCCGGGAGCAGGAGCATTGCGGTGCGCAGGGAAATCGCGCCGCCTTTCATCAGCAGGATGACGGCGGCGTTCAGCGCGGTCTTGGTGACCATGACGAGCATGTTGCACCACATGATCGTCTTCGTGTTCCCGCGCGATTTTTCCGTGGCGAGGTATATCGTGTTGATGAACTGGAAGATGATGCCCGTGACGGCGAGCATGAAATAGAGCGTGCCTTCTCCGAGCAGGTCGTCCGGCATACGCAGCAGGCGCAAAAACGGGCGGGCGAACGGCACGGCGAGCGACAGGATAAGCGCGCCGATGGCAAGGCAGGTGAAGAACAGCGTGCTGATGTGGGCGCGCACGGCGGCCATGTCTCCCGCGCCGTAGCTGCGGCTGATGATAATCGAGCCGCCCACGGAAAGCCCCGAGCCGACGGCGTACAGCATCACCTCGATCTGGGCGACGAACGACACGGTGCTCACGACTCCCGCGCCCATGTTCGCCGCGATGAGCGTGTCCAGCAGCTGGAATACCTGGTGCAGGCTGTTGTAGAAGACGAGCGGCAGCGCGAGCGTGAAAATCGTCCTGACGGGCGCGCCGTACAAAATCATCTGGCGGCGGCGCGCTTCTTTTTCGCCGAGCGCGGGGGGCGGCGCGGGGTTCTGTTCCATACGGGGAAGTGTAGCATATTCCGCCCGGATGGGAAACGGGGGCTTGGGGGCTGTCCCCCGGAGAATGGGGTATGGGCGCAACGCAGTGCGGCCTAGGGGAAAGACTTTTCCCCTCTGAAATATCGCGCGGAAACGGTGGATAAACGTTAAGAAAACTGCTACAATACACCGACAATGGAGTATGGCAAACAGCTATGAAAAGCCTGACTTCTGGTCACGCAAGGCTTTTTCGGAAGGCTATCCGGCGCGGTCGGTGTACAAATTGCAGGAAATCGACCGGAAATTCGGCATGATAAAGAAGCATTATCGCGTGCTGGATTTGGGCGCTGCCCCGGGGAGCTGGACGGTGTTCCTGTTGAGGACGCTTGCCGGCAGCGGAAAAGTCGTTTCGTGCGACCTGAATCCGCTGGCAAAGGACGTCAAGGGCGACAACCTTGTCTTTGTGCAGGGCGACCTGAACGATGAGGAAGTCCGCGAGGCGATCCGGCAGGAAGGTCCGTTCGATTTGGTTGTTTGCGATGCCGCTCCGCTGACGACGGGAAACCGGGTGGTCGATACGGCGCGTTCGGCGGGCTTGGTGGGCATGGCGGTGTGGTACGCGCGCACGATGCTCAAGAGC
Source organism: uncultured Treponema sp. (assembly GCA_947177175.1). GTDB lineage: Bacteria > Spirochaetota > Spirochaetia > Treponematales > Treponemataceae > Treponema_D. Next base: position 2,254 of record CAMWTK010000056.1, read on the forward strand.
GGCGGCAATTTTGCGGTGAAACTGTTTCAGAACGGCGACCAGCAGAAAATACTCCGGGAAATGCGGGAGATTTTTGCGGCGGCGAAGGGCTTTAAGCCGGAGGCGTGCCGTTCGGAATCGTTTGAGACATACTTGATCGGGCTGCACAAGCACTGATGCGGCCGTCAAAAAGGGTGGAAGGACAGACAAGTGGCACTACGTTTTTCTCGACTTAGGAAACTGTTGGAATGCGTTACGATTACGTTGGGCGCGTGTTCGCTCGTCGTGCTCGTGGCGGTGGTAACCGTGCAGTCGCGGCCGGCGGAAGGCGGCATGGGCGGCTTTGAGACATCGGGGATTCCCGTCAGCGCGGAGCTTGCGCTCGACATCATTGACGGTGCGGACAGCGAGGATTCTGAGCAGGAGCCGTCCCCGCTGTCGTATTCGGTGTACCGCGTGAAATCCGGCGACATGATCGGCATTATCGCGGAGAACGCGGGCGTGACGCAGGACACGCTCATCAGCGTGAACAATATCCGTTCGACGCGCCTGCTTCAGATCGGCACGTATTTGAAAGTCCCGTCGATTCCGGGCGTGTTGTATACGGTCAAGAAAGACGGAGAGACGATTTCGTCGATCGCGGAGAAATATGAGGTGGACGGCGACAAATGCGCCGCGGTCAACCAGCTCGCGCTGTTCGATTCGCTGGCTGCGGGCACGACGGTCTTTGTCCCGGACGGCGAGATGGATTCGGTGCAGCGCGCGGAGATTAACGGCGACCTGTTCAAGAAGCCGATTCATAGCGGCTGGTACCTGACTTCGTATTTCGGCTACCGCGCAAGTCCGTTTACGGGGCAGCGGTCGTACCACAGCGGCGTTGACATGGCGTGCCGGCAGGGAACGCCCATTTACGCCGCCATGCCCGGTCGGGTGTCATCGACGGGATACAACAATACGTATGGCAATTACGTAATCATCACGCACCATTCGGGGTATCAGACGCTGTACGGGCACATGAGCCGCATTACGACACGAGCCGGGGCGGTCGTGAATTTTGATTCGAAGATCGGCGAGGTGGGCAGTACGGGACTGAGCACCGGTCCGCACCTGCATTTTACGGTGTACAAGAACGGACGGCTGGTCAATCCGATGGCATTGTGGCACTGACAAAACCCGCGCATGGCGCGGGATTTTTTATGCCGTCTGCATTTCGTCTCTTTTCTTGACGAGAAAATCGAGGTTCGTGCCGACGAAAATGGCGCAGTAGGCGATGACGGCGACGGCAAAAATCAGGTAGAAGGCGAGCGACAGCGTGTCGTTTTCCGGTGCGCCGCGGAAGAGCCTGAACGCGAGCATGAAGACAATCATCAGGATGCCGCCGAAAATCCAGTTGCGCGGGGAGAATGGCTGCGCTTTTTCTTCCGACCATGCCGGGTCGATTGCCTGCATGACGCGCAGGACGCCGGAATCGGACAGCGGCGTGTGCGCGGCAAGCGGCCGCGCGGCGATTTTTTCTGCCCGGCTGAGCAGCCGTACCTGCGAGCGGCACTGCTTGCACAGCAACAAATGCCGCGTCAGGCGCGGCGGAATGCGTCCGTTTTTGTCGAGCGCAAGGTAGTCGTCCATCAGGTGTTCGCAGTCAGTGTTCATAGCAACCTCTCGAGTTTTTCCCGCAGCATTTTTTTCGCGCGGAAAATATGGGATTTTATCGTGTTCACGGGATTGCCCGTGATCACGCTGATTTCTTCGTAGGGAATATCGTAGTAAAAATAAAGCTCAAGGCAGATGCCGTATTTGGGCGGCAGCGCGCGCACGGCTTCGGTTATCGTCTGCGCGGTGATGGCGCGGATTTCCTGCTCTTCGGGCGTGTAGTCGGGGTCGGAAATCAGGTATTCGTCCGCAATCGGCAGGGCTTCTTTGCGGCGCGTGACCGCGTTGACCGCCGTGTTGTAGGCAATGCGCGTAATCCAGGTGGAGAACGCCGCCTCGCCGCGGAAACAACGCAGGTTCTGGTAGACCTTGAGGAACACTTCCTGCAAGAAATCGTCCGTGTCCGCCGCGTTCTTGAAAAAACTCATGCCGAGCGCCGTCACACGTTTTTTGTACAGGCTCACCAGCTTGGCAAAGGACGCGCTGTCGCCCGCAAGTGCCGACTTGACGAGCGCCGCGTCGCGCCGCTGTGCGATGATATGCTCGATACTGCGAATCGCGTCATGCTGCATCAGGCGATTTGAAGTCCGGGTTGAGCTTGTAGAAAGCCAGCAGGCCGATGCCCGTGCACAGCGGGAGCAGCCCGCCGAGCAGCGCGGTGCGCAAGCCTTCGGTCACCGCAAAGAAAAGCGAAAGCACGGCTCCCACGCTGACCAGCAGCAGACCGACGAACAGCGAGCAGGTTTTCAGGTCGAACCGCTCGTGCCGGTAGGTGCCCGCCTTTATCTGCAATTTTTTTTCGCCGTGCCGCCACAAAAGCGAGAAAAAGACGACCGTTCCGCCGATGACGATGCCGACGATCGGGATGATGGCGATGATTACTTGCGCCGCAGGACAGGTCATGTTCATGTAATCCTCCTCATAAAAAGTCAGAATGTGTCGTTATCCGTTAGACACTGCGCGGCGGATATTGTTGCGTCATTCCAAGAATTGGTAGTCGTTAAAATAAATCGCGGTGATGCTGCCGAGCACCAGCTGTTCGTTTATGCGTGCCAGCAGCTGCTGTTTTACGGCTTGCTCTCCCTGCGCCAAAAGCTGTCCTTTGGTAAAGCCGGAAAAATACGCGGTGATAATCGCGCGGACGGAGCGCAGTTTGTTGCTCAGTTCCTCGTAGAATGCCGCGTCGCCGCCCGTGTATTCCAGCCACGGCGTGATGATGATGAGCGTCCGCCGTTCGTTCTCGTCGGGCGCGGTCGCCGCGCGCAGCCGCCCCAGCTCCGTGAATGCCGTTCTGTCCTGCGCACCGCGCGCCGCCTCGCGTTCCTGCGGCGTGGGGTCGTCCTTGCGCAGGTCCGCGCCGGGCACGTGTTTGGTGGCGAGCGCGAGCACCGTTCCGCCTAGGATGATGAGGGCGAGCGCCCCGACGGCGGCGGCAAGCATCGTATTCAGCGAGAATTTCATGGCGGTATTCTATCATATTTCAGGATTTTGGTGTATAATGATAGGCGACGATTGTCGGAATTCGTTCGGCTGGTGACGGCTGTTGCGCGGTTGCCGGGTCAGCGGGCGGATTCTGATAGTGCCGAAGAGAATGAGATGATGGAACGACGTGCGGATACGGATAGTGACATGGAAGAGGTGCCGGTCGGTGCTTTTCTGCAATCGGCGCAGGACGACGATACGGAACGCCTTGAGCAGTCGCTGGGCATACGCGGATTCGTGCGCCTTGACGATGTGCTGGCGGACCGCCCGTCGCGGCACGAAACGCAGGATTTTACCGAGACGATAGGATTTGGCTCGCCCTCGCTCATTTATGGTCTGAACAGCAATTTTGTCGCGGATTCGTTCAGCGTCAGGCAGCCCGATTTTTCCGATTTGGATGCGTCCCGGGGCAGTGCCGAAGTTGAGCCGCTTCCCGTGGAGGAGTTGGACGCGGACGATGTGGAACTGGCCGAGCCTGCCGACTATGATTCGCCGGCCATGCCGCAGGAATCGGCTGTCGGTGGCGGGCAGGACGATGACGGGGCGGACGGTGTGACTGTCTTGGAGAGCCTCGGCGCGGGGACGGCGTTTTCGTTCAGCGTGTTCGGGCGTGACCGCCTGCCCGTGACGGAACTGGTGCCCGTTGACGCGGAGGATGCCGCGCCCGCAGGAGCGACCGTTCCGTCCGACCCCGAACCGGCCGGGGCGATTGTGGCAAACGCGGACGGCACGTTCTGCATTGCCGACCGATTGCCTGACGTGCCGGACGGCGCGGCTTCGTTGGACACGCAGCTCAAGGCACTCATCGATTCAGTCCTGTAGTGTTCCGGCGCGTGCGGAAAATCCCGGCTGGTAGCATAGTTTTGCAAAATATGCTATGATACGGCAATGGAAATCGAACTGAACAATCTGGTGAAGACGTACCAGAAGGCTTCCGCGCCGGGCAGCGTGTATGCGGTGCGCGGCATCAGCCTGCGCATTCCTTCCAATACGATTTTTGGGATTATCGGAAAAAGCGGCGCGGGAAAATCGACGCTCGTGCGCCTGGTGAGCCTGCTGGAGCGGCCCGATTCCGGCGAAGTCCGTTTTGGCGGCGAGCGCGTGGACAATTTGTCCGACCGGGATCTGATTGCGCGCCGCCGTCGGCTCGGCATGATTTTTCAGAATTTTAATTTGTTCTCAAGCCGCAATGCCGCGCAGAATATCGCCTATCCGCTGGAGATTTGCGGCACGCCCAAGGCAAAAATCCGCGCGCGGGTGGCGGAGCTTCTGGAGGTCGTCGGGCTGGCGGACCGCGCGGCTTCTCCCGTGAGCACGCTGAGCGGCGGGCAGAAACAGCGCATTGCCATTGCGCGCGCGCTTGCCAACAGTCCCGACATTCTGTTTTGCGACGAGGCGACGAGCGCGCTTGATCCGCAGACCACGCTTTCTATCCTCAATCTAATCCGCGAGATTCAGAAAAAGATGAGCCTGACCGTGGTGATGATTACGCATCAGATGGAAGTGGTGCGCGATGCGTGCCGGTATGTCGCCGTGGTGAACGACGGGACGCTGGTGGAGTCGGGCAGCGTGGAGGATATTTTCATGCGCCCGCAGAGCGAGGTGACAAAAGGATTCCTCGCGCACCTGCCGCAGAACGCCGCGGACGGCGCGGAACGGATGGTGCGCTGGAGCAACGGCGGCGGCAAGTACACACTGCGTTTTTACGGCACGCAGACGGACGAGCCGGTCATCAGCAACCTTGCGCACCGGTTTGGCATTGCGTTCAATATCCGCGCGGCGGGCGTTCAGCTGTTGTCTGAAAATAAAGTCGGCACGCTCGTCATGGATTTTGACGGTTCGGCGGACGATGTGGGCAAGGCGATTGCCTACCTGCGCGGGCAGGGCATTGCCGTGGAAAAGGAGGCCGACGCATGATGAGCGCATCGGTGATTTTTGATTTGGTCGCGGCGGCGACGGGGCAGACGCTCGTCATGGTGCTGTTCTCGACGTTGTTTTCCGTCCTGCTCGGACTGCCGCTCGGCGTGCTGCTGTTCACGAGCGATTCGGCGAGCGGTATTGCGCCGCATCCCGTCTTGCATCAGGTGCTCTCGCACGTGGTGAATATGCTGCGGTCGTTCCCGTTCATCATTCTGATGATCGTGCTGTTCCCGCTTTCGCGGCTCATTCTGCATACGAGCATTGGGACCAAGGCGACGATTGTGCCGCTTTCGATTGCCGCCGCCCCGTTCGTGGCGCGTATCATTGAGAGCGCGCTCCGGGAAGTGGACGCGGGCGTGATTCAGGCGGCGCGCGCCGCCGGTTCGACGACCTGGCAGCTCATCACCAAAGTGCTGCTGCCGGAAGCCCTGCCCGCGTTGGTGGACGGCGTTACGCTGACGGTCATCAATCTGATCGGCTATTCGGCAATGGCGGGCGCGATTGGCGGCGGCGGTTTGGGCGACCTGGCAATCCGTTACGGCTACCAGCGGTTCCGCACGGAAATGATGGTCGTCGCCGTCGTGGTGATTATCGTCCTTGTTGAGTGCATTCAGTTCGTGGGCACTAGAATCAGCGCGCACATGATGAGCCGCCGCTGATTCGTGCGTCGGGGCTACTGTTGTCCGCCGCCGAGCAGGCTCTGCATCAGGCTGGAGATGAGGTACATCTTCTTGTAGACTTCCACGGCAAGCTCGTTGACGGGGTGCTCGGCAAAGCGGTCCAGCTCGTTCCAGTTGACAATCATGACGCTGTTCTTTTTGGGGTAGTCGTCGATGAGCGCCTTCACGTTCCGCGCAAAGATGATGATGTTCTTGGTGCAGCTGACGACCAGATCGCGCGCTTCCTCGTTGGAATCCTCAAGGACGGTGCGCACGATGTTCGCGGCTTCCTTGCTGCGCTCCACGCTCGGCAGGTAGGTCTTCAGCTTGATGCCCACTTCCGCGGTTTCTGCCATTTTGTCGTCAAAGGCGGTGATGCTGTCGGAGATTTGCAGGATGACGTTGTATGCGTCGCTCATCTGCTGGCTGAGCTGCGCGTTCGCCCACTGGCCGCGCACCAGGACCAAATCGGCGTACTCGCGCACGGAACGCTTGAAGAATTCCACGAGGAATGCCTTGAGGTAGTTGAGCGCGCGCGCGTATGCGAACGAGCCAAGCTCTTTCTTTTCGTATTTTTCGCTGTTTTCGTCGGTGTAGTTCTTGAGGCTGTTGATGTTCGTCGTGTTGAAAATCTGCGTGAGCAGCGCGTCCACTTTTGAATTTTTCTGCGCGGATTCCAGCCGTTCGACCGTGCCGTTCGCCTCTTTCCGGATTTTTTCGAGGTACGGCTCGATAATCTGCTCGCGTTTCTCATCGACGGTGACGCGGTACGCCGGATTCCGGGTAATCAGCTGAATCATCATGCCGATGATATTGCCGCGCTGCACGTCGTCGATGCGCTGCGTCAGCCTGAACCACTGCGTCGGCTTGATTAGCTCGGTGCCTTTTGCCTGCTTGAGTATGCCGAGCAGCGCGTTCCAGTCGCCGGCGACGGGCAGTGCCGCGATGACCGCCGCAAAATCCTTCAAATCTTCCGTGATGTACGAGGCATCGATGGGATTGAAGCGGGGCGTCTTGTTGAAGTCGCCCTCGCGGCAGGTCGAGTCGAATTTCTTGAGGATGAAGTAATAGTCGAACACGCAGAACGAGCGGAATGCGTTGAGCAGGTTGTAGAGGTCGTCGATGCGCGTTATCGTGCTGCCCTCGAACCCCGCGCTGAACGCATCCAAGTCCTGCTTGACCTGCGCCTTGAGCTCCTTGAAATTCATGTTCTTGGCTTTTTCGGCAATCGACTCTTCGCTCAGCTCTTCTTCCAGCGCTTTCTGCTGGTCGCTCAGCGACGCATTGATGACCATGTTCTTGAAATAGCTGGGATTCTCCTGGCTGTAAAAAATGGTCTGGCACGGCCCGACGATTTTGTAGATGTCCCAGACGAATTTACCGAACATCGGCAGAATCTGGTCGCCGTTCGGCTTGTAGAATTTATATTTGGTGTGGGAGAGGTTTTTCGCGATGTTCTTGAGCATTCGTTTCTTGTCTGCTTCCGGGTCGCCGCCGCCGAACAGGTCGAGCAGTTTGTCCAAAAATGAGCCGCCGGTCGCCTTGCTGTTAGATTTCTTTGCCATACTGCTATGATACAGGATATTTCGGTGCTTTGCAAGGAAGTTGCGGCAACAAACGAAATAGTATATAATGAATAAAGTTATAAAAGAACTGGAGGCTTTTCTGATGAAAAAGATGGTGGTTGCTGCGGCCGCGTTGCTTGCCGCAGGATCGTTGTTTGCGTACAATCCTCCGGCAGGCGGACAGAACCTGCCGAGGCTTTCTTCGCCGTTCGCTCTGGCGGGCGCGAATTCAACGGCGGGCGGTGCGCTGTACGATGTGATGCCGTCGTCGGTCGTGACGAACCCGGCGCTTGCCGCCATTGAGCAGCGCATTGCCCTTGATGCGGGCTTTACGTTCATGACGGACAAGAATAAGAACGCGGCGGGCGGCAGCACCGGCACGGCGTTCCAGCTGGGAGCGACCGTGCCGACGCGCTGGTGCGTGCCGACGCTGCTGGTGCAGGGCGTGTTCGCGCCGCTCATTGACATGCATCTGGCGAACAATATTGCCGTCACGGCGAACGTCGCGAAGGACATCAACGACAAGCTGTCAATCGGCATTGGCGTGACGGGCGGCGGCTTCTGGATCGATGCCAGTTCGGACTGGACGCTCTACGCGGACACGGGAGTCATCTACAATCACGGCGACCTTGCTTTTATGAAAGACGTGCGGTTTGCCGTCACGCTGATGCATTTGGGAAAAATGTACACGGACAGCAAAAACCTGCACGGCATCAAAGGAACGAGCGCCGGTATGTGGCCGGGAATCGCGACCCCGCGGATCGGCGTGGCGGCAGTGTTCCTTGACAAGGACGGCTTTAAGCTGGGCAGTTCGACCGACATCGCCGCGCCGGGATTCCAGGATTTTGTGATTGACATCGGGCTTGCCGTCGAGTACGGCGGACTCCGTTTCGCCACGTTCAGGCTCGCGTCCGCATGGGAATTTGACGTGCGGGAATTCGCGAACGACCGGCAGAACGTCATTCCTGCGGTCGCCCTGAGCGCGAAATTCAATTTCAGCGCGGACAACAAAATGCTGGCGAACCACGGCTGGTCTGAGAGCGAGATTACGGCCGCCGCCGCATGGCGCAACCTGTACGAGGACGTGAACGCGTTCTCCGCGGGCCTGGTGCTCAAGCTGGGGCAGGAAGATACCGAGCCGCCGGTCGTCACGTTGTGGGAGGATGAGGACTGATATGAAAAAAATGCTTTCGGCCGCGTGTGCGGCACTGCTTTCCCTTTCCGTTTTTGCGGAGAAAGGGCCGGTGTATATCTCCCCGAACAATGACGGCGTGCAGGACACGCTTGCCGTCCCGCTGAAAATCAAAGAGAAACGCTATATCGTTGACTGGAGTTTTGTCATCACCGATGCGAACGGCGCGGTCGTGCGCACGATCGGCAACAAAGAGAAGCGCGAAGACAAGGTGACGTTCAAGAGTTTTTTCAGGTCGCTGTTCTCTCCCAAGACGGGCGTGACGATTCCCGCCACGGTCGTGTGGAACGGTGTCATGGACAACGGGCAGGTCGCCCCCGACGGAACGTATTACTACACGTTCAGCGCGACCGACGACAACGGGAACAGCGCGCGGACATCGCCGCTGACCGTCATCGTCGATAACACGCCGCCGGAAATCGACCTGACGCAGCTTGCCGCCGGGGACAAAATCTTTGGCGAAGGCGCGAAGGCGACGCTCAAGGTGCGCCAGCGCGGCTCGGAAGAAGATTTGTGGACGGGCGTGTTCACCGACAACGCGGGAACGGCCGTGCGCACGTTCACCTGGAAAGACAGCGCGCCGCTTTCCTTTGACTGGGGCGGCACGGACGACAACGGCGCGCCGTTGCCCGACGGCGTGTACAATTACAAAATCAGTGCGACCGACCGCGCGGGCAACGTCTCCGATCCTGCCGCGCTCACGAATCTGGTCTATTCTGCGGAGAAGCCGGTGATCAGCATTGCCATTAACGGCAGCCGCTATTTTTCCCCGGCCGGGAACGCGAGCAAGTCGGTGCAGTTTGACGTGGGCATTCCGCTTCCCAATGCGGCGAGCGGCAACAAGCTGACCGGCTGGGCGGTGACCGTCCTCGGCGCGGACGGCAAGGAATGCTGGAAGACGGACGGCACGGACAATCCGCCGACTTCCGTCTCGTTCGACGGCAAGGGCGCGGACGGCAAGCTGATCGCCGACGGCTCATATCAGGCGCGCGTGACGGCAAAATACCTGAACGGCTACGAGCCTACCCCGGTCACTTCGCCGGTGTTCATGCTCGACACGAAAGTGCCGGAGGCTAACATCAAGACGAGCGGCACGATTTTCAGCCCGGACGGCGACGGAAACCAGGACACGTTGGCAATCACGCAGCGGTTTGCCGCCAACGAAGGCTCGCCCATAACGAACTGGACGGGCACGATCGCCGATTCGCGCGGCACTGCGGTGCGGACGTTCGCGTTCGGCGCGTATCCGCCGGAGACCGTGCCGTGGGACGGTCTTGACAATGCCTCACGGCTTGCGACCGACGGCGATTACGTCTACACGCTTTCGGCGACGGACGCGGCAGGAAATGCGGCAACGTACACGAGCACGAAATTCGCCCTTGACACGAGCAAGACCGAAGTGATGCTGACGGCGAACTATGCCGCGTTCAATCCGATCGGTGCGCGCAATACTATCCGCCTGACGCCGGTGATGAAAGAGGGCAGCTCAATCAGCCATTACGCGCTTTCTATTGTAGACAGCGCAAAGCGCGAGGTGTACCGCGAGGAGGCGGATCGTGCCCTGCCTGCGGCCTTCACCTGGAACGGCAACGGCTCTGACGGCGCGCGCTGTGCGGACGGCATGTATACGGCGATTCTGGAAACGAAGTCGGCGAACGGGTCGGAGGCGAACGCGACTTCCCAGCCGTTCGGCATTGATACCGTTCCGCCAAAAATCGACGCGCAGGCGGCATACACGCTGTTCAGCCCGGACGGCGACGGTCAGAAGGATTCGCTCCCGGTGAAAGTCGCCGATTCCACGTCCGACACTTGGACGGGCACGATCGTGAACGCCCGCGGCAACGTGGTGCGCACCTTTGACTGGCAGGGGAACGTGCCGTCGTTCGACTGGGACGGCACGGACGACGCGGGCAACAAAGTCGCGGACGGCACGTATACGCTGGTGTTCAGCGCGGAGGACGTGGCGGGCAACAAGACAAGCACGGATCTGACCAACATCGTGGTGGACGACCGCCCGACGACGGTGTACGTGACGGCGGACTGGGACGCGTTCAGCCCGAACGGCGACGGCAACCGCGACACGCAGCGCTTTGTCATCCGCCCGTCGCTGAACGAGGGCATCGCGAGCTGGAAATTCGCCATTGCGGGTGCGGACGGAAACGTCGTTCGTACCTGGACGAACGCTGAATCGGCGACCTTGCCCCCGGCGATTACCTGGGACGGTCGGGACGACGCGCAGCACATCGTGGCGGACGGCGTGTACGTCGGCTCGCTGGCGGTGCTGTACGAGAAAGGCAACAAAGTCGATACCGCATCATCGGCATTCATCAGTGCCGTCACCCCGCCGCAGCTGAGCGTTGAGACGGCGACCGAGACGGGATCCGGCTTCTTCAGCCCCGACAACGACGGCACGGACGACGACTTGTTCATCCGCCTGAAAGCAGTGACCCCCGTCGGCCTGAAAAACTGGTCGTTCACGATTAACGACCCGAACGGACGCGCGTTCTGGTCCACAAGCGGAAAGTCGGCCATTGCCGAGCAGATGGTGTGGGACGGACGCGGCAGCAACGGCGAGCTGGTGCAGTCGGCGATGGACTATCCGTATGTGTTCACCGCGACGGACACGCTCGGCATGACGAGCACCGCCACCGGCAACATCAACATCGACATCCTGGTCATCCGCGCGGGCGACGTGCTCAAGATGGCGGTCCCGTCAATCATCTTCCGCAGCGACGCGGCGGACTTCAAGAAAGAAACCGCGCCGGGCAAGAAAGACGGCGTAACGGCGGAGCAGGCGGCGAACAACGAGCGCATCCTGAACCGCATCGCCACGATTTTGAACAAATTCGACACCTACAAGGTAACCGTCGTCGGACACGCGAACCGCACGACCGACGACGACCGCGAGGAGACGACGGACAATCCCGCCTGGGGACGCGCGCTCACGCCGCTGTCCAAGGAACGCGCGGAATACGTCAAGAGCTATTTGGTCAAGCGCAAGGTAAAGGCCGACCGTCTGGATACCGACGGCAAGGGCGGCACCGAGCCGGTGGCAGATCCCAAGGACGACGCGAACAAGTGGAAGAACCGCCGCGTCGAGTTCATTCTGAACAAATAAAAAGCGTCGGCTTTGCCCGACAGACGAAAAAACTCCGGCACTGCTTGCCGGAGTTTTTTTATGCGCACAGCGCGCGCAGGTCGCGGTAGAAGTCGGGCATCTCTTTTTGGAGGATCAGCGGGCTGCCGTTCTTGATAAAGCAGTGCGTGGTGGTCGCGGTGCAGGCAATCTTCTCCCCGCAGCGCACGGTGTAGCCGAGCACCAGCCTGACCGCAGTCAGTTTTTCGATCGTGACCTGAATCGTCAGCACGTCGGGGAACGTGGTGGTATGCCGGTAATCGCAGGAAAGCGCGAGTACGGGCGAGATGATGCCTTCCTCCTCCATTTTTGCATAGCCCCAGCCGATCTGGTCAAGGAAATCAATGCGGGCCTCCTCCAAAAACCGCAGGTAATTTGAATGATGCGTCACCTGCATCTTGTCGGTCTCATAATACTGCACTTTGTGCGTGTACGGCCTGATGTCGCTTGTCTTCATGCGCGCTCCTTTCCGCAACGGATACCGTATTGTAGCACGGAACGGGCGTTTTGGGGAATGGCGGTTTTTTTATCGCTTGGAAGCGATGGGAACGTTCTTGGGAGAGGGGAACCCCTCTACTTCCGAAGCGGGGGTTCCCCTCTCCCAAACCCTCACCCTTTCCCAGCACGGCTTAGGGCGCTGCCCTAAGAACCCGCTGCGTTTTTTGCCCGCTCTTGCATTGGGGAAGCAACAAATTTTTGTTTGTTGCTCGTTTTCGCGTTAGGGAAGCAAAAAACTTTTGTTTGTTGCTTACTTTTGCGTTGGGGGAGCAGCAAATTTTTGTTTGTTGCTTGCTTTCGTGTTGGGGAAGCAAAAAACTTTTGTTTGTTGCTCGCTTTTGCGTTGGGTGGACAACAAATTTTTTATTTTTCGCTTACTTTCATGTTGGGGAAGCACCACCCGGCGGCGTGTTTC
>CAMWTK010000057.1 GCA_947177175.1 uncultured Treponema sp.
TTCGGAAGTAGAGGGTTTTCCCTCTCCCAAGAAAGTTCCCACCGCTTCCAAGCGGGAAGATACCCCTAGCACATCCCCCTCATTTCATGCTACAGTAAATCCGCACGGAGACACGCCGCCGACGCGGCACCGGCAAGGAGTTCGCATGGCACAGAACACTATCGGCACGATATTCAAAGTCACCACGTTCGGCGAAAGCCACGGCGCGGCATTGGGATGCGTCATCGACGGCTGCCCCGCGGGCATTCCGATCGACCTGGGCGAAGTGCAGCGCGAGCTTGACCGCCGCCGACCCGGCGCGCAGTTTGCGGGAAAGCCGAACGCCGCCGTGACGAGCCGCACGGAAGCCGACGCGGCAGAAGCCCTGAGCGGCATTTTTGACGGCGTGAGCGAGGGTACGCCGATTGCGCTCGTGATCCGGAACACGGCGCAGCATTCCAAGGACTATGCGAACCTCGCGCGGACGTTCCGGCCGGGACACGCGGACTACGGGTACTTTGCCAAATACGGCGTGCGCGACTACCGGGGCGGCGGACGTTCGAGCGGACGGGAGACGGCGGCGCGCGTGGCGGCGGGCGCGGTCGCAAAACAAGTCCTGCGCGCGCTTTCCGGCGGAAAAGTCACGATCACCGCGTACACGGAGCGCGCGGCGGGCATCAGCATTGAAAAAGTCGATTTCTCGGAGATCGAGCGGAACGCCCTGCGCGCGGCAGACTGCACGGCGGCAGAAAAAATGGCGGCGCGCATAGACGCATACCGCCGGAACAAAGACAGCTGCGGCGGCATTGTGGCATGCCGCATAACGGGCATTCCCGCAGGCATCGGCGAGCCAGTGTTCGGCAAGCTGGACGCGGAGCTGGCAAAGGCGATTCTTTCAATCGGCGCGACAAAGGGCATCGAATTCGGGGCGGGATTCGCCGCCGCCGACAGCACGGGCAGCGAAAACAACGACACCATGCGCGTGGCGGACGACGGGTCGGTCGCGTTCGGGAGCAACCATGCGGGCGGCATCATCGGCGGCATGGCGAACGGCGCGGACATTTTTTTCCGCGTCGCCGTCAAGCCCGTGCCGAGCATTTTCCGTGCGCAAAAGACGGTCAGCGTGACGGAGCACGGCCTTGCCGACAGCGATCTGGTGATTGAGGGGCGGCACGACGTGTGCCTGTGCCCACGCATCGTGCCGGTCATTGAGGCGATGGCGGCCATCGTGCTGGCGGACCTGTTCTTGCAGCAGCGGGCGAGCAGGTCTTAGGGCGACAGCCCTCGCTGGTGGGGATGAAGTCCTCCACACGAATCAATTTTCATGCAATTTTTTCGCCAACGTAAGAAGGACAGATTTGTCCCTTGGCGAAATTTTTCTGTAGATTTTTATCAGCTCAAGCACATCTTCGTCGTCTTTGATTTTCGGAAGTTCGCTTTCCAATAGGTATTCAACTGAAACGCCCAAAACTTTTGCAATGCGCAAGGCGACATCTGCGGCGGGTACGCTCTCGCGTTTTCTTCCGTTTGTAAAACTTGAATAGGAAAAATTCGCCCTTGCGGCAACTTCCTTTCTTGTCAAATTTTTGAATTCAATCAAATTATCGACCCGTGTCCAAAAGTCCATGTTTTTACATTATACAATTGTCAAAAAATCGGCTTCATATGATTGACGATTGTAATATTTTGGTATAATCTTGAAAGACAAAAACATATATGAAAAATATAATTTTTATTTGCCAAAACATATCTTCTATGGGAGGTGTTGAAAGTGTAACCATTTCCTGTGCAAAAGAAATGAGTAAAAATAATAATGTACATATAGTCTCTTTAAATTTGGATAAAATACCAGCTGAATTAAATAATTCTACTGTAAAACTATTTGATGTCAAATCAGATAAACGCAAGACAGTTCTCTCAAAAAAAGAAATACTCCGTATTGTGGATTATTGCAAAAACATAAACTGTGACAAAGTTATTGTGCAAATGAATACACCTCATCGATTTTGCAAAGTTGCAAATTATGAATTATTGAGGAGACTTGGTGAGCTGTGTAAAACAGAAACTGTTTTACACAACTCACCAACTTCGTTTGTGAGACGTTATCGACTACCGAATGACAGCGATTTTGTTTTTAATTTGAAGAAATTAAAAACAAGGATTTTATTTGCACCTTATGCAAATAAAATTATAAGAAAAATATCTCATGTTTCAAAAATATGCGTTCTTTCAAAAGGGTGCAAAAATGAATTAAAAAAAGTATATGGCGTTGACTCTGTTGTTAGATACAATACGTATTCTTTCATTGAGAAAGGACTTCTGAAAAAGAAAAACATCATAACATATGTTGGACGTTTTTCCCCTGAAAAGAATATGATGCTGATTTTAAATGCTTGGAAGAAGTGTGGTGCTCAAGATTGGATTTTGCGGCTTGTTGGCGATGGACAAGAAATTGATACGATTAGGAATTTTATACTGGAAAATAAATTGACGAATATCGAATTGCTTGGAAGCAAACCTCATAACTTGATTGTGAATTATCTTGATGAGAGTAAAATCCTTGTTATGGCATCGCTCCATGAAGGGTGGCCCACGGTGATCGTGGAAGCCATGAATAGCAAGAATGTGATTTTAACAACACGCTTTGATGGTTTTAGCGATGAAATCCTTTTGGAAAATGAAACTTGTCTTATCGCAGACTTTGAAGTGAATGATTATGCGGACAAAATGAACTTGTTGTTACAGGATGCCATTTATTTGGAAAAGATGATGAAAAAGGCTTATGAAAAATGTAAGTTGTTTTACACATCTGATGAATATAAAAATACACAGGATGTTTTATGATATTTTATTTTGCAATTGCCATAGCGATATTTTGTTGTATTCCCATTGAATTCTCATCGAGAAAATTTTCTTTAGAATTGAATGACTCTCTTAATATTACTAAGCAAGGTGTTGTTTTTATTTTTACGCTTATGTTTGTTTTCTTTGGAGGATTTCGGTGGCTGACTGGTACAGATTGGGTTAACTATAAGAACCTGTTTGATGATGTGGCATCTATAAAATCATTGAAATATACTGGATTTGAATATGGCTATGCATTGTTGAATTTTGTTGTAAAACAAATTTTTGATTCTTATACAGTTTTTTTGATAGTTTTTTATTGCTTGGTAATAATTCCAAAAGTTTTTATCATAAAACGACTTCTGCTATCCGTTGCTTTCGTTTTTTTATATTTTTGTACCTATATGGGTGAAATGGTTGCCGTAAGGAATGCCCTGGGAGTTTCAATCTTGCTATGTTCAATTCCTGCAATTCATAGTCGAAATAAAAAACAGTTTTTATTTTTAACTTTGCTAGCAACCTCTGTCCATTATTCATGTTTTGCCTGGATAATAAGTTACTGGCTTTATCACAAAAGAATTTCAAAGAAACATTGGCTTTGCTTTTTTATAATAGCCTTTGCGCTTATGTTCTTTGGCGGATTTATTTATTCATCAATTATAAATTTGATTTTCAAGCCTTTTGGCAATATGGGAATAATTGTTTCAAAAATTTTATTTTATGCAAATGATTATATCGAGCCGACAAACACTGTGGTAAAAAAGATTATGTCTCTTGTAAAAAGGATGGTGTTTTTACCACTTTATTTTACTATATATAACAAATTGGCAAAACAATCTTCCTACAATCGTGGAATTTTGAATCTGTATCTTTTTGGTAATTTATTTTCAATTGCATTTATGAATTCATTTCAACAACTTAATAGATGTGTTATCGCAAATATTTTTCTTGAAGTAATACTGCTGCCTGATTTGTTTATGCTTATAAAAAGCAAGTCAGTAAAAATGCTTTCAATTTGGATTCTGTTCTTGTATGGCATTGAAAAACTGTATTTTTCAATTATTCCTTTTAAAGATGTGCTTGTGCCGTTTTATCTGATTTTTAATTATCAAAATCGGACTATGTATTAGGAGAGTGCTTTTATGAAAAATATCTTGTTTGTTTATAATAATTCGTTAGATGGCTCATACGGTGGAAGCCAAAGGACAGCAAAGGCTCTTTACGGGCTTTCACTGTTCGCTGAAATTGAAAAATACTCATGCATAAAAAAATCCAATCAGATTAGAACTTTATTAAGGAATTTATTTTTATTTTCGGGAAATTTAAGTCTGCATGATTGCAAAGAAATAGTAAAACTAATTTCTGAGAAAAAATATGATGCTGTTTACTTTGATGTTTCTCTGCATGGGCGGCTTGTGAAAAAAATAAAAACAAAATTTCCAAAATTGAAAGTCATCGTAAGCTATCATAATTTTGAAGAAAAGTTCTTTTATGATTCTTACAGGCAAAACGGAATCCTTCATTATCCCGTTTATAAAGCGGCAGTTTATAACGAACGACTGAGTTCTAGATATGCGGACTTTAATATTTTTATTTCAGCGGAAGATTTAAGCAATGTAAAGCCAATGAACAAGTCCATCGTCATTCCAGCTACACTCAAGGATTATTATACGGAATTTCCATTCATCGGGGAACACTATTTGCTTTTTATCGGGTCTGCGACAGGTCCAAATATTGATGCCGCAATGATAATTATTGAAAAAATTGCTCCGTGCGTAGGCATAAAATGTGTTATTGCGGGTTCCGGAATGGATAAAATTTTTACATCTTATGATGAGAAGCAAGTTGCTGTCATTGGGTATGTCAAGGATTTTTCAACGCTTTTAAGTGGGGCTGTCGCATTTATCAGTCCTCTTTATTACGGCTCTGGTTCTAAAATAAAAATTGCTGAGGCTTTGATGTTTGGAAAAAAAGTTTTAGCAACTGGTGATTCATTCAATGGATATGATATGTCAGGACTTGTGTATTCAGTATGTAATACCCCCGGTGATTTTATCAATGAAATAAAGCGACTTGACCTTAACAAGAAATTTTATGAAGAAAACCGTCTACGATTCCTAGAAAAGTATTCTGACGAAAATTTGAATACATACTATAAACAGGTTTTTGAATTTATTGAAGTAGGTGATTGTAAATGACAGTTCTTTATTTGAATAACTATGCCTGTGATAAAGAAATCTTTGCACTTGTCGAACAGCATAAGTATCCGAAATGCCATCTTTGGGGCGCATATGAACTATATCATAAGACTGGAGTTAATTTAATTATTCCCGATATTAGCGTTCCAGCATTTGAGAATTCGTCAGCCAGCAGAATTATAAGGCTTTTAAAACTGCTGTTATTTCAAGCGAAGATTTTTCTTAAGTATAACAAAAAAGTCGATTGTGTTTATTCAGCTTGTGGACATCTTACAGATGTATTTGCCTGCGCAAAACGATTGAAGTTGTATCGGGGGGATAATGGTTTGTCATCATCCTTGTAAAATTCTGTTTTACTCAGCCTATAGTAACATTATTTGTATCTCAAGAGAAACGGAGCGTTATCTTGCGCAAAAATATTCAGGCATAAAAACTGAGTACAAATACTGGGGAGTGGACATGGAATTCTATGAAGAAAAAGTTCCCGAAATTCCGCCTTCAAAAAAATACGATATAATCTCCAACGGAAAATCCTTTAGAGATTTTCAACTATTGGAAAAAGGTGTATCCAGCCTCGGATTAAAGACACTGATTATAGGCAAAGAAGATTCAGATTCAAAATTTATAGAATATAAAGTAAAAGCAGATTCCGTTGAAAATGTAAGACTTTGTTCCGAAGCAAAAGCAATGTGCATCGCGATAAATTCACAAAACAATGGGATTTGCGGAATTACAAGTTTGAATGATGCTTTAGCATTTGAAATACCTGTTTTAATTTCTGACAATGCACGACTTGGATTTGATGTAGAACAGATTGGTATAGGATTGGTTTATAAAGCAGGAGACTTGCAATCATTTGAAGAAAAACTAAAGATTCTTGCTTCCGGTGCTTTTATTTCCAAGACAAAATCAAATATAAGGAAATTTCGACAAGAAAACTCTTATAAGGAATTCTCTGAATTTATAGCAAAAATAATATGCGAGGTTTGAGGAAATTGAAATCCATTCTCTTCATCACCGCTTTTCCGCCGAATCAAAAGACCGCCGGGCAGGACTATACGCGCAGGCTTTTGGACGACCTTGTGCAGCACGGGCATTCTGTTTCGCTTGTCTATGCTTCCTATCCGGGGCATGAAACAGAAGTTGATGGCAGGGTGAAAATTCTTTCCCGCATACAGCCGCGCTTGAAAAACTGTCTGTCACATCCGCGCTTCCATCCGTTTTTTACGAAACGGTTCAGCAGTGAGACGCTTTTGCTTGTCCAGTCATGCGCCGCGCAGTTCGACATGCTTTACTTCGATTTTTCCCAAGTGCATCTGTACGCGCTTTTCGTTGCGCATCCATACAAAGTTCTGATGTGTCATGATGTCATCGCACAGAAATTCAGTAGGAAACATAGCTTGCATCTGCCTTGGGTACGAAATTCTGAGCGCATGCTGCTTTCGTCCGCTTCAAAAATCATCACGTTCAGCAATAAGGACTGCCGCTTTATCAGGCAGACATACGGGCTTGATTCGGTGGCGGTCAATTTCTATCTGAAGAACGGACACTTCAGCTATTCGGAAACGAATACAGATGTCCGTGAGCATACGTTCTGTTTTTATGGGGCATGGAACAGAAGTGAAAACGCAGAGAGCCTCGCATGGTTTTTGAAAAAGGTGCTGCCGAATGTGCCGGAAACGCTGCGTTTTGTTGTCATCGGCGGTGGCATGAACGAAAAACCCAAAAGGAAGATAGCGTCGCTTCCTGCAGTGCAGTACATCGGTTTTGTGAAAGACCCGGTTGCGGAAATCGCGCGGTGTCAGGCACTTATCGCTCCGCTTCGCAGGGGCGCGGGCGTAAAAGTCAAAGTCATCGACGCGCTCTCCTCCGGCACAAGCGTCATCGGCACGGAAGTTGCTTTTGAGGGGATCGAGGACAACACCACTTGCCGACTGTTTTGCAAGGCGGAGCGCGCGGAAGATTTTGTCAAGATACTGGGCGAGTGGCGTTCCGTTTCCCCGGCGGACAAGCAGTCAGCCGACGACGAATTTTTCCTTCGCTACAATGAGGGACACTTTGTGGACATGCTGTGATGGAAATTCGGTGGGGAATATTTTGCAAACATAAACCGAGGAGTGGCAGATTTGAAAATGCAAAGAGGGAAACAATAAATATGAACAATTTTATTGAAAATGAAAGAATAATTATGAAGGCACGCCCATGACCACCGCCAGCCTAGTCCTGTACAAAACGCCGAAGACCCAGATTGAGGTGCTGCTTTCGAGCGTCCTGCCGTCATGCGCGGGGAAGCTCATCATCGTTGACAACTCGCCCGACGACCGCTGGCGGGAGCTTGAGGGCCGCTCGGAAAAAATCCGCTACATCCACAACGAGAACCTCGGCTACGGCGGCTCGCACAACCTTGCGATGCACCTCGCAATCGAGATGGAGGCGGAATATCACGTCGTCCTGAACCCCGACATCCGCTTCAAGCCGGGCGTGCTCGCGACGCTCGGGAAATTCATGGACGGTAATCCCGATGCGGTGTATGTCCTGCCGAAAGTCGTCTATCCGAACGGCGAGCCGCAATACCTGTGCAAGCTGCTCCCCACGCCGTCCGACCTCATTTTCCGCCGATTCGTTCCGTCCGTCGGCTTCCTGAAGAAATGGAAGGAGCGGAAGAATGCCCGCTACTGCCTCATGGATTCGGGGTACGACCAGGTGATGAATCCGCCGTGCCTTTCGGGGTGCTTCATGTTCATGCGGCTCTCCGCGATTTCAGAGAACGACATTTTCTTTGACGACCGTTTTTTCATGTACTTCGAGGACTTCGACCTGATCCGCCGCCTGCACAGGGTGGGGAAGACCGTGTTCCTGCCCGATGCGGAGATCGTACATGACCACGCCGCCGAAAGCTACAAGAGTCGGAAAATGCTTGCGGCGCACATAAAGTCCGCAGTCCGCTACTTCAACAAATGGGGCTGGCTTTTTGACCGGGAACGGCGCGCGATGAACAAGAAAATCTTGGAGGAGATACGGGAGATGCAGAAAAATGTCTGATGCGGCAAGAGGGCTTTTCTCAACGCCCAAGGGCTACACACGCCTGGCGGCATCGCCATAGACTTCCATGTCGCCACGTTTTCCGATGGCAATGATGAACACTTCCACTGTTTCATGGCGGACGCGGTAGACAATCCGCACCCGCTTTTTGTCCACGTACATCTTGCGGTAGCCCGTGAGGTTGAACCCGTTCCTGTTGCCAAGTTCCTCTCCGAGCAGAGGACTGCGGGAAAGCTTAGCAATCTGCTTGAGCACGAGACGTTTGACGCTTCCTTCGAGCCGGTGCAACTCCTGCACCGCTTGGGGATGAAAGAAGATTTTATAGCTCATCTTCCCCGATTCCCTCGACCGCAAGGACATCCGCAAACGGAATGTACGCGCTCTCCGGGGTGGCTTCCCGCTCGGCGACAGCCACAGCAATTTCGGCATACTCGCACTGCTCCGCGGCTTCGACAAGCCGCTCATACTCATCAACTGGGAGCAGCACAGCCTCCATTTCGTTGTTCCGTATCACCACGACTTTCTGCCGCGTCTTGTCGGCAAGGCTTTTCAGGACGGCGGAAAACTGCCGGACAATGTTCGTCGAGGAAATGATTTCGTTCCGTGCGAAAGACACCATACATCGCTCCTATAGCAGAATATTCTATGTATAATTATACATAGAATCATTAAAAAAAACAACTACACAGGCAGTATTTTTGGAGAACAACATGACCATAATCAGGAACGAGAGCTTCGTGGACAGCAAAGCAACTAGCTTCGTCCTATCGGTAAGCCTTGGGGACGGGCGACGGTCGAGTATGAGTTCGTGAACAAGGTGCAGGGGCATACGTTTTGTTGTGAGTGAGCGCGTTTCTTAATACGCATCGCCCCCCCTCACGATTTATCCTTTACATAAATCCAAATACAGTAAGGATAAATCGATTTATCCTTACTGTAACCTATGGTTATCCTTACTATAAATTGATTTATGGTAAGGATAATTTTATTTATCCAAAGGATAAATCCTTGCCCGCATGTCGGGCGCGCCCCCGCCGCTATTCCTGCGCGAGCAGCTCGAACGCATCCATCTCGGATTTTGCGGAAAGGAGCGCGTCGCGGAGTGCCTTGTCCTTGAGTTTGGCGCTGAAATAACTGAGCGTCTGCAAATAATAGGTGTGCTGGTTGTGCGCGGCGGCAATCATGATGAGCAGGCGCACGGGAATGTCGTCCACCGGCTGAAAGCCGATGATGTCGTGACCGCAAATGCCCACGGCCATCACCAGATCGGTGACGGAAGAAAGGCGCACGTGCGGAATGGCGATGCCGCGCCCGACTGCCGTGGACATCAGCTCCTCACGCCGCAGGATGCCGTCAATCAGTTCTTTTTCGTTCTTGATCTGCGGCGCGGTGGCAAGGCGGGTCGCAAGCGCAACGAGCGCGTCGTGCCGGGTCATATGCGTGACGAACACGATGCGGTCGGGAGAAAGGATGTTGCGCACGCGGACGGGCGGGGTCGGCTCCTCGCGCTTGGTGTTCGACGAAAGGCGTTCGTTCACCCAGGATTCAATTTCGGATCGCTTGAAACGCCAGACCGTGCCGATTTTTCCCGACGGGATTTCGCCTTTCTGCGCCCAGTCGTACACCGTGCGCTCTGAGACGCGCAGATAATTCGCCACTTCTTCAATCGTAAGGATATCGTCACTCATTTCCGTTCTCCCGGTCACAAAACGTATGGCATATTTTGCACGGATTACGCTTTTTTGTCAAGCGACGATAGAAAAACGCACGATTTTCATATATATGCAATTCGGCAAGCGGGCGGTTTCCTCACCGATCCGACGCCAGCTCGTGCAGGCTGTCGCAGGGATACAGCTCGCCGAGCGTCCGCACCTGCGCGCCCGCTTCGTCCGGACCGAACACGACCGGCACGTCGCCGCCGGCAAATTCGGTGAGTACCTGACGGCATGCGCCGCACGGGCCGACCGGATAATCCGAGCGCGGCGTGGCTATCGCGACTGCCGCGAACGAACGCTTGCCGTCGCTCACGGCCTTGAACGCCGCGGTGCGCTCCGCGCAATTGGTCAGCCCGAACGAACGGTTCTCGACATTCGTCCCCGTGTACACCGCCCCGTCAGCCGTCAGAATTGCCGCGCCCACCGGAAAATGCGAGTACGGCGAATATGAGTGCGCCGCCGCTTGTACGGCGGCACGGTAGAGCGCAATCAGCTCATCAGATATCTGCACCATTGCCCTTTCGTCTCCTTTCTTGACCTATCTTCCGTACTATTATATCATAGAACGCATGAAGAAGAAACGAAATCTGCTCGTTCCGCTGTGCGTTTTGTTTTCGGTCGCCTATATCTTGCTTGCGGCGCGACCGCTGAAAGCGGAATTGCAGTTTTTGCCGCAGTGGACGATTGAGGTCGTCCAGAACACCGCCGGGGCAGAAGCGGCCGATTTCCATGATGCCATTCCGTTCCGGCTGGGACAGACGGCGGGCTATGTTACGGCGGACGGCACGGTGCTGAACGTCGTCACGTTTCCGTACAAGGCGGCGATTTCCCCGTCATATTACGCGCCTTACGGCACGAGCGACAAAGCAATCGCCTTTTTTGCGCCCGACGGGACAAAGGCGGGCACGATTGCGCGCACGGGTTTCCCGTTTTTTACCGCGGACAAACAATACCTGTTCCTGCCGGGCGGCGCGGCGTTCGCAAAACTGGACGACGGCGGGCAGGTGCAGTGGACGTACGAAAGTTACGCGCCCATCACCGCGTTTTCCGCTTCAGCGGGCGGGTGCGTCACGGGGTATGCGGACGGCACGGTCGTCTCGTTCGGCGACGACGGCGCGGTTGACCAGCAGTTTGCCCCCGGCGGCAGCGAATATCCCGTGATTTTGGGGGCGGACATCTCCGCGTCGGGGCAACTGATCGCGTGTGTTTCCGGGCAGGACGCGCAGCGGTTCGTCATCGCAAAAAAATCGCCCAACCACACCGAAATTATCCACCACGAATACCTGCAAACGCAGACGACGCGGCAAAAAATCGTCAAATTCAGCCGGGACGAAAGCACCGTGTTCTACGACTGCTCGGACGGCATCGGCGTGACCGACTGCAAGACGGGAAAAACCCGGCGGATTCCCGTCAGCGGGCACATCCTTTCCATGCAGGAAGCCGGCGACACGCGCACCATGTTTGTGCTGAGCAAGGCGGGCAACACGTACACCGTGCAGGTCATCGAGCCGTTCGGCATTGCGGCGGGCGCGTTCAGCTTTGCGGCGCAGACGGCGTGCATTGCGGTGCGGGACGACGACCTTTTCGTGGGCAAGGACAACACCATTTCGCGCATACGGCTCGTGCGCCGCTAAATATAGGAGAAAAACGATGAAACCAAAGACCCCGGTTGCCATTGCGCTCGCATCCGCCATTGCGGCGACAGGCACTGCGTTCGACTGGCCGCAGAACGCCATCCAGTCCGATTCGTTCTATTCGTATTTCGGGCAGCTGCGCGGCGGCACGATCAACCCGTCGCTCATCTTTACCGACAGCGAGGACATCAAGGCGGCTGACGGCGGCAAAGTGATTGCGGTCATCAGCGAGCATACGGACGGAAGCGATTTGTTTGAGAGCACACTGGGAAACGCCGTCATCGTGGCGCATGACGACCACCTGCTCACCGTGTACGCCAACCTCGACCAGGACGGACTGACCGGCTCTGCCGCGCCCGGCCGCGTGGAGACCGGCACCGTCTTTGGCACGTGCGGCAACAGCGGCTGGCAGCAAGGCATGGCAAACCTTGAATTTCAGGTCATCGACACCAAGAACCGGGCGTTCATCAACCCGCGGGTACTCATGCCGCGCGTGGGCAAAGAACTCGACCTGACCATACAGGAACTCGTCGCCGTCAGCCGCAAGGGCGCGGAATACCCGTTCAGCACGTCAAAACGGCTGCCCGTGGGAACGTATTACCTGTACCGCAGGCGGCAGGACATCGCCATGCCGTACCGCACCACGGTATTCATCAACGGCGCGTCGGTGGAAACGGTCGCCTACGACATGCTGGTGCAGAAAGACGGCAAGCTCTGCACCAGCGGCAGAAAAAACTACCCCGCCGCCCTGCTCTACCCCGACAGCCGCCGCCAGCTGCTCGCCGAAATTCCCATCCCCAAAGGCAGGAACGCGATCACCGTCGCCGTCACGGACATACTGGGCAAAGAGACCACGCTCACGTACATGATCGAAGCGCACTAAAAAAGCGGGCTTTCGCCCGCTTCGTCATCTGAATGCAACGGTTAGAACACCGCCACGACCTCGCCCTTGGGATACCGCTTGGTGATATAGTTCTTCACTTTCTGGCTCTTGAGCGCCGCAATCAGCTTCTGAATGCGCTCGTCGTCCTGCCGACCGTCCTTGACGGCAAGCACGTTGACATACGGCGACGTCTCGCTTTCCACCAGCAGACCGTCCTCCAGTGCCGTCAACCCCGCGTTGAGCGCGTAGTTGCCATTGATGACCGCCGCGTCCACGTCGTCCAGAACGCGCGGCAGGCTCGCCGCCTCAATCTCGGTGAACGCAAAGCCGTGCGCGTTCTCCACGATGTCGCTCGGCACGGCAGTCAGCCCGGCAGCCGGGTCAAGGACGATATACCCCTCCGCCTGCAACAGCAACAGCGCGCGCCCCTCGTTGGTCGGGTCGTTCGGAATGGCAATCGTCGAACCGTCGGGAATATCCGCCGCGTCCGCGTACTTGCGCGAGTACAACGCCAGCGGCTCAATATGAATGCCCGCCGCATTGACCAAATGATACCCGCGCTCCTCGTTGAAGCTCTCCAGATAGGGAATATGCTGGAAATAGTTCGCGTCAATCTGACCGTTCTCCACCGCCTCATTCGGCGTCACGTAATCGGTAAACTCGACCACTTTCAGCGTCACGCCCGCGTCCGCCAGATCGTCCACGATCAGGTTCAGGATCGCCGCATGCGGTTCGGGAGTC
Organism: uncultured Treponema sp.; assembly: GCA_947177175.1. Classification (GTDB taxonomy): domain Bacteria; phylum Spirochaetota; class Spirochaetia; order Treponematales; family Treponemataceae; genus Treponema_D. The sequence continues at coordinate 13,037 of CAMWTK010000057.1, forward strand.
GCACCCACCGTCAGCACGTTCGCCGCCTTCTTTGAACAGCCCGCCGCCACCAACAAAGCCGCCGCCGCAAGAACAACAATCTTTTTCATCATCACACCTCTTTTTATGTATTTACACCAGTATGACGACAATCGGTTTTCGTGTCAATAAAGAACATCATGCGGGGGAAGTCCGCTTGAAACTTCGCACGTCCGTGCTCGTTGCGAATACCTCCTCGCTCCCAAGGTAAGTTGCTCTGCGCAAGCGGACACGCTAATGAGACAGTTTGCGAAGCAAACTGTCCGTTAAAAAACAGCAGCGCTGTTTTTTAAACGCCCTCTCCTAGGGGCGCTGCCCCTAAAACCCCGTGTTTTTTTGCCGCGAGATTTTTTTTACCGCTTGAAAGCGGTGGGAACGTTCTTGGGAGAGGGGAACCCCTCTACTGCCGAAGCGGGGTTTCCCCTCTCCCAAACCCTCACCCTTTCCCAGCACGGCTTAGGGCTAACCGCCCTAAGAACCCGCTGTCGCAGACTGTGGCAATACATTTCAGCTCATTTCAATGCTCCCGCAAAGTGCGGAGAACGAATTTCACCCTGCTGCAACGCTCCCGCAAACTGTGGACAACGAATTTCACCCCGTTGAAACGCTCCCGTCAATCGCGGAAAGCGAATTTCACCCTGTCGCAATGTTCCCGTCAATTGCTGACAACAAATTTCACCCCGTTGCGACGCTCCCGCTAATTGCTGACATCAAATTTCACCCTGCTGCAACGCTCCCGCAAAGTGCGGGCATCGAATCTCACCCCTGCGAAGATCTCCTGCAAATCGCGGACATCGAATTTCCGCTCGTTCTAGCACTTCGTCAGCCGCGGGCAACGAATTTCCGCCCGTTCCAACACCTCGCCAACTGCGGACAACGAATTTCAGCCTGTTGCGACGGCCCCGCAAATTGCGGACAACGAATTTCACCCCTGCGAAACGCTCCCGCTAATTGCGGAGAACAATTTTCACCCCGTTGAAACGTTCCCGCAAATTGCTGACATCAAATTTCACCCTGCTGCAACGCTCCCGCAAACTGCGGACATCGAATTTCAGCCTGTTCTAGTATCTTGTCAAACACGGGGAATGAATTTGGTATGCAAAATTCCTCCGCACAATACTGCGGCAACGAATTTGGCGCGCAAAATTCCTCCGCACAACACTGAGCCAACGAATTTGGCGCGCAAAATCCCTTCGCACAACACCGTGGCAACGAATTTGTTGCGCAAGATTTCTCCATACAACACTGCGGCAACGAATTTGCCGCACCAAATTTCCCCATACAGCACTACGGCAATGAATTTGTTGCACAAAATTCCTCCGTACAACACTGCGACAACAAATTTGCCGCGCAACACGGCGACAGCGGGTCTTTAGGGCAGCGCCCTAAATCGTGCTGGGGAATGGGTAGGGTTTGGGGAGGGAAAACCCCCG
>CAMWTK010000058.1 GCA_947177175.1 uncultured Treponema sp.
TGCGTTCACATCCGCGCCCGCTTCTATCAGAACTTTCACTGTGTCCGTCGCATTCTCCATTATTGCATACATGAGCGCAGTCTTGCCGTCATCGTCTTGTGCGTTCACGTCTGCGCCAGCTTCTATCAACACTTTCGCCGCGTCCGTCGCGTTGCTGTATGCCGCCTCCATGAGCGCAGTCCAGTAGCTATTTTTCTTCGCGTTTACATCCGCGCCTGCTTCTATGAGCATTTTTATCGCGTCTGCCGCATTGCTCCCTGTCGCCCACATCAGCACGGTATTGCTGTAATTGTCCCTCGCGTTCACATTCACGCCGTCGGCAATGAGCCGCGCCACTTCTGCGGTGTTGTTGCTCTTTGCCGCCTGTATGAGCGCGTCCGACGTTTCGTCTGTAAATGCGCATGCCATCGCCATGCACAACGCGGCAATGGCGATAATGGTTTTCTGTTTCATGGTCATATATTGCTCCTTGCTGCCGTTCTTTCTGCGATATTAGGAAACCTCTAAAAGCTTCAGCTTTTAGAGGTAACTTTGAACTCGTCGGCATAGGTGAAAAAATTGCCAAAAGCAAGTTTTTCACCTATGCTTATGATAGCACGGGCGGCGATGGGGTGTCAAAACGCGGTCGCGGGAACGAATCTTGCGCACAAAATTCGTTCCCGCCGTTCGCTGGGAAGCAATCGGAGGTCTCGGACAGCGTGTTCCCGACCTGCGCTAAGCCGTCAGAGGCCTCGGACGGCATGTTCCCGACCTGCGCGGACGTATCGGAGACCTCGGACAGCACTTCCCCGAACCACGCGAAGCAATCGGAGGCCTCAGACAGCGTGTTCCCGACTTGCGCGGACGTGTCGGAGGTTTCGGATAGCATATTTCCGAACCGTGCGAAGCAATCGGAGGCCTCGGACGGCACTTTCCCGAACTGCGCGAAGGTCTCGGAGGCCTCGGACGGCACTTCCCCGACTTGCGCGAAGCAATCGGAGGTCTCGGACGGCATTTCCCCGACCTGCGCGGACGAATTTCCGCAGTGTTCGACGTACTTCCCGACGTGCGCGGACACATTTCCGCAGTGTTCGACGTACTTCCCGACGTGCGCGGACACATTTCCGCGCTGTTCAGCGTATTTTCCGACCTGCGCGGAGGCATTTCCGCACTGTTCGGCGTACTTCCCGACCTAGGCGAACACATTTCCGCAGTGTTCGGCGTGTTTCCCGACTTGCGCGGACGAATTTCCGCAGTGTTCGGCGGATTTCCCGACCTGCGCGACCAATTTCAGCCGGTTGCATTGTCCGCGTCGTCCCGCCGCTTGAGCCATTTCCCGCGCGTGAGCCGCAGCAGGAAGATGCTACCCCTAAAGCACAGCTCCGCCGCCATGGCGATCCATGCGCCGCGCAGTCCCAGCCGGGGCGTGAGGAACGCGGACAGGGTGAGGCGCACGCCCCACATGCTCACCAGGTTCATGATGCCGGGGACAAAGGTGTCTCCCGCGCCGCGCAGCGCAGCCGAAACGACGATTGACGCGGCGTAGAACGCTTCCGCCCACAGTTCGGTGCGCAGGACGGTCACGCCCAGCGACTGCACGGCGGTGTCGGAGGTGAGGAAGCGGAACACGGCGGGGCAGAGCGCGTACATCACCGCGCCCGCCGCCGCCATGACGCACATACCGAGCGTCACGGTGACCCAGGCAAACCGCCGTGCCAGGTCGCCCCGCCGCGCGCCGATGCTCTGTCCGACTAAGGTCGTGGCCGCCTCGCCGATGCCGTAGCCGGGCATATAGCACAGCGATTCCGCGGTAATGCTGAACGAGTGCGCCGCAATGGCGACCGTTCCCAGCGGGGCGATGATGCGGGTACTCATCACGTAGGCTCCGCACAGGGCGAGTTTCTCCAGCCCCAGGGGAACGGAAATCCGCGCCGCCTCGCGCAGGGTCTGCCGCTGCGGCTTCCAGCGTCCTTTTTGCCGCACGTTGAGCACGGGCGAGCGGATGCAGGCAAAGTAGACTGCCGCCGCCGTCACGGTGACGGTCGCCGCCGCCGAGCCGAGCGCCGCCCCGAGCACGCCCAGCTTGAGTACGAAGATGAACAGGATATTGCCGAGTACGTCGAGCACGCACACCGCCACGTTCAGTATGCCGGGAACGCGCATTTCGCCGGAGCATTGCATGACGGCGCACAGGAGGACGAACAGCTGGAACGCGGGCAGCGCGGCGACGAACACGAAAAAATACGCGGTCGCCGCCGGGACGATTGCCGCCTCGCCGCCGAGCCATGCGGGGAGCGCACCGCTGACTGCCATGCCCGCCGCCGCCAGCGCGAGCGAGGTCAGGGCGCACACGACGATTGCCTGCCGCAGGATTTCCTGCGCCCGGTGCTTCTCCCCTGCGCCGACCGCCTGCGCCACCTGCACGGCGAATCCCATGCCCATTGCGTCGCACAGTCCGCCGAACAGCCAGGTGCTTGACGCGACCAGCCCGATTGCCGCCGATGCCTGCGCGCCGAGCGACCCGACCATTGCCGCGTCGATGTACTGCATAACTATTGAAGAAATCTGCGCGAGGATGCCTGGCACGGACAGCCGCCACACAAAGCGCAGCTGCCGCCGCAGCGAAAAGGTCTTGTCCTGCGCGAGCAGCGCAGAAAGGTCAAAGGGTTCTTTCATCAGTGCGTTCCCGTATCACCGTATGATAGCAGAAAACGGGGCGCATTGGAACGGCAACGCCGATAGACACAACGCAAAAGTTATCATATAATAATCGTGAGGTGCGTGGCATGGGACTGTTAGGGGTTTATGATTATACCGTTGTCTTGACTTACGTGGGCACGATTTTTGCGTTTTTGGGGATGGGCTATGCCGTTGACGGCGGAAGAATGCATCTGTTCACTGCCCTCGTCTGCCTGATGGTTTCGGGCTTCTGCGACATGTTCGACGGGAAAATCGCTTCCACAAAGAAAAACCGCACGGTAAAGGAAAAGAAATTCGGCGTGCAGATTGACTCGCTGAGCGACTTGGTGTGCTTTGGGGTGCTGCCGGCGATTTTCGTGTATCAGATGCGCATTGGCAGCAAGCTCGAATTCGCGGTCTCCGCGTTCTACCTGCTGTGCGGGTTGATCCGCCTTGCCTATTTTAACGTGGAGGAAGAGGAGCGGTCGAGCCAGACTGACGAGCGGCGCACGGAATTCCGCGGTATGCCGATTACGAGCGCGGCGCTGTGGTTTCCCGGTTTCTACGCGCTTGCGGTGCTGTTGCAGTGCCACGTGAGTCCTGTCATCGATCCGAGCGTGGTCATTTCCGTGCTCGCGGTGGTGGTGGGGCTTGCGTTCATCACGCCGTTCAAGGTGGTCAAGCCGGGCACGGCGGGCAAAACCGTGCTGATACTCGTCGGCGTTGTCGATGTCGCGCTCATGGTGTGGGCGGCGATTTCTATCGGCTGGTTTGACTAGCGGGCGGTTTTGGTGAGCGACAACAACGATTCTTCCGTCAAATTCTTGTATGGCACGGCGTTCGGGCGCGCCATTTTGTGGCTGCTGTTGCGCTGCAATTATTCGGGCTTTGCGGCATGGCTGTTCCGCACCCGGCTTTCCGCGCTGTTCATTCCGTCGTTCGCCCGGAAGCACGGCATCGATTTGTCGCCCTGGCAGGGGCAGAAGTTCCGTTCGTTCGCCGATTTCTTTATCCGGAAAAAAGACGTGACGTTTGATACCGACCCGGCGCACCTGATAAGCCCGTGCGACTCGTGGCTGAGCGTGTATCCCGTTGACGCGGATTCGTCGTTCGCCATAAAAGGCTCGCGCTACGCGGTGGCTGACCTGCTTGCGGGCGATACGGAGAACCGGGCGGCGGACTTTACGGGCGGCACGTGCCTTATCTTCCGGCTCTGCCCCACGGACTATCACCGCTACCTGTACATTGATGACGGCTTTCACGGGAAAAACCATTTTGTCAAGGGCGAGCTGCATTCCGTGCAGCCGATTTGCGCCGAGACCTACCCGATTTACACGCTCAACCGCCGCCTGTGGACGCCGCTTGAGACTGAGCATTTCGGTCACGTGATTCAGACTGAGATCGGCGCGCTCGTGGTGGGCGGCATTGTCAATTATCATGAGGACGCGCCCATGAAAAAGGGCGACGAAATGGGTCGCTTTGAGTTTGCCGGATCGACGGTTACCTTGCTCTTTCAGAAAGACAAAATCGCGCTGTTGCCGCAGGTTGCGGCGGCGACCAAGGACGGCGCGGAATACAAAGTGTCTGCCGGGCAGCAGATTGGCTGCGCGCATTACCCCGCAAAATAGCAGTTGCGTTATTTTAAAATCGCCCTTACAATGATACTGTACTTAACGGGAGATCCCGGAGGAGGTATCGTATGAAGAAGATTATGGCGGTATTGGCAGGCGCGGCGTTGGTGTTCGCGTTTGCGGGCTGTACCAAAAAGGCTGCGAAGGCAGTCGGCGGCTCGGCGAGCGATGTTTCTGCCGACTTGATTGCGGCGGCGCAGGCAGAGGGCGAGCTGATCGTGTATGGCTCGTGCGAGGAAGAGTATCTTGCGGCGGCGGTCGCGCGGTTTGAGAAACTGTACGGCATCAAGACGCATCATCAGCGGTTGTCCACGTCCGAAGTGTACACCAAGATTTCCGAAGAGAACGGCAAGCCGTCTGCTGACGTGTGGTTCGGCGGCACGACTGACCCGTACAACGAGGCGGTCGCGGCAGGGCTTTTGGAAAGCTACGCGGCGGAGAACGCAAAAAATCTGATAAACGACAGCTACAAAGATCCGACCGACTGCTGGTACGGCATCTACAAAGGCATCCTCGGTTTTATGGTGAACGATGAGGAGCTTGACCGCCTGGGTCTGAAAGCACCCCAGTCATGGGACGACTTGCTCAAGCCCGAATACAAAGGGCTGATCATGCTGTCAAACCCGAACACGGCGGGAACGGCAAAGCTCGTCATCAACACGATGGTGCAGATGAAAGGGCATGATGCGGCGATGGAGTATTTTAAGGAGCTGGACAAGAACGTGAACCAGTACACCAAATCCGGCTCCGGTCCGTCAAAGATGGTCGGTCCGGGCGAATGCGTGATCGGCGTGGGCTTCCTGCATGACGGCATTTATCAGATTTTGCAGGGTTACGACAACATCGGTTTGATCGTTCCGAGCGACGGCACGTCGTATGAGATTGGCGCGACGGCAATCTTCAAGGGCGCGCCGCACCCCAACGCCGCAAAGCTGTGGGTTGAGTACGCGCTCTCTCCCGACTGCGTGAACCTCGCGAAGGACACGGGATCGTATCAGTTCCTGGTGCTGTCGAACGCGGATCAGCCGCCGGAGGCAACGCAGTTCGGGCTGGACATGAACAACACGATCGACTACGACTTTGAGGACGCAAAGGCGAACAGCGCAAAGTACGTGGAAGATTTCTTTGCCGCATTGGAAAGCGCTTCAAGCGGCAAATTCCAGACAAAATAAGCAGATAATGCACGGCGGCGGTTTGCGCTCGCGCTGACCGTTCCGTGCGTTTTGTCTGTGCGGAATATTCGGTATCAGGCATTTCTCATCCCCCGGATAAGGAGGGGCTTATGGCGACGACCCAAGGCGCACGGCTGGAGCGCAGGAAGTTTTTTGCAGACCCGATTATGATTTCGATGATCGGCGTGCTGCTGGTGTTTTTGACGCTGTTCATCCTGTATCCGCTTTTGATGGTGCTGATTGACAGTTTTTTCAGCGGGGGAACGGTGTCGCTGGACGTGTTCCGGCGGGTCTTGAGCCTCAAACGGTTTCAGACGGCGTTCACGAATACGCTGGTGCTCGGTTTTATCACGGGGCTTTTCTCGACGGCGGTGGGACTGCTGTTCGCTTACGTGGAAGTCTATGTCAAGTTGCGCAACAAGGTGCTTTCCACGCTGTTCAAGCTGGTCTCCATGCTGCCGATTGTGTCGCCGCCGTTCGTGCTTTCGCTTTCGATGATTATGCTGTTCGGGCGCAGCGGCATCATCACGCGGTCGCTGCTGCACATTTACGACAGCAACGTGTACGGGCTGAAAGGCATTGCCATCGTGCAGATTATGACGTTCTTTCCCGTCTGCTATCTGATGCTGCGCGGGCTGCTCAAGAATATCGACCCGTCGCTGGAAGAAGCCGCGCGGGACATGGGCGCGAGCCGCTTCAAGGTGTTTGGCAGCGTCACGCTTCCGCTCATGCTGCCTGGATTGGGCAACGCGTTTTTGGTCACGTTCATTGAGTCCGTGGCGGACTTTGCGAATCCCATGCTGATTGGCGGCTCGTATGACACGCTCGCCACGACGATTTATTTGCAGGTGACGGGCGCATACGATTCGACGGGCGCGGCGGCGATGAGCGTCGTGCTGCTCTCGCTCACGGTCATTCTGTTTTTGATTCAGAAGTATTATTTGGAGGCGAAGACGGCCGCCACGCTGAGCGGCAAGGCGACGCGCCAGCGTATGCTGATTGAGGACAATTCCGTCCGCTATCCGCTTTCGGTGTTCTGCGGGCTTGCGTCGGCGTTCGTGCTGTTGATGTACATCATGGTGCCGATTGGCGCGCTCTTTACGCTGTGGGGGCGCGACTATCACCTGACCTTCAAATGGTTCAACTATATGTTCAGGACTTCGGGGCTGAAGGCGTTCAAGGATTCGTTCCTGCTGTCGCTCATTGCCGCGCCGCTGACGGCGTTCCTTTCGATGGTCATTTCGTATCTGGTGGTCAAGAAGCGATTTAAGGCGAAGGGCTTTATCGAATTCATCTCGATGCTTGCGATGGCGGTGCCGGGAACGGTGCTGGGCATCGGCTATATCCGCGGCTTTGCGAACGGGCTGTTCCGCACGGGCGTGATGAGCGGGCTGTACGGCACGGGGCTGATTCTGGTCATCGTGTTCATCGTGCGGTCGCTTCCGACGGGAACGCGCAGCGGCATTTCGGCATTGCGGCAGATTGACAAATCTATTGAAGAAAGTGCCTACGATATGGGCGCGGGGTCGGGGCGCGTGTTCATGACGGTGACGCTCCCGCTCATCCGCGATTCGTTTTTCAGCGGCTTGGTGACGGCGTTCGTCCGCTCGATTACGGCGATTTCGGCAATTATCCTGCTGGTCACGCCGCAGTATCTGCTCATTACGTGCCAGATCAACGAGCAGGCGGAGAAAGGCAGCTATGGCATTGCCTGTGCCTACGCTACCGTGCTGATTGTCATCACCTATGGCGCGGTGCTGATTATGAATGCGCTCATCGCGTATTTTGGCACCAGCCGACCCGTAAAATACAAGGAGGCATGACCATGAAAGAGAAAAAAGGCGTGCGCTTGGAGCACATATCAAAAATCTATCAGGATCCCAAGACAGGGAACGACTTTTACGCGGTGCAGGACACCACGCTGGAAATCAGGCCGGGTACGTTCGTGACGCTGCTCGGGCCGTCCGGCTGTGGCAAGACGACTACGCTGCGCATGATTGCGGGCTTTGAGAGTCCCGACGAGGGCGAGATTTATTTGGGCGACGAGGCAATCAACGCGCTGCCGCCGAACAAGCGCGACACGGCGATGGTGTTCCAGAGCTACGCGCTGTTGCCGCATTACAACGTGTTCGACAACGTTGCCTACGGTCTCAAAATCCGCAAGCTGCCCCGGTCGCAGATTGAGGAGAAAGTGCTCGCTATGCTCAAGCTGGTGGAGATGGACGGCATGGAGACGCGGATGACGAACCAGCTTTCCGGCGGGCAGCAGCAGCGCGTCGCGCTTGCCCGCGCGCTCGTCATGGAGCCGGGCGTGCTGCTGTTTGACGAGCCGCTGTCCAATTTGGACGCGAAATTGCGCGTGACGATGCGCACGGAAATCCGCAAGATCCAGCAGAAAATCGGCATTACCGCCGTGTACGTGACCCATGACCAAAGCGAGGCGATGAGCATCTCCGACCAGATCATCATCATGAGCAAGGGCAAGGTGGAGCAGATCGGTACGCCGCGCGAGGTCTATTACCGCCCAAAAAACAAATTCGTGGCGGACTTCATCGGCGAGGCGAATTTTCTGGACGCAGTGGTCGAGTCGTCGGCGGACGGCAGCGCGGCGATTACCGTGAACGGCAACCGCATGACCGTGCAGGATTACGTCGGCACGAAGCCGGGCGACAAGGTGTCGCTCGTGCTCCGCCCGGAGAACGTCCGCCTTGCCGACACGGGTGCGCTGCAAGGCACGGTGACGCTTTCCACGTTCATGGGCTCGTACCAGTACTATCAGGTGGACGTGGGTGGCAAGGAAATCCAGATTACCGACTACAACCCGGTGGGGCGCAAGACGTACGCCGCCGGGGAGACGGCATTCCTGGACTTTGACGCGGGCGGGGTGTATATCCTGTAGCAGAGTTGCCCTGCTTGCCACGGGCGGGGGCGGTATGCTATACTGCGGGACATGAGACAAAGCCTTTCAGCCCTGCCGCCTGTGGCGGGAAAGACAGCAGCGGACGCGAAGCACCCCCAGACGGGCAAGAACCGGGCATGGGGGGGGGTATTGTCTCTCTGATAGTAATGTAACGAGTGGTAAGGTGACGCGTTGTGCGGGGATTATTCCGCGCAACGCGTCTTTTTTGTTCCCTGTTCATTTTTCCCCATGTTTCTTTTTTCTCTCTCAAATCAAGCCCCGCGTATGCGGCGGCGGATTATTTTTATCTCTTTTACAAGGAGGGGCGTATGCTCAAATATTCATTGCGTGAGAACCTGCTCACGGCAGACCCGGACGACTGCATGGCACAGGTGCAGGACGTGCGGTCGTACAGCCAGGACGAGGTGATCGACCTGATGATGAGGCGAGGCACGACCTTGACCCGCGCGGACGTTGCGGCGGTGCTTCAGGTGTACACGGAAGTGGTCGGCGAGCTGACGGCGGACGGGAGTGCGGTGAACACGCCGTTGTTCAACACATCGTTCAGCGTGTCGGGCGTTTTCAGCAGCATGGCGGATTCGTTCGACAAGGTGCGGCACACGGTGTCGGTCAACGTGAACGCGGGGACGACATTGCGCGAGGCGGTCAAGTCCGTAAAGACGGAGAAGACCGAGGGCGCGAGCACCGACCCGTACATCACCGAGGCGGCGGACGTGGTTTCGGGCGCGGTGAACAGTACGCTCACGGCGGGCGGCATCCTGCGGCTCACGGGGGCGCGGCTCAAGTTCGACGCGGCGGACAGTGAGCAGGGCGTGTTCCTCGTGCCGGAAAGCGGCGGCGAGGCGGTGCGCTGTTCGGTGGTGGCGGAGAATAAACCCGCGCGGGTCATGGTGATGATCCCGGCGGACATCGCGTCGGGGGCATATTATGCCGAGGTGCGCACGAAGCTGGATTCGTCACGGCAGCCGGGCAAGTGGCTCAAGGTCGGGCGGATCGGAAAGCCGCTCACCGTTGCGGGCGGCGCGTAGCGGGCGGTGCAGGCGGCGGTCTGCGTCAGGTGCAGGGCATCATCTGCACCACGTGCAGACGGCAACCTGCATCGTGTGCAGACCGTAACCTGCGGTGTATGCAGGGCATGGTCTGCGGCAGCGCAATAATCATCGGCGGATGTAAAACGCAAGGAGCAGTGCGTATGGCAGATGAGGAGATGTTTCTCGCCATCAGACACAACGCGGCCGTGAAGCGCGACAAGGGCGGCGGCGGTTTGGCGAGGCAGAAACGGAAGAAAGCGGCAAAGGATGCCGGCAGGGACTTTGTTCCCGACAAAGCGTCCCAGTACAGGGAGGAGTGGCGGTCGATTGACGAGCCGCACCGGCATATTGAGGAGCACGTCGTGACCATAACCGAAGTGTCGGGAAAAAACGTACCGAAAAGCAAATAACGCAAGGAGAAGGCAATGCCAATAAAGAAAATCTACATACAGGAAGAGAGAGAAATCACTGAGCAGATGGAAAGGACGCAGTGGGAGAAAGCGTGGGTCACAAGGTGGCACAACCTGATTGATAACCTTGAAAAGGAGAACGCTGAGAAGCAGGAGAAAATCGACAATCTCAAGCAGAAGATAAAGGAACTGAAGAAAGAAATCAAAGAGCTGACGGAATAGCATTTTCCGTGCGGGCAGACAGTCATCGGCGGATGTAAAACGCAAGGAGTTTTTATGAACAAGAAATGGGTTGCCGTGCTTGCGGCAATGGCAGTAACGGCGGCGGCGTTTGCGGCAAAAGCAAAATTCCCTTCGTATCTCAATATACAGAAAATAACGGGACGTAATGGTGAGCTAGTGGTACTACAAGGCGTGAAAAACCAGAATAGTCTGCCCGCAGAACTCGTGATTCCCGACGGCGTGACGGCAATCGGTTCGGAAGCGTTTAGAGGTTGTTCGTCACTTGCGAGCGTGACTATTCCCGATGGCGTGATGGAAATCGGCGTAGGGGCGTTCATAGGTTGTGGCGGTCTCAAGAGCGTGACCATTCCCGACAGTGTGACGGCAATCGGCGCAGGGGCGTTCACGGGCTGTGGCAGTCTCAAGAGCATGACCATTCCGGGGAGTGTAAAGGCAATCGGCAACTTTGCGTTCAAAGGGTGTACATCGCTTACGAGCGTGATGCTTGCCAACGGTTTGGAGGACATCTCATCCAATACTTTTGAGGGGTGTACTTCGCTCAATGAAGTGCAATTCGACGGCACAATGATGCAGTTGCTCGCAATACGTTGTCATGGAGAAGAATTTTTGAATCCATGGCCGGTTTCTGTCCGCTGTACAGACGGCGTTGTTCCAAAATACATCGGGATGGTTGGTACTGTAGTAAAAGGTCCTGGTTATTCCAAAGATCTCCCCTCGGATCTTGTGATTATTGATGTTGCAACGAAAATTGGCGGATATGCGTTCCGTGACTGTACGTCGCTTGTGAGCGTGGCCATTCCCGACAGCGTGACAAAAATTGAGGGCTATGCGTTCGAGGGCTGTACATCGCTTGCGATCGTGACAATTCCGAACAGCGTGACGGAAATCGGCGAAAGGCCGTTCTATGGCTGTAACTCGTTCAAGAAAATACAATTCAACGGCACCAAGGCACAGTGGGATGCAATACAAGGAAGCAACTGGGTAAAGGTTCAGCTTATTTGTTGTACAGACGGTATCATAGGTGTTGAATCAGTTCCAGACTACCTTGTAATGGACGTTACAGAGGTGGCGGGGTATACCGGCAAACTTCCCGCAAACCTCGTCATTCCCGACGGCGTAACAAAAATCAGGAAAGAGACGTTCAAGAACTGCCTTGACATAGAGAGCGTGTCCGTTCCTGCCAGCATGACGGATGCGCTCCTGGCATTCTCTGGCTGCACGTACCTTGAGCACGCGACGATTGGAAGCGGCGCGACAAAAATCCCCAATTCTGTGTTCTCCGGCTGTACGGCACTCAAGACTGTCACGGTTCCCGACACCGTGACGGAAATCGGCGGCAGCGCGTTCTCCAACTGCGCGTCGCTTGCAGGCATAACCATTCCGGGCAATGTGACAAAAATTGGGGGCTATGCGTTCAACGGGTGTGCGTCACTCAAAAACGTGACGATCCCCGACGGCGTAACACAGATCGAGCAGAACACGTTCTCCGACTGCACGTCGCTCACGAGCATAACGATTCCGCGCAACGTAAGCCAAATCGGTAACTATGCGTTCAAAGGATGCGCGTCAATCAAAAGCGTGGCGATTCCGCGCGGTGTGACAAAAATCGGTCAGAATGCGTTCCAGCTCTGCACGTCGCTTGCGAGCGTGAGCATTCCTCGCAGCGTGACGGAAATCGGTTCCAGTGCGTTCGCACGGTGCAGCCCGAACCTCAAGGTTCAGTACGACGGCACAAAGGCGCAGTGGGGCGCAATCAAGGGCGGCGGCAAGCCGAACACGAATATCCAGTGCACGGACGGTACTCTGTAGCACAAAACGAAAAGACGGCAACAAGCGCGGGGCGTTGCCCCGTGCCGAACAAACAAAGCCGCCCCCACACGGGCGGCTTCGTTATTGTGCGAACGGCTCGCGGGAGAGTTCTTCGCGCAGGGCGAGGACTTCTTCAAGGGGCAGGGAACAGCAGCGGGCGATTTTTTCGGGGGAATCGCCTTCTTTGAGAAGGTTGCGCGCGCTTTCGCGGATGCCTTCCAGAACGCCAGCGTCATGCCCCTCTTCGAACGCGAACATCTTTTCTACGTCTATAGTCTGTTGCCATGTCATATACTGTTTCCTCCATTGCATATTCCGCTTGGCAAAAGCAACTTTCTCCGCAATGCGCTTTGAGAAGGCCGATTTTGCCCGCTCGCCTTTGAGAAACCTGAAGAAGCTCCTCATCTCATCGCTTTCCAGTTTATCACAGTTTGCGGTGTTGAAAAAGACCTTGTACGCACGGTCACCCAGCGTCAGGCTTTTGTCTTCGCGACAGGTGTTCTCGAAAAAGTAGACGGGCAGCTCCCGGCGGAAGATGTCTTTCAGGCACAGGAAGATGACATACGTGTCTTTGAGCTTTGTGTAGTTCTCGCCTTTTGATAAGTTGTCCATGTCGATGACGCTTTGGTAGTATCGCGCTCGCTCGGGCAGGTTCTGTGCGTCCGTAGTCTGTATCTCAATGTCGAAGATTCGGCGGTCATCCTTGGTGTATACGTCGAAGCGGACGGCTTTTGAGCCCAAACGCTCCTGCATCGTGCGCTCGCTCTGAGGCGGTTCGAGGCGGTCGATTTTGATGTGCAGGAGTAGTTCGAGCAATTGTCGGCATAGCTCCGGGCTGTCTTCCATGATTTTGCAGAACAGGAAATTGTCGGCAAAGGTGAGTTCCTCCCATGGCTTGGTGTGGTAGCGTTTGTGTCCGTTGGTCATGCAGTTCTCCATGCTAATATATATGCGCCAAAATATTCATTTCGGCGACTTTTTGGGAAAAAACTGAAAAAAAAATGGTTTGCTTGTGCCGTCTCCCCGCTCTCCCGCGTCGTATTCCCAAAGCGGCGCAAATCGTGTATACTGCCACCATGGTTTCCGTTGTTGGGCGATGGTGCGTTTCTGCCTGCCGCGCGTTCCGGGTCGTCGCGTTGCCGTGGCGGCTGTTCAGGGCACGCTGTCCGCTCGCGTCGTTCATCGCCGGACGGGTCGTGACGATGCTCGTTATGCTGCTCGCGCTCGGCTGGGCGTTGTTCGGCCTGATGGCACTTGCGCCCGGCGACATCGTTGACCAGATGATGCAGCAGCAGCTGCTCACGCAGGCGGGCAGTCCCCGTGCGGGCGGGGCAGGGGATCGCGCCGACGTGTTCAGCGAGGAGCAGCTGGCGAACTTGCGCGCCGAGCTGGGACTTGACCAGCCGTTCACGGTGCAGTACGCAAAATGGCTTGCGCGCGTCGTCGTGCATCATGATCTGGGCGTGTCGCTTATCAGCAAGGCACCCGTCGGCTTTCTTATCCGCTCGCGGCTCATCAACTCGCTCGTGCTCAACCTTATCTCGCTCGTCTGCATCACGGTCTTTTCGTTCCTGCTCGGCGTGTATTTTTCCAGCAAGGCGGGGACGCGGCTCGACCTTGCGGCGACGTTCTTCGCGCTTTTTTTCCATGCGTTCCCCGGCATTCTCCTGCTTATCCTGCTCCAGCTGTTCGCGTCGGTGAGCGGCCTGTTCCCCGTCACCGCCTATCCCGACTTTCCGGCGGGCGACGCTCCCGTCGCCTTTGCGTTCAGTTACGGCTATCATATTTTCCTGCCGTTGCTCGCGTCGTTTTTGGGCGGCATTGGCGGCACGATGCGCATGATCCGTTCCACTATGCTTGACCAGATGGGCATGCCGTATATCATGGCGTTGCGCGCGCGGGGCATTTCCGAACGCCGCGTCTACTTGCACCACGCGTTCCGCAACACGCTCAACCCGTACATCACGGGCAGCGCGAACCTGCTGGCGGGGCTGTTCAGCGGATCGCTCGTGCTGGAGATTATCTTTGCCTATCCCGGCATCGGGCGGCTTTCGTATGACGCGGTGATGCAGCAGGACGTGAATTTGGTGCTCGCCTGCACGATGTTCGTTGCCGCGCTCAATTTGATTGGCATGACGCTTTCCGACGTGCTGCTCGCCGTCGTCGATCCGCGCATCCGCTACGGGAAGGAGGGCTGAGATGGGGCGTTTTTTCCGCTACCTTAGGACCCGCCCGCTTGCCCTCGCGTCCGTCATCGTGCTTGCCGTACTCTACCTGTGCATGGTTTTTGCCGAATTCGTCGCGCCCTATACGCCCACGCGCATTTTTGAGGACGGAACGTTCCATCCGTCGAACGTGGAGCTTTCCGCCAAGGGGCTGACCGTGTGTGAGTACCGTGTGCTCAACCCGGTCACCTGGCGGTACGCAAAGGTCAAGGGCGACCAGTTCCGCCACCGCGTCTCGTTTTTCGTGCGGGGCGAGCCGTACAAGTTGCTCGGCTTCATTCCGT
>CAMWTK010000059.1 GCA_947177175.1 uncultured Treponema sp.
GGCGTCGTCAACGAAGCCCTGTATGCAATGGATTTTGCCGTCCTTGAACCAGTCGCAGCTCGTGCCGTCCGCCTGCATGAGCTCGCCCTCGTGCGCTTTTCTTGGACGACAGGGATGGACGGCTTCTTTTGCGACCCTGTGTTTTGCCGGTGTCCTGTAGCCGAGTCCGTTGAGGACTTTCACGAGCCAGGTCCTGCCCGCCTTGAGGCTGAATTCTTCTTCCAGGATGACCTTGAACATCGCGTAGGTTACGTTCTCGAACGGATTCCTGCCGTTCACCCGCGTGTTCAGGAAAATGTTTTCCACGCGCTTCCGCCTTTCTTCCAGTTCGGGGGAAAATCTTTTCTTTCCCAAGTTTCCATGGACGAACGCCCTGTCCCGCCGCGCGCGGGCGCGCTTGCCGGGCTTCGCTCCGCGAAGCCCGCGGAATCTCGTGGCGTGCGATGTATTCCTGCACCGTCCGCTGCAAGAGTCCGCTTTCCGTCGCCGCCTGCCGCGTGGTCATCTTTCCATCCAGGCAGCGGAGGACGAATTTCTTTTTGTAAAGGGCAGTCTGCGAGGCTCGCCTTTCATTGAGACCAAATGATTTCATAAGCCTAATCCTTCCGCCGGACGCGATGCCGCGCCCGAAAACGATAAATCCTAATAATTCAAAAATTATGCCGTTCAAACTCAATTGAATATTTGCATGAGAAATCAACATACCTCGGCGCGGGCATCGAGGTATGTTGTTCTCATGTAGTTTCCAGCGCTCGCAACGAAGTTTCCTGCGCGAGCGTCGGGGTATGAAACCCTCCGCACGAATCAGTCTGCGAATTCCATTTTGATCTGGAAGTCCGCGTCAAGGCAGAGCCGCGCCTTGTAGTCCTTGTCCGTCTTTTTCGAGCATAACTTTTTCGCGGGAGTCTTTTTGCCGGAGCAAAGGAGCGCGACGTCGCGCCAGGAAATTTTCCCGCCGTTGAAATCCTCCCAGATCCTGCTTCCAGATGTCGCGCAAAGCGTTCAGCTTGTCATCCACATGATTTCGGTTCAATCGTCAACGAAATAGTCGAAACTCATCAGGCGACAAATTCAAGTTTTTATGGAAGAACTTGAAAAAAATCATCTGATTTGATTCGTGCGGAGAGGTTCATACCCCGACGCTCTGCGTCGGGGTATGTTGATTACGGCTCGTGAGTCTGTGAAAATATGGAGCGGAGCGGAATAGTTTCACAGAAAACCACCCGCCATGCGGGTGGTGGGCAAAGGCTTATGGCAAAAAAACTTTCCCCCGAAGGTGTACAACAGGTCGTTCAAGTCTATTGCATAACACCGAGGAGGAAAGCAGATGGCAAACATAAGGGATTCGTTGAGCCATACGAAATGGCCGTGCAAATACCACATAGTATTCACACCGAAGTATAGGAGAAAGACGATATATGGGCAATACCGGGAGAGCATAGGGCAGATACTGCGGCAGCTGTGCAACTACAAGGGAGTGGAGATTGTCCGCGACCGTTCCCCAAAGCGCAGGCCGTGTGCGGAAAGCGGCGCAAAAAGCAATGGGGGCGCATACTTCCTGCAGAATTTGACTATTTTTGCATTCGTCAGTATCTTCCTAGTAGTACAAAAAAAGGAGATACGATATGAATTACGATCAGTTTACGTTGAAAACTCAGGACGCATTGCAGTCCGCGTCCGCAATCGCGCAGCAGCGTGACCACAGCGAGATTGGGTTGCCGCACCTGCTGGTGGCGATGCTCGAACAGAAAGACGGCATCACCGTGCCGGTCATCGAGCGGATTGGCGTGCGCGCGGGCGACCTGCTCGCGGCGGCGGAAAACCTGTTGGACACCTATCCGACCGTGCGCGGGAACGTGCAGCTGCAATTGAGCGGCGAGGCGCAGAAAGTGCTTGCCAAGGCCGAAAAAGAAATGGCGGACCTGAAGGACCAGTTCCTTTCGGTGGAGCATCTGCTTCTGGCAATGGCGCAGGGCGACGGCCGCACGGGTGACCTGCTCAGGCAGTACGGCATTACCAAGGCGGCGATTCTTGCGTCGCTGAAAGCCGTGCGCGGCAACCAGCGGGTCGATTCGAACGATCCCGAAAGCACGATGCAGTCGCTCGAAAAATACTGCACGGACTTGACGGCGCGCGCCCGGCAGGACAAAATCGATCCCGTCATCGGGCGCGACGAGGAGATCCGCCGGGTGATGCAGGTGCTCGTGCGCCGCACCAAGAACAATCCCGTGCTGATCGGCGAGCCGGGCGTGGGAAAGACCGCGATCGTGGAGGGGCTTGCGCGGCGCATTGCGGCGGGCGACGTGCCCGAATCGCTCAAGGACAAACGCCTCCTGTCGCTCGACATGGGAAGCCTGGTGGCGGGCGCGAAATTCCGCGGCGAATTCGAGGAGCGGCTGAAAGCCGTCATCACGGAAGTGGTGAAGAGCGAGGGGCAGATTATCCTCTTTATCGACGAGCTGCACACGATTGTGGGCGCGGGGGCGAGCGAGGGCAGCATGGACGCGAGCAACCTGCTCAAGCCCGCGCTTGCCCGTGGCGAGCTTAAGGCGATCGGCGCGACGACGCTCAACGAGTACCGCAAGTATATCGAAAAGGACGCGGCACTGGAGCGACGCTTTCAGCAGGTGTTCTGCGCCGAGCCGACCGTGGAGGACACGATTGCGATCTTGCGCGGCCTGCGCGACAAGTACGAGATTCATCACGGCGTAAAAATCAACGACGAGGCGTTGGTCGCCGCCGCCACGCTGTCAAACCGCTACATCACGAACCGTTTTTTGCCCGACAAGGCAATCGACTTGGTGGACGAGGCGGCGAGCCGGCTGAAAATGGAGATTGAGAGTGAGCCGACCGAACTCGATCAGCTTGAGCGGAAAATGCTGCAGCTTCAGATTGAGAAGCAGTCGCTTTCCAAGGAGGACGACGCGGCCTCAAAGGAACGCCTGCAAAAGCTGGAAAAGGAGCTTGCCGAAGTCACCGCAAACCGCGACGCAATGAAACTCCAGTGGCAGAACGAAAAGGCGGAAATCGACAAGAGCCGCACGCTCAAGGAGCAGCTGGAGGCCGCGCGTTTTGAGGAGGAGAAATACACCCGCGCGGGCGACTTCAACAAGGCGGCGGAACTCAAGTACGGCACGATTCCCGCGCTTGAAAAGGAGCTGGCGGCGGCGCAGGAAGCCGACGAGGCGCGCCAGGCGGCGGAGGACAACGGCGTTTCCTCGCTGCTGCTGCGGCAGGAAGTGACCGAGGAGGACATCGCGCGTGTGGTGAGTACCTGGACGGGCATCCCGGTCGCGAAAATGCTCACGAGCGAGAAGCAGAAGTACGTGCAGCTGGAAAGCGTCCTGCACAGACGCGTCATCGGGCAGGACGAAGCCGTCTCCGTGGTGAGCGACGCGATCCGCCGCAACCGTGCCGGGCTGAACGACCCGAATCGTCCGCTGGGGAGCTTCCTGTTCATCGGTCCGACCGGCGTGGGAAAGACCGAGCTTGCAAAGACGCTCGCGGACTTCCTGTTCAACGATGAGAAAGCGTTGACGCGGATCGATATGTCCGAATATATGGAGAAATTCTCCGTTTCGCGCCTGATTGGTGCGCCTCCGGGATACGTTGGCTATGACGAGGGCGGGCAGCTGACCGAAGCCGTGCGCCGCCGTCCGTACAGTGTCATTCTGTTTGACGAGGTGGAGAAAGCGCACCCCGACGTGTTCAACGTACTGTTGCAAGTGCTCGATGACGGCAGGCTAACCGACGGGCAGGGCAGGGTGGTTGACTTCAAGAACGCGATTATCATCATGACGAGCAACTTGGGAAGCGACCTGATCCTTGAGGCGGATACTGACGAAAAACTGCGGGCGGTGCGCCCGGGCGTGGACGCGCTTTTGAAGCAGACGTTCCGCCCGGAATTCCTGAACAGAATCGATGAGATTGTGATGTTCGGGCGGCTGGATAAGGACTGCATTGGCGGCATCGTGCGCAATCAGCTGGAGCGCGTCAAAGCCCGCCTTGCCGACCGCCGGATTGCGCTCACGTTTGACCAAAGCGCGATCGACTTTCTGGGCGAGGCGGGCTACGACCCGGCGTTCGGCGCGCGCCCGGTCAAGCGGGCGGTGCAGGCGTATGTGGAGAATCCGCTGGCAAAGGAGCTGCTCGGCGGCCGGTTTGCCGAGGGCGCGACGATTCGCGTGACGGCGGGGGACGGCGGCTTGGTGTTTGCATAAATCGTGCCGCGCGGCGGTCGGCTGCCGCCGTGCGGTACTTATCGTTTTGTCAGCACGTCTACCGTATGCGAGCTTGCGCCCAGCAGTTCCGGGCGTTCGCAGGTGGCGAGGTGATAGGCGATGAAATGGCGGAAATCGGCTTCGGAGAGCGCGTTCAGCTCGCGGCGCAGGTAATCGGCGGCACCGTCGGCGGCGAATATCTTGACGCGCTCCAGTCCCGCCTGCTCGTTCAGCGCGTTGATGTCCTCAAGGCGCAGGTAGCTGTAGAGCTGGTCCTTGTCGGTCTTGGTGTGGAAGTCCGCCGTCAGTCCGCCCGTTGCCATCACTTCGCCGATGTGGTTCTGCCTGAAACAATAGGTCAGCACGCTGTATTCGTTCATCACGTAGGCGGTAAAAATCAGCCCGCCGCGCCGGGTAATCCGCTTTGCCTCGCGCAGTGCCTGTAACCGGTCGGCGTTCGTGTGCAGGTGGTACAGCGGACCGAACAGCAGCGTGATGTCGAACGTTTCGTCGGCAAGAAAATGCAGGTTCCGCGCGTCTCCCTGCCAGCAGTTCACTTTTTCGTGCTTGCGTTCCAGTACCGAAAGGTTTTTTGCCACCAGTTCCACTGCCGTGACGGCGTGTCCTTCCCGCGCCAGCGCCACGGCGTATCGTCCCGTTCCCGCGCCGATGTCCGCAATCGCTGCGCGTCCGTCATTCCGCGCGACCGAGGCGATGCCTTCCTGGATAAAATGCATGGTCGTGGTGAATTCCACCTGCCCGTGCCGCGTGGTGAGCCGGTGCTCTTCGTCGAACGTGTGATAGTACTGCTCCAAAGGGGTCATAGTTGATTGTAGCGGGGCGGCGCGCTTATGGCAAGCGGTTGGACACGCCGCCGTTTTTCCGCTATACTGACTGTATGAAATTCCTGTTTGCCGTCATGCTGTCGTGCCTGTTCGCCGTCGTTCCTGCCGCCGCGCGGGTCGGTATGGGCGCGCAGGGCGACTTGTTTTTGGCCAGCGGTGCTCCCGCGTCGGATTCGTTCACGTTCAAGGACGGCGCGGTGCGGCCGTTTGTGGGCGGCGCGCTGACGCTCGCATCTGACCGATCGCCCTGGGTGTTCGCCGTGCACCTGAAAGGCGACCCCTGGTATGCGGGCGTGACGGCGGACAACTGGTTCGTCTATAAGGCGTTCGGGCGCGATGTTGCCTGGTTCTTGTTCTGGGGCATTTCGGTCGGCATGGAGCTGGAGGGCACGTTCGGCGTGGACACGGGGGCGCGGGCAGGCGCGGGCGTGAACGTTTTCCTTGCCCGCCGTCACCTTGAGCTGTACGCGCAGCTTGCCTGGAATCCGTCGGTCGGCGTGTATCTCCGGCATGACGACGATATTTTTTTCGTCCGGCCGCTCGCTTTTCCGCTCCATGCCGGGTTCCGCGTGTGGCTGTAGGGCTTGTGGCGTTTTCATCTTGCTACTGCCTTGAAAATGCGGTATATTGTCAGTTATAAACGGGTAGGTCGTGCGGCAGACGGCACGACAAGGAGGAATCAATGGGAAAGACTATCACGAAACAGGATTTGGAGCAGGCACAGGAGAAGATACAGCCGAGAATCAAGCAGGACAGCGTGTTGTGCAAGGAGCTTATTCTTGCCCGTCCGAAGAACGGCGGCGCGGACATCGCGGACATTGCCATAAAGATTGCCGCGGTTGACATCACGAATGAGACGCACCTTTCCAGCGCGCGGGAGACTTTTTTCCTGCAAGGGCTTGCCGCCGTCATTCGCGACACGGAGGACATCGACGGACGGATTGAGCGGGGCGACGGCACGCTGGTGGCGGATCTCTCACGGAAGATAAAGGACGAATTCGGGTACAACGCGTTTCCGTTCGTCTCAAAATACTGTAGCTGCCACAACCGGTTTGTGTACGGGAAGTCCGACTTTTCGGTCTATGACAGCCGGGTTCATGCATGGCTGCTCGAGTATTATAAGGGTACGCCGGTCAGACGGGAAATCAACAAATTCCGCAATACGTGCGATTATGTCGCGTTCAACAATCGGATGTGGCAGGTAATCGAGGACAACGCGCTGACCGATGTCGAAGCCGTCCGCACGAAACTTGACGGCTACGTTTCGGTGGTCGCCGGCGGTTTGAACGGGCAGTCGTAATCGTCTGTCGGTCGGAGTCTTGGCGGGGATTTATCCGCAGGTCTCCACCGACCACTGCGCGTGTTCGTTTCCTAAGGCTGCCGCCAGGGCGGGGAGTATCATCCGCATCTGGTCGTCCAGCTGATACGGGAAGCGCACCACGAGCATACCGCTGCCGTACAGTTTTGCGAGGCCGGTTTTTTCGGCGGGCGACTGGACGGCAAGCTGGATGTCGAGCACGATTGGCTCGGTCTGCGTGGCGGCGGCGCATGAGGCAATCTGCTGTTTCATGCGCGCCGTCTCCGTTGCGCGGTGTTCCAGCAGCGGGTACCACAGCGCGATGATGCCGTTCGGCCATCGTTTGTGCACGGCGCAGATTGTGTCCGCGCACACAGAAAAATCACTCGTATCTTCAAAACTCGGATCGATGAGCGCAACGCCGCGTCCTGTTGCGGGCGGGGTGAGCGCGCGCAGCATTTCATAGCCGTCGCGGAAGTGGACGTGCGGCTTGACGGCGGTGTGCGCGGCGGTCAGGGGCGGGGTGCGCATCGTGTCGCGGAGTACGGCGACTGCCTGGGGATGCCGTTCCGACAGCAGCAGGCGGTCGTTGCCGCGCAGCATGGCGCGCGCGATTTCCGGCGATCCGGGGTATCGATCCTGCGCGGAATAGATTCGGCACAGCGCAAGGTAGGGCGCGAGCAGTGCGGCGGCTTCTGCGCTTTGTGGCGGTGTGTGTTCCGTTGTGCCGGGGGCTTCGTCGGCAAAGGCGCGCAGCAGCCGTCGTATGCCGGTTTCCGCTTCGTTCGTCTTCCGTGCTCGCGTGTCGGTCAGGTCGTAACAGCCGAATCCCGCATGGGTATCGTACACGGTGATCGGTGTTTCTTTTTTCAGCAGCCGCCCGAGTATCAGCGTGAGCGTCGTATGCTTGAGGATATCCGCGTGGTTTCCCGCATGGTAGATGTGTTCGTAGCTCAGCATTCGAGGGCTTCCGCCTGGCTGAGCCACAGCCGTACGCTGGCATCGCTCGGCATCCGCCAGTCGCCGCGCGGGCTGAGGCTCACCGTGCCGACTTTCGCCCCGTCGGGCAGACAGCTGCGCTTGAACTGCTGGGAGAAGAACCGCCGGTAAAACGACACGAGCCATGCCTTGATGGCGGCTTTGTCATACGGCGGCTTTTCTCCGCGCGATTCGCTCTGCGTGATGAATGCCTGTTCGGCAAGGAAAAAAATCTTTGCGGGCGAGAAACCGAACCGCAGCGCATAGTAGAGGAAGAAATCATGCAGCTCATACGGACCGACCAGTTCTTCCGTCTTCTGCGCGATGTCTGTTCCGTCGGGGGGCAGCAGTTCCGGGCTGACGGGCGTGTCCAAGATGTTGCGCAGCACGGCGGCAAGCGCGGGTCGTGCCTGCGTCTCTGCCTCGTCGGCGAATGACGTGACCAGATGGCGCACGAGCGTCTTGGGAACGGAGGCGTTCACGCCGTACATGCTCATGTGGTCGCCGTTGTAGGTCGCCCAGCCCAATGCCAGTTCGCTCAGGTCGCCCGTGCCGATGACGATGCCGTTGTATTTGTTCGCTACGTCCATCAGCACCTGCGTCCGCTCGCGGGCCTGGCAGTTCTCATAGGTGATGTCGTGCACGTTTTCGTCCTGCCCGATGTCCCTGAAATGCTGGCGCACGGCATCCGCGATCGGAATTTCCATGAGCGTCGCGCCGGTTTCTGCGGCGAGCGCGCGGGCGTTGCGGTGGGTGCGGTCGGTCGTGCCGAAACAGGGCATGGTCACCGCGCGGACGAGCGACGGCGCAAGCCCGCACAGGGCAAACGCGCGCACCGTGACGAGCAGGGCGAGCGTGCTGTCAAGCCCGCCGCTCAGGCCGATGACCGCGCACCGGCAGTTGAGGTGGCGCAGCCGTTTTGCCAACCCCTGCGCCTGCAACGCGATCACGGCGCGGCAGCGTTCGGCGCGGCATTCCGTGTCGTCCGGCACGAACGGGCGGGGCGCGACCGTCCGCAGCAATACCGGCGCGTTGTCCGCCGTTTTTTTTGCGCCGCTGCTGTCTATGGTGACCGTCACAAAATCGTGCGGCTCGTTGCGAGCGCAGTCGGCAAAGGTCGTCATGCGTTTGCGTTCCTGTACGATTCGTTCCAAATCGAAATCCGCGTATGTTATGCCCTGGGAGAACAGGGACGATTCGGCAAGGACGGTGCCGTTTTCCGCGAGCAGGTTGTGGGCGGCAAAGACAAGGTCCGTGGTGCTTTCGCCGTTCCCGCTGTCGGCATAGAGGTATGCCGCCGCCAGCCGTGCGCTCTGGCCTGCCACGAGCATCCTGCGGTAGTCGGCCTTTCCGATGACTTCGTTGCTCGCGCTCAGATTTGCGATGACCGTTGCCCCGGCAAGCGCGGCGTGTACGGACGGCGGGAGCGGAACCCAAAGATCCTCGCAGATTTCCGTTCCCAGCACGAAAAGCGGATTCGCCGTGTCCGCAATCAGGATATTCGTGCCGAACGGAACGTGCGCGTTTTCGTCGTCGATGTACACCTGCTGTATTCCCGGCGCGGCGGGCGCGAAGTGCCGACGCTCATAGAATTCGCCGTAGGCCGGAATGTAGGATTTCGGCACGAGCGCGATGACTTTTCCCCGGAAGAGCAGGGCTGCGCAGTTGTAGAGCGCGTCCTGATGCACGAACGGCAGCCCGACCAGCACAAGCGCGTCGGTGTCGGCCGTCTCCCGCAGAATCGTCCTGAGCGCGTCCGTCGCGCCGTCCAGCAGGGTGCGCTGCAAGAACAGGTCGCCGCAGGTGTACGCGGTGATGCACAGTTCGGGAAAGACGATCAGCCGTGCGCCGTGTGCCGCCGCTTCTTTTGCGAGCGCGACGATTGCCGCCGCGCTCGCGTCGCAGTCCGCCACGGTCACGGCGGGGCTTGCGCACGCAGCGCGGAAAAATCCATGGTTCATGCTGCCAGTATAGCGGATTTTCCGCGCTGTTGCAAATGTCAAGACATATCGCTATAATCGTCTGCATGAACAAAGCACTCGAAGCACTCAAGACGCGCGGTTTTTTTGCGCAGTGTACGGACGAACAGGGACTTTCGGACCTCATGGACAAAGGACCGGTCGCCTTTTACGTGGGCTGCGATCCGACCGGGCCGAGCCTGCACATCGGGCACATGGTGCCGTTCTTTGCGCTGCGCCATCTGCGCGCCCACGGGCATATCGGCGTGGCGTTGATTGGCGGCGGCACGGCGCGTATCGGCGATCCGTCAGGCAAGACTGAGATGCGCAAGATGATTTCTTACGAGCAGATTGACAAAAACGTGGAGACGATTGCCGCGCAGCTCGACGCGTTCATCGGCTTTGACGGAAAAACGGCTTTTGCCGCGAACAATAAGGACTGGCTTGCCGGACTGAACTATATCGACTTTTTGCGCGACATCGGCTCGTGCTTCAGCGTGAACAAGATGCTTTCGTTTGAGGCATATCGGCAGCGGCTTGAGCGCGGGCTTTCGTTCATCGAATTCAACTACCAGTTGTTGCAGAGCTACGATTTCCTGTGCCTGCACCAGAAACACGGGGTGCGCCTGCAAATCGGCGGCGACGACCAGTGGGGGAACATCACGGCGGGCGTTGATCTGATCCGGCGCAAGCTCGGCGGCACGGAGGAACTGAACGCCCAGCATACGGTGTTCGGGCTGACGTTCCCGCTCATCACCCGCAGCGACGGCAAGAAAATGGGCAAGACCGAAAAAGGCGCGGTGTTCCTGGACAAGAATTTGACGAGCGTGTACGACTTTTTCCAGTACTGGCGCAACGTCGCCGACCCCGACGTGCGCAAATTCTTCCTGCTTTTCACGTTCCTTTCGGTCGAAGAAATCGACGGAATCTGCGCGGGCGACATCAACGCGGCAAAGGAGCGGCTCGCCTACGAGGTGACCAAGGAAATCCACGGCAAGGAAGCCGCTGACGGCGCGCTCGCGGGCGCAAAGGCTGCGTTCGGCGGCACGGGGGACAAGAGCCAGATGCCGACTGCCGAGGTGAGCCGCGCAAAAATTGAAGCGGGAATCGGGGTCATCGACTTGTGCGCTGAGGCGCGTTTCGGCGGCTCAAAGAGCGACATCCGCCGCCTCATTCAGGGCGGGGGGCTTGCGGTCAACGGGAATGTCGTTTCGGACGTGAAGGCGACCGTGACGCCCGCCGATGCCGATGACAGCGGCGAATTCGTCATCCGCGCGGGAAAAAAGAAATTCGTCCGCGTGGTGCTTGTGTAATCAGTCGAGCAGGAAGTTGTAGTCGGGCGCGATGCCGTCCTCGTCAAGCGGCAGCGCGGTGCTGTCCGTAAAGTCGCCGCCGTTCCCCGCATTGATGTTCAGGTTGTAGCGCAGCGGCTCGGTGTCGCGTATCAGCAGGTCGCTGCCGAATCCCGCCTTGTACAGTTCCCGTTCCAGACGGTAGAGCGCGATCGTGCGCAGGCTCGTGGAGTTGGTGTGCACCGTGCAGATGTCGGTCGGCTGCGTTCCCTCAAGATACCACGCCGTCACCTTGTTGTCGCCGCAGTCGGGCGTGAGGATGCCGCCGCTCACCGAGCAGACAGTCGCCTGTATCAGCCCGGTCGCCGGGCGGTCAAAGTTCTTGAACGGCAGCCCTTCGTTCGCCTTCCGCATGAAGTCCGCCCAGGCGTAGCCTGCCAGCGTCGAGCCGGTCAGCGTCAGCCCCAGCGACTGCCCCGGCTTGTCAAACCCGAACCAAAATACCGACGTGAGATAGGGCGTGAAGCCCGCGCTCCAGGCATCCGCCCAGTTCTGCGTGGTGCCAGTCTTGCCGCCGGCGGGCATCGTGTACCGCTTGCCGTTCTCGTCCGTGTAGCGGAATTTGCGCCCCCAGTCGGACGGGTTGGCGAGCGTGCCGCCGTTGGAGACCGTGTTCTGCAACAGGTCGGTCATAATGAACGCCGTCTGCGGGGAAATCACCTGAATGCCCGCGCCCTTTGCCGCCTGCGCCTCGCGGAGTTCTTTTTCGGGATTGAGGAAGACGTTGCCGTTCTTGTCCTCCACGCTGCGGATGGCGATTGGGGTGATTTCCTTGCCGCCGCTGGCAAAAATGGCGTAGGCGCGCGCGATCTCAATCGGGCGCACGGAGCAGACGCCCAGCCCGATCGGGTAGCCGGGGACGAAGCCGCGCGACGGCAGCTCCTGCTCCGAAATGCCGAGCAGCGACACCGCGCGGCTGATTGCCGCGTCAAAGCCGATGCCGTCCAGCACCTTGAGCGACGGTATGTTCATGGAGCGGCAGAGCGCGTACCACAGCTGCACGTCGCCCTCGTACTCGCCCTTGAAATTCTGCACGATGTAGGGGCGGCCGTCTGCCGTGTAGAACACGACGGGCGTGTCGGAAATGGCGGTCGTCTCGGTAAAGGTGCGGCTTTCGATCGCCGCCGTGTAGTACAGCGGCTTGAACGACGAGCCGGGCTGGACGCGCGCCTGCATTGCGCGGATAAACTGGTTCTCATTGTCGTACTTGCTCCCGCCGACGAGCGCGGTGATGTAGCCCGTCTCGTTCTGCAGCGCGACCATCGTGCCTTCGATCGTCGTCTTGCTCACGTTCTGCTTTGCCAGCGACGTGGCGCGGTTCACGACGGTCAGCTTCAGCCGGTCAAGCCCGAACATGAGCGATGCCACGTCGATGATCGGGTTGATCGTGTTCGTGTAGGCCGCCCGTGAGATTGCCTCGTTGCGCTGCTCGGTCACCTTGATTTTGCCCAAGTTGAACGTGAGCGCGAGCAGCTCGGAAAGCGGCGCGTAGACCCGCGCGGCAACGGAGCGGCGCGCGTTGGTGGAAGCCTGGTACTGCTGGTTTGCCCAGCTGATGTAGTGGTCCATCGTCTCCTGCGCCGCCTGCTGCTGGCGCAGGTCAAGCGTGGTGTTCACGGTGAAGCCGCTCGAATAGATGTCGTCCGTGCCGTAAATCATGGCGCCCAGCTCGCGGCGCACGTACTCGCTGAACCAGGGCGCTTTGTCGTTGCGGTTGGAGACCGTGGTGGCGCTCGTGCGCGTGTAGTCGAACGCCCCCCAGTATTCGTTGAACGAGTCGTCCGCCTCTTCCTGCGTGATGTACCCGGCGGCGACCATGCTGCGCAGCACGTCCTCCTGCCGGTCCATGGCGCGGTTGGGGTTGTCGAACGGGTTGTAGTACGTGGGGTTTGACAGCTGGATGACGAGGATGGCCGCCTCCGCCGGGGTGATTTCCTCCGCGCCGTGCCCGAAATAATACTTGCTCGCCGCGCTCACCCCGTACGTGCCGCCGCCGAAATAAATCTTGTTCAGGTACAGCTCAAGGATTTCGTCCTTTGAGTAGCGGCGTTCCATCTGGATTGCCCACCACAGCTCCCTGAGCTTGCGCATGTAGGACATGTCCTTGCGGTCGCAGTAGAGCGTGCCCGCAATCTGCTGGGTGAGCGTGGAGCCGCCGCCGAGCGAACGCCGCGTGAGCTTGCCCACGATCGCGCGCAGGATTGCCTTGACCGTAAAGCCGTGGTGACGGTAGAACACGCGGTCCTCGCGCGAGACGAGCGCGTCAATCATGTGCTGGGGCAGCTTTTTGATGCTGATGATTTCCCGCCGCTCCTCGCCCGCAAGCTCGGTGATAAACTCGCCGTTGATGTCCAGCAGCTTGGTGGGCAGCGCGGTGGAGAATTCGGTGAACTGCTCGTTGTCGCGGATGAACTTTGTCTGCGCGAGCGCAAGCCCCAGCCCCGCGCCGCACAGCACCGCAAAAAAGAAGAGACCGAAGACAAGCGCGTAGGTGGATGCCCTGATTTTTGCCATGGTTTCTATTGTACCTTTTGCCCCCGTCGCTGTCAATGCGCCCGCCCGCTTGCCACGGGCGGGGGCGGTATGCTATACTGCGGGCTATGAGACAAAGCCTTTCAGCCAGCAGCGGCACAAAAAAGCATGTTTTTTTCTCAAAAACTCTTGACACGCGGCGCGTCGCCGTCATAATTGAACACAGAACACAGAACACAGAACACAGAACACAGAACACAGAACACAGAACACAGGCTTTAGCTGTATCTTCATACATTTCTAACGGCTCACTTTTTGCGGGAAAGCCCCTGGGTTTTCCGCGCGTCAGCGCGGCGAAATTTGGGGGCTTTTTTGTTCGGGGGGTTCTTCCCGCAGGGTTTTCTTCCCGCTTGGAAGCGGGCGGAACGTCTTGGAGGGAGGAAACCCCTCTACTCGGAAGCGGGGGTTTCCTCCCTC
>CAMWTK010000060.1 GCA_947177175.1 uncultured Treponema sp.
ATTGTTCGGGTGCAGAATGTACAGCCCCAGCACGTCATGCGAGCCGCGCGGCTCGGCAACCGCGCAGAACGTCTGCGAGCCGAAGAATGCCGCGCCGGATTCCGCCGTCAGCAAATCTTCCTGCGGAAAAGCATCCCCCGCCGAGACAATCCCATTCCAGACTTCGACCATGCGCGCCAGGTGGCGCGGCTCGTATGCCTTAATTGCAATCTCTCCGTCGTCCCGCGTCATTTGCCGTTCCTGCGGACGATCCAGCCGACGGCTGCGTCCATAGCGGTACGACAGGCGTTCGTCTGATCAAGCGCATTGAGCATCACAAAGTCGTGGATCGCGCCCTGCACACGAATGGCGGACACGTCGTTTCCCGCGCGGCGCAATTTTTCGCCGAACGCCTCGCCCTCGTCGCGGAGCACGTCTGCCTGCGCCGTGATAATCATCGCGGGAGGAAGCGCGGCAAGTTCGCGTTCATCGGCACGGAGCGGCGAAGCCTCAATGCGGGCGCACTCCGAATCGTCCGGCATATACTGATTCCAAAACCATTTCATTCCGTCGCGCGTCAGGTAATATTTTTCCGCGAACGTTTTGTACGATTCCGTGTCGAATGCGGCATCCGTCACCGGGTAGAACAGCAGCTGCTTGTGGACTGCCACGCCGCCACGACGCTTGGCAAGAATCGCCATCACCGCGGCCATATTTCCGCCCACGCTGTCACCGGCGACCGTAAGCGTCTCCATGCGGAGCGATTGCGCGTCCGGACCAAGAATGTCCGCCAGATGCGAAAGCGCATGGTAGCACTGTTCAATGGCGACCGGGAATTTCGCCTCGGGGGAACGGGAATATTCGGGGAACACGACGACCGCATTGGTACGGGCGGCAAGCTCGCGCACCAGTTTTTCGTGCGTGTGGAAACTTCCGTACACCCAGCCCGCGCCGTGGATATAAAAAATCACGTCTTGCGCGGGCGCGGCATTCTGCGGGCGGACGACGTACACGGGAATCCTGCCCCAGTCGCCGCAATCGAATTCCTGCGATGAGACGGACGCAGGATGCATGGCCAGCGGCGAATCCTGCACGCCCTCAAGCGCCTTCCGCCCGTCCTCCGGCGCAAGCTTAAAAATCAGCGGCGGCACCGAAGTCTGCGCACAAAACTCCTCCGCAGCCGCCTCAAGGGGAACACGATTTCCCGCAAGGTTTTCTTTTGATTGGTTCATAAACACTCCTGAAAATGCCAAATGATTTTCGGCTTTGGTTTAAATATACCAAGAAAACCGGCAGAAAGCAAATTTTGCCGCCAAGAATGTGCAACGGCGAAAATGCCACCGCGCACGCGAGTTTTGCCTTGCTCGCAATGCTCGGTAAGCAAGGCGAAGCCTTGCGCCCACCCCCTTTTATTTTTTTCAAAAATAGTATATAAAATACGGCATGCTCAAAAATGCAATGCTTTTCATCCTGGCCGCTTTCTCTTTGAGCGGATGCGCGAACTATGTCCGTCCGAAAAATGTCGCCGTGCAAAACTCGGCATCCAATTACCCCCCCCCCTTTTTTTATAGAAACGCGGGCGGAGGGCTTTGTCGCGCAGGAGTCCGACCACATCGTGGCGAATTCCGCCGAAAATTTCTGGGTGCGCCTCGACCTTTCCCCAACCCCCGAAAAGACAATCCTCGACCTTGGGCCGGAGCTTGTTGACGAGGCGCGGCTGTTCGTCCCCGACGGCGGCGAATGGACGTTGCACGACCGGACGGGAAAGACCGTGCCGAACGGGCAGAAGAAAATCCAGGGCGTGAGGTGCGCCCTTGAGATTCCCGCGCGGCAGGACATCGCGCTCCTCCAGATAAAGAATTCCGACGCCACCGCGCTCAGCCTCCGCATCTTTTCCCCGAGCGAATTCATCTTACAGACGATGAAGCTGAATTTCCTGCACGGAATCTCAATCGCGGTCTTTTTGATTTCGATTTCGGCGCAGATTTTCATTTGGGTTTTCCGCCGGAGAAAAGGCTCGCCGTTCATTCTCGCCGTGACGATTTTATTTTTCGTCTACCAGCTTTGCATGAAAGGCATCGCGCCCACGTTTCTTTGGAACAACTTCGCGCAGGCAAAATTTTTCCTGCATCTCACCTACATCGTGGCGACGTTCGGATTCGTGACGATCCTCATGCTCACGCTGCGGTGCACAAATTCGGAAACGCGTTTTTCAATACGAAGGCAGATAAATTCCGCGCTCATCGGCTGCGCGATTCTTTTCGCGCTGATGTTCTCGTTCTCCCCGAATTTCGATTTCGTCTACCGGCTCTCGATTTGCGTCCTGGTCGCCGGGCTGATTTTTGAAATCGCGATCATCGTGCTCGGGGCGAAAAGCGGAAGCGCGGATTTTTCGATCCTGGTCCCCTGGTGCGCGTTCTACGTCTTTTTGGTTTTCCGCCAAGTCTTCCACCTGGTGCGGAAGTCGAAGGAATATTTTTTGCTCAGCGCGATTATGGAAAACGACTATTATTTTTCCTACGACGCGGCGTTCCTCGCCGTGATCCTTGGCTACGTCATCATCCTCGTGCACCGGCTTGCGCGGCGCGACGAAGCCCCGGCTACGGAAAAGCGCGCGGAGAACGCCCCGCCGCAAAAAATCAGGCCGCGCACGCTGAAGGAAATCCTTTTGGAATGCGGACTTTCCCGCCGCGAAATCGAGGTGGCCGAGCTGCTCTATTCCAAGCAAAGCAGCACGAAAGAAATCGCCGCGCAGCTGAACATAAGCGAGAACACCGTCGCCACGCACATCAAGCACATTTTCGAAAAATGCGGCGTGAACTCGCGGATCGCATTCTACAAATTGATGAACGAGAAAATCAACATACCTCAACGCAAGCATTGAGGCATGTTGTTCTCATAAGGTATTGCAGTCGGGTTTCATCCCCTTTATTACGACGCGAGCGTCGGGGCATGAAACCCTCCGCACGAATCACCCGAAAAGGTGATGTTTTACCCCCCCCATACGCCTAAAAAGGCCGTAAAATCACCCGTATTGGCGATATACCAAAAACTGCGAAGACGCTAGACTTTTCCTCAATCCGAACGGGACTTCCGAAAAGGAAACCGATTCGGACGCGCGCCCCGTTTTGGGGGCGCGGGAAGTCTATCCTATCGGGAGGCACGGAAACGTCCGTGCGAAGAAGATGACCATGAAAAGAACGATTGCCGCCGCTGTCGCCGCGCTCGTCCTGTGCCTTGGCATTGCCGCCGCGCCGGGACGCAATCCGTGCGCGCTGTGCGGCGGGCAGGGAAAGACCGTGTGCGGACGCTGCAACGGGGCGGGGACGACCACAACCAGGCTCCGGAACGGCAGGACGCAGCGCACTGTCTGCGCGGAATGCGGCGGGCAGAAACTGCTCGTCTGCGCCGCCTGCGCGGGACAGGGATGGAAGAACGCGCCGCCAGAACCGCGCCGCCCGGAACGGAAAAACTGTGCGACCTGCAACGGCAGGGGGAGCGTGGAATGCGTCCAGTGCCGGAACAGCGGCTACGGGGCGGGAAAGTCCGGCTGCACGGCCTGCATCGGGCGCGGCTGGACGTTTACCAACATCCTGAACGGCGAGCGGGAAACCTGCGTTTCCTGCGGCGGAAGCGGCACAAAACCATGCCACAAATGCGGCGGCTCCGGACGCACCGACTGCCGCAGCTGCAACGGCATGGGATATTTTGAGGAATAGAGGGAAGTTATTTTATTGCATACAGAATCCAAAGCGGATTTCGTAGATAAACTAGTCCGAGATGACTGAAAACTATGGAGGTTTTATATGAAAAGATTTTTTACAGCGATTCTTGCAATAGCAATTTTGTCAGGAAATGCACTGTTCGCACAGAATTCTAGTAGCGATGTTGAGGAATCATACAAGAATATGGTTGCCATGATACCCGTGGAAAACGAGGGATTGTTAGCCATTCAGTACGACCCATTTGGTCAGCATGAAGTCTCTCTTGTCGGAGCGTTCAGCCTACTAGGACCTTGGTCATTGGAGTTAGATGTCGGTATGCTAGACTTTGCCAACGATTTCGCCATAAGTCTTGGAGCTGATGTTTTAAACTTTCACTGGAAATATACGATTACAGAAAGCATCAATTGGGGCTTCGGGGTAGGAGTGCCAGTCTACGTGCATCTAATTGATTTTGACGTGGGCATAAACCCGCACGCACAAATCGACTTCACGTTCTTTGCAAACAGCGAAGTACCTATGACTATATATGCCCGTCCCGGAGCACGCATTTCATTCCAGGATGACGGAGCAAGATTCACTTGCCCGTTCGGCATAGGCATTACTATTTCCGGCGACCTCTTGGCAAGCATCGTCAGCGGATTTGGCAGTATCGCCTCATCAGCTATGTAGCGTATATATTGAGAAAAACAATGTTTTGGAATTAAGGACGCAAAACCGCGCGTTGCGCGGTGTCCTTGAAAATAAAAGAGTGGTTCGCTTAACGGACTAAAAAAAGAAATGGAAGCAGATGCTTCCAAAGGAGTTCAGTATGAAGAAGAAAATCTTCTTAGGTTTTTTCTTAATGGTCGTAATGACTTCATTAGTCATTGCCGTACCGACAGTTGACAGCGTTATTAGAGAATATAACTCAGTTTCTAATGATATCGAAAGCTTCACACGGAGATTTAAAAGCAACCCAGAACAATTTGCAGATGCTATGAAATCAAAGCTAATCAGCATAGAACAAAAGTATGCAAATTTATGTTCCGATGCCAATTATGTAGCATCCAGCGGAGTATCATTAACTAGTCAACAGGAAAATAATTTAAAAAAAGCAGCGCTTCGATTTGAAAGAGCTTGCAATAATTTAAACGCAGCCTTTAAGCAATATGAAGCCAGCCATTGATGATTAAACATGCTATAATGAAAGTCCTCAATATCCGCTAGCAACATCATTTTCCGAGGTGAAAGGCACAGCCTTTCACCTCGGATTCTCTTCTCTCCCCCGCAAATCCTCCCAACCTCACAAAGAACAAAATTTCTGCCCATGCACACCCCCTTGCAGTCCCGGCAAAATGATGTTATTTTAAATACAATCACATACAGAGAGGTATCAAAATGGCTACATTAAGCGTAAGGCTCGACGACAAGACGAAGGACGATTTCGCGAAATTCTGCGACACGGTGGGAATGTCCGTGTCCACGCTTTTTTCGGTGTTCGCAAAGACAGTCGTGCGCGAGCAGAAAACCCCGTTTGAAATCTCGGCGAAAAACGACGCGGCGGACGACGGCTTCTACAGCGAGGCGAACCAGCGGTATCTGGAAAAAATGGCCGCGCTCGACCGCGAAGGCAAGTTGCACTACACTACAAAACCACAGAAGAACTGGAGGCAATAGCGAAATGAGCGAACGCGAAACATTGCTCGCGCTGGAAAAGCGTTTTTTCAGCAAAGAATTCTGCGCGGACAGGGAGCGGCTTGCCTCCGCCATCCATGACAATTTCATGGAATGCGGAAAATCCGGGCTTCTGACGGGCAAGGCGGAGACAGTGGAAAGCCTGTCCGCCGAGCCGCATGACCGCGCCATCACCATATACAATTTCACCTGCGAGGCGCTGGGCGGAGGCTGCTGGATCGCGCACTACGTCACCGCTTCGGACGGCGAGCTGTTCTTCCGCACGTCAATCTGGAAAAAAGACGCGGACTGGCAGCTGTATTTTCATCAGGCATCGCCGCTCCATTGCCAAATCGCGCTGCACGAATGCTGATCGGCAGGACTTGGCGGAAATTAGATACTTTTTATTGTTTTTTTGTCGTGCGTATCAGTCCTTTGAGCTGTTCGACAGTCAGGCAAGGCTTTTTTATATGAATAATGCGGTGACAGTTTGAACAAACAATAGCCATATCTTTAATATCGGTTCTTTCGCCTTTCTTCATGGTAGAAATTGGTTTTTTATGATGCACTTCGATACAATCTTCGCCTATATCGCCGTAAAATTCAGAAAAATCAAATCCGCATATCTCGCAAAATAATTTTCCAAAATGTTCTTGGCGAAATTTTTGCTTTACCGCCCGAACCAACTCCTTACTTCGTCCTCTAACTTTATGTTGCTTTATTTGTTGTCCTCCCTCATCAAACTGTTCAGCAGCCTCTTCCTGAGAAACAACTTCAGCCTCTTGGAGAATTCTTGCAATATAATCATTAAGCTCAGATTTGATTTTTTGAGGACCTCGTGGCGCACTTGTTAAACCATTATCAGTCAAAAACTGTAACGAAAGCTTGTCGTTGTCAACCCCACTTATAAGAGAAAGACGACAATACTTATCATACTTGACCTCTTTGTATTTAGTTAAATCATACCAAAATTTCTTGTCGTGTGTTACCTCGTTAAATTTTAATCCTGTTTTAATAACACGCGTTTTAAATCTTATTGCTTTGATAGGTTTCGTGCAATAAATATAAACTATGTCACCAATGGAAAAATTCGCTTTTTGATACTGATGCCAATCGATATAACCATTTTCTTTGAAAGAAGCGGCAAGATCATATATCTTAGGATCAGCAGGCATTAACCAATTCATATAATTTCTCCATAAAATTAACTCTATAGTAGCAAAGTACTTTATATTTGTCAAATATTGAGCCGTGGGTCAATGTGTTATCAAGGCTGGCTCTAAATACGGCCCTTGCGCACAATGCCTAGGCATCGCCGCTCCACTGCCAAATCGCCCTGCACGAATGCTGATTGCCCGCCGCACGTTCGCCTTGCCATAACGCCCCGCGTTTTCGGCAAAACTGCGTCGGGACGAGCAAAACCTTTTTGGGTGGAGGTCGCTTTCGTGTTGGGCAAGCACCACCCGTTTGGGTTTTCGGCAAAACTGCGTCAGGACGGCAAAAACCTTTTTGGGTGGCGTTCACTTTCGCGTTGGGGAAGCACCACCCAAACGGGTTTTCGGCAAAATCACGTCAGGACGAACAAAACCTTTTTGGGTGGCGTTCACTTTCGCGTTGGGGAAGCACCAGCCGAACGGGTTTTCGGCAAAATCGCGCTGCGTGAATGCCGATCGACCTGACTTGACAGAACGAAAAAATCCAATGGAACAACGGGCGCAATTGTGGTATGCTAGCAACGACACCATCCGAAATCTTGGGGAGCAGAACGCATGGCGGCATGGGATGCTGAACAATACCTGCAATTCAAAAGCCAAAGAACGCAGCCGGCCATTGACTTGGCGAACAGGATACGCGCGGTCAATCCGCACACTGTCCTTGACATCGGTTGCGGGCCGGGCAACAGCACCCAGGTGCTGAAAACGTGCTTTCCCCATGCGCATATCCTGGGCATTGACAATTCCGAAACCATGATCGCAAAGGCGACAGCCACCTATCCGAACTTGGCATTCAAGCTGATGAGCGTTGACGAGGTGTGCCACGACGATGCGAATTATGATGTCATGTTTTCAAACGCATGCCTGCAATGGATGCCGAATCATCGGGAAGTATTGCCGTTGCTGTTCGGCAGGCTTCG
This sequence comes from uncultured Treponema sp., assembly GCA_947177175.1. Taxonomy (GTDB): domain Bacteria; phylum Spirochaetota; class Spirochaetia; order Treponematales; family Treponemataceae; genus Treponema_D. Next base: position 7,492 of record CAMWTK010000060.1, read on the forward strand.
TGCGAACGGCGTTCTGGCAGTGCAAGTACCAATCAACACGCAAGAACCGTTGTTCAGAATCATCAAAGAAATCGTCCATGATGAAAAGTGGGGCTTTCCGGCTTCGCTGCACGAGCAGAACAGCACGTTAAGCGGCAACGAATACTTCGACCTGCTTTCATCACTGACGGACAATTTTGATATATGGGAAACCGTTTACTACCATACAATGCCGTCAATCCAGGCAATGGTCGAATGGGTCAAGGGAACAAGGCTGTTGCCGTACACGCAGGCATTGGGCAAGACGGATGCCCAAAGGCTCATCGACGAGATTACGGAGCGCGCGGCAACGGTCTATCAAAAGCAAGCAAACGGTGCGATACTTTTCCGTTTCAGAAGGCTGTTTTTTACTGCCACCCGCTAGATGCCGACCTGCTTCCACCGCTTGCACTGCTCAATCCGCTTTCCGCCGTCGCCCTGTTTTTTGTCGTAGGCGAACTGATGCAGCAGGTCGCAGGGAAAGTCCGGGCATTGTCCGCAGTGCGCCAGCCGCTTTGTTTCGCAGCAGGATTTGACGGGGCAGCGTTCGCCCCAGAACGGCTTTCCGATGTTTGTGCATCCCTTGCACCCCGTCGTCTCCTTGTATCCGCAACTTCCGCACAAAATCCCGCACCGTGATTCAATCATGCTTTCCTCCTAATTTATTCCAGTATACGGGATTTTTTCCGGCCGTATTGGAAAAATGCGACAGTGCCGCGCTTTCCGCGCGCGCTTGGGTGAGCGAAATGCCGTGGTGCGTTTTGAAGCTGTTGCACAGGTGCGCCTGATCGTAAAAGCCGAATTTTTCGACGCAATCGAGCGCGTCAAATCCAGGCTTCAGGCATTCCTGCCAAAGCAGCTGGTAGCGGAAAAGACCGAGCGTCTGCGCGGGCGACGTTCCGACCGTCCGCAAAAATTTCCGCTCAAGCGACCTCGTGCTGACGGCGCAGAAACGCGCGGTGGCTTCGACCGAATTGCGGCAATTTTTGGCGACGAAAAAATGCAGCGCGTTCATGACGGCGGAATCCAGCTCCTGCGTTCCGAGGAGCGAAAGCAGATAATCCTGCGCAATGCCGATCCGTGCGGAAAACGTGCGCGCTTCCCTAATTCGCTCCTGCACCCTGCCGAATCCCGGAAAGACATCGCCCGCCGGAACGCACGTGCCGAAAAACAGCGAAGCGTCCGCGCGCGCAAACAGCGGCACTGCCCAGGCAAAAAAACGTATGCCGAACTGCGGCGCGGAAGCCTCCGTCACAAAACTGCCCCCGCTCGTTCCGCAAAACGATGCGCTCGCGTTCCCGTCCAGCGGAACGATGATGTCGGCGCAGATGTCGGGAATCACGCGGACACCCGCCCTGCCGTCGCCCGCCCAAAAACAGCGGACATACGGCGCAAGCGGCGCGCACGGCGGGATTTCTGCAATGCCGTGTGCCTGCGGCGGCGCGGAAAGCGCGGCGGTAAAAATGCGTTCGAGCGAAAAGGGCATACGGATGCAATTATACCACGTCCGCTGCCTTTTGTTGCAAGGCGGGTGCTTTTGTGCTATATTGTATCCGTTATTCCAAAACAGGAGGCGATTTGATGAAACGTTCCCGCGTAGCCGCACTTTTTTCAGCGGCTTGTATTTTTGGCGCATTCCCTGCAACTGCTGAAAAAGGAGACAAAAACTGGTTCATGGCACAGACTGAAAAGGCCGAACTCATGTCTGTCACCGCAACGAGCGAGCTTGTGGAGGCGCAGTACGACGGAAGGTATCTGTATCCGCCGATAAACATACTTGACGGCACGTTCAGCAGCTCCTGGTGCGAAGCGGAAAAGAACGGTCCGGGAATCGGCGAGTCGGTTACCGTGGAATTTACGGGTCCGGTGAGTTTTGACGAAATTCAGATGGTAAACGGCTTTGCCTACAGAGATTACTATATGAAGAACAACCGGGTAAAGTCGTTCGTGCTGACGCAGGTTGCGGGGGAGCATTTTCAGCAGAAAGAATACACGCTTGCAGACGGCATTGCCGACTATCAGTCGGTGCGGTTTGCCCTGCCGCAGACAGCCCGCACGCTCACGCTGAAAATCTCAGACATCTACAAAGGCACAAAATATGACGACACCTGTATTTCCGACATCCGGCTGCTGTACAAGGGAAAAGTGATTCCGTTTGCCGGCATCGAAAGGCTGAAAGCCGCACAGGAAGAAAATTCAAAACAGATGCTGCGGATTTCCGCAGACAAATTCGAAAAGGATTTTTTTGCGCTGTTCGGAAACGCTCATACGATTTATCTGAAAGGCGACCATGGCGAAGCCGGGTATATACGGAGAAGCGGAAACACGATTGACGACTATCAGACTGGACTGGATATTTCGATCTTTCCGGTAGAAACACGTGCTGAAATGGCGGAAAAATATTATAAAGATCCATTTCTTTCAGATTACTTTACTCCTGCTAACTGGAATGAAGCCGGCGGATATGCAGGCTATGACTACCTCTGTTTTATACCGAGATCTTATAGAAGCAGCCAGTGTGAGCTAGGAAACTGCCGCCTCATAGTTACCGAACGAGTTGGATATGTTACGACAAAAACGGCTGTCATTGTCAAGCTTGACGGAACAGCACTGTTTCTGAATGGCGTGCGGTATGACGTGATACCCGAAAGCAAGGTGGCTGAATTACCGTTCTATTACTATTACTGACGAGCAGCCATGTATCGGTTTGTTCCGCAAAAGCGGCGTTCTGCCCTGAGGCTGAAGTTCGGAACTGCATACTTTTGCGCGCGCCGACAGCTTGCCTGGCTTCGGTGGAGAAACTGCTTCGTCCGGCGACCAGAAGCGGATTGCATTGCAGAAATCCGCAGGACGTTTCCGTACCACATAACACGCCACGCTTCCCCGATCTTCAGAAACCTGTCCGAAGAAGACACTGCCTTGCAGGTGGGAAAAGCGGCAAACCTTGCGCTTGCGGCACAATGTGTTTCGGGCGCGGTGCTTGAGCCAGGGCGCATTTTTTCCTACTGGCGGCTCATCGGAAACCCGACCCGGCGGAAAGGCTATCAGGACGGGATGATGCTTCTGAACGGCAGACCCGTTGCGGCAGTCGGCGGCGGCTTGTGCGCGCTTTCAAATTTAATCTATTGGATGACGCTTCACACACCGCTCTTTGTGGCGGAACGGTTTCGGCACAGTTATGATGTGTTCCCGGACGTGAATCGCACCCGGCCGTTCGGAAGCGGAGCAACCTGCGTGTACAATTACCGCGACCTGATGATACAGAACAGAACGGCAGTGCCGTATGCGCTCGTCGTGTGGCTGGAAGACGGCATGCTCCACGGAGAATGGCGTTCCCCCTATCCGGCGGCGGATATATATGAAGTGTATCAGAAAGAACACTGGATCACTTCTGAAGCACCCGGCGTGTATGTGCGCCATAACACTATCTGGCGGCGGCATTTCGTCCCCGGATCGGACGGAAGCCGGATTTTGCAAAGCGATGAGTATGTGACAGAAAACCATGCCCTTATGATGTATGAGCCGCTTTTGGAAAGCACCTGCCGCAACGATGAAGCGTAACTCCGGCTGTCTTTTTCAGGCACGGTATGCCGCCGCGGCAGCACTGATAGGTATATTTGTTTTCTGCGTGCGATTCTCCATGCTGCAAAAATCGGCAGAGCCGAACGGTCTTGACGGGTATTTCTATGCATTGCAGGCAAAGTCGCTCGTGCAGACCGGCACGCTGGAAAATCCCAGCTGGAACTGCGGCTATTATGCCTGCGGAATCAGTGCGTTTCTGACAGGCGATGCCGTTTTTGGGGTGAAAGTATGGTCGGCGGTGTCTTCCGCGCTGGTAGTGCTTTCTGTTTTTCTCGCGCTGAGCGCACTTACGGAACATCGCATGACGGCGTTGCTCGGATGCCTGCTGTGCGCCGCCTCTCCGTCATGCGCCGTAATGAGCATAGATTATATCAATAATCAGACGGGGCTGTTCTTTTTTCTGCTGTATGCCGCAGTGCTTGTCCGCCGGGAAAAAAAGAAGCCCCGTGCGCGGTCTGCCGCCTGTGCGGTGCTGTTCCTGCTTGCTTCGCTCAGCCATAAAATCACCATGGTGTATGCGTTCGCGTTTACGGCGATATATCTGCTCCCGAAGCACCTACGACAGTTGCCATACTTTCATGCGCAGAAAAAGCAGTTCCGCCACACTGTTGCTCTTTTTGTGCTTGCATCCGGTTTTCTGGCCGCCGCCGTGCCGTTTTTCACGCGGCAGAGTCCCCGGTTCTTCCACGCGTTCGGGTGGCCGAGCCTGCCGGTTTTTCATAAGCCTGCGGTAGCCACTGTCGGGATTTGGAGCGCGACGGAGCTTTCTGTATATTTCGTGCTGATCTATGCGGTTTCCGCTGTCCTGCTCATAAAAAAGGGCGGAAAACAGAAACTGCTGCTGTTCGTCCCCGTGCTGTTCTTTCCGTTCTGGAATTTTGACAGCGACGCAGGAATCCGGCTGTTTTTGAGCGCCGTTCCTGCGGGAATTGTCGTCCTGCTGTATTTTTTGCACTGTGCGTTCGGCGGACAGGGCGTGAGCGGTCAGAGTCCTGTGTTTCGGCGGTATGTCCGTGCCGTGGCGTGCGTCGTCCTTTTGTGCGCGGCATGGCTTTCTCCGCGCGTGTACGATCCGCGCAAAGATCCTCCGTTTGCCTATTATCGGACGGTCGTCAGCGGCATTGAACTGGACGAAGATTCCCTCCTCATTGCGCATCTCGGACTGAACCACGTCTATACCTATTACTGCGACCTCAAAGACAGCCTGAATTATCTGCCCGGCTTTTTTGTCCCGGAGGACAAGCTGTGGCGGCTGGCATACGGCGCGAACGTGTGGCGCACGCGCTCTTTTTTCCCCGAATACGCCGCGGCGGAAATAAACGCGCTTGTTCAGCCTATAGACGGCAGCTACACGCTTGTCCGCGAAGATATATGGCAGCAGTACCTTGAGCGGGAAGACGAGGAAATTGCAGATACGTACCGAAACTGGTTCAACCCGTATCAGATGCGCCCCCGGTTCATCAGGTGATGCAGGAGCATGACATGAACGTTTCTTTTTTAAGATTTGTATGCAACGGGCTGGGAGACATAGTACCGTCATCATGCTTTTGGTGGCGACGCTTTGTACTCCGCCTCATGGGTGTCCGCGTGGACTCCACGGCGAAAGTCTGCGCTGGCTTCCGGGTATACGGCTCCGGCTCAGTGGAAATCGGCGCGGACGTATGGATCGGCAGAAACTGCCGGTTTTATACGATCGGAAGCGAAACGATCTCGATTTCGGAACGCAGCGAAATCGGACCGGAATGCGTTTTCAACTGCCAGAGCCATGCCGTCGGAAGCGCGGATCACCGTGCCGGTCCCTGCACGATGCATGGCATTGCGGTCGGCACCGGCGTCTGGATTGGCACCCGTGCCACCGTTTTGTGCGGCAGGATCGGAAGCGGGGCTGTAATCGGCGCAGGGGCTGTCGTCCTGCATGACGTGGCGGAAAACGTGCTTGCCGCCGGAATTCCCGCCGCCGAAAAAAAGCCGTATGCGCACGAATAAATCTCCCGCCGACAGGGCACAGCACCGACCGCCGTCGCAGCCGTTCCGTCGCCGTCCGCGGCACGGATCTTCCTGCGACCCCGGCAGGAACCTTATCGCGTTCCTGTCCGTGACGCGGATATGTTCACGGCGCGGACAGACCTTAGTCCCTGCCACGGACATGGACACGTCCCTGCCGGGGACTACCCGCAAAACCGTCCCTGACAGGGATTATGTGCAAAACGATCCCCGGCAGGGACGAACATGCAGCCCGTGCGTTTTATTCCGCGCCAGATTCGATGAGCAG
>CAMWTK010000061.1 GCA_947177175.1 uncultured Treponema sp.
CAAGGCGGACAAGGTGTCCCGGTCGCTCGAGGACGCGGACGCGAAGCGCGACGAGGCAATCCGCTCGCTCGGCACGCTGCTTGCGGGCTACGCGGCAATCCCCGTCGCCGCGAAGAAAGCCGCCGCCGAAAAACTGCTCGCCACCTACGACAAGTACGGCAAGTCGATCGCGGGCGAGACCTACGCGAGGGAATCATCGCTCATCGAGTCGATGCTGGAGGACTTCACCGCGGAAAGCCTTGCCGACGCAATCAAGTCGCTCGACGGCGTGGCCGATTTAATCGCATCGCTCCGCACGGCGCAGGACGAGTTCAACGCCGCCAACGACACCGCGACCGCCGCGCTCACCGCCAAAGGCGAATCCGCCTACGCCGTCAAGAAGCCCCTGCTCGCCGCTATCAACGAAAAGCTCGTGCCCTACCTCACGGCCATGGCCGCAGTGAATGCGGAGTACGCCGACTTCGCCGCAAGAGCCGACGTGGAAATCGCCAAGGCGAACGCAAGCGTAGCGAAAAAATAGCAGTCGCAGCGCAACGCGCTGCTTACCGAGTTTTCTCCGAAAACTCGCAAGCATCTTTTGCGTTTTTTTTGAGCAAGCCGTCCACCTCTCTCAAGCGGGGTCTTGGGGCAGCCGCCCCAAGACGTGCTGGGGAAGGTGGGAGGTTTGGAGGGAGGAAACCCCCGCTTCGGAAGTAGAGGGCTGAAAACTGCCGCTCAAATAGCGCGGCAGTTTTCAGCTGACAGTTTCTGACGAAACTGTCTTATCCACGTGTCCGCTCACGCGGACGAATGCGCCGTCCTCGGAAGTTAAAACTTCCTGCGGCGGCGCATTGCAAGGAAGTTTTCCTCCTCCCCAAGACGTTCCCCCGCTTCCAAGCGGGAAAAACCAATTGCGCAACCCCGCCCCTTTCTGTTATACTACGCGCATTATGGCAGACAAAGATATGTGTCCCTGCGGTTCGGGGAAAGCCTATGGCGAATGCTGCGAGCCGATTATCACCGGGACGGCAAAGGCGGCGACGGCGGAAGCACTGATGCGCGCGCGCTACTCCTCGTATGTCAAGCACGAAATTCCGTTCATCATCAGTTCCTGCGAAGAAGGAGACAAAATCGCGGAAATCGACCGCAAGGCGACCGAGGACTGGAGCCGGCGTTCCACCTGGCACGACCTGCGCATCCTCCGCACCGAAAAAGGCGGCGAGCAGGACGACCGGGGCATCGTCGAATTCGAGGCGATCTACACCGACAAGTCCGGCGTGCGCGGCACACACCATGAGACAGGCAATTTCAAGAAAATCAACGGCGAATGGCTCTATTCCGACGGTGTGGTCAAGCCGATACCGTCCGTGCGTGAGGGCGAAAAAATCGGGCGCAACGCCCCGTGTCCCTGCGGCAGCGGCAAAAAATACAAAAAATGCTGCGGACGATAAATGCCTGACCACATCATCACTGGCTTCCATGCGGTTGAGGAGCGCGTCCGCCGGGCGGCGGAGAGCGGCACGGCGGCGGGGCTTTCCGTGCAGTACGGGACGACCGGTCCGCGCGTCAAAAAAATCCTTGAGCTGGCAAAAAAGGCGGGCATTCCCGCACAGGCAACGGACGACCGTGCGCTCGACGCGCTCGTGCAGCATTTGCCGCCCGTCGCGCGCGACCACCGCGGCATCGTGCTGATTGCCGCCGAAGAAAACGGCACGCGCGGGGGCGTGGACTTTGACCAATGGGTCGCGTCCTGCACGGACGATTCGCGGCGGACGGTGCTTCTCCTTGATTCTATCACCGACCCGCACAACGTGGGCGCGATTCTGCGCTCCTGCGACCAGTTCGGCGCGGATTTGGTGGTCATGCCCCAGCGGCGCGGCATGAGCGACATCGCTTCCAACGAAATCATCGCGCGGGCGAGCGCGGGCGCGAGCAGCTGGGTTGCCGTCGCGGTAGTGACCAACTTGGTGCGCGCCGCGCAGCAGCTCAAAGCGGCGGGCTTCTGGCTGTACGGCGCGGACGCGGGCGGGCAGAGCGTGCAGTCGGTCACGTTCGCGCAGAAAACCGCAATCGTCATGGGCAGCGAGGGAACGGGCATTGCGCGGCTGCTGCGCGAGCAGTGCGACGGCGCGGTCTCCATTCCCACCTGCGGAAAAATCGACAGCCTGAACGTAAGCGTGGCGGCGGGCGTGTTGCTGTACGAACGATACCGGCAAGGACTGTAAGTCAAAAACTTTTTGTTTTTTAATAGGAGAATCCTGATGACAATCGCTTCTTTTTTTACGGTGCTGCTCACGTTCTTCGTGGCAGAAATGGGCGACAAGACGCAGCTCATGCTGTTCGCGCTCACGTCAAAGTACAAAATCCGCTCGATCGTGGTGGGCACGGCGGCGGCGATTCTGGTAATCAACGGCGTTTCCGTCTGCGCGGGAGGACTGCTCAACGAATTCCTCAAGTCGCACCTGTGGGTTGTCAAGCTGATTGCGGCGGTCGCGTTCTTCTATTTTTCGCTCACGTCGCTCGTCAAGGAATCGGGCGGGGAAGAAGGCGGCGAAAGCAAAATCAAATTCGCCGCGCTCGCCGTATTCTGCATTTTCTTCATCGCGGAGCTGGGCGACAAAACGCAGCTGTCCGCCATCACGTTCGGGGCGACCAACGGGCTGAACGCGGGGCTGTTCTTTGTGTGGGTCGCCTCGTCCATCGGTTTCTTTGCCGCCGACATGATCGGGCTTGTGCTCGCGTTCGTCCTGCACGGAAAAACGCCCGACGCATTCTTCAAGCTGCTCGCCTTTGCGGTGTTCGCGGTGTTCGGCTTTGTCAACCTGCACACAGTCATCACGTCGCTTGGCCAAGGCGCGTATCTCGTGCCGATTATGGCGGGCGTGGCGGTCGTTTTCGGTGCGCTCTGCATTGCTATTTCGCTCAAAAACCACTACAATACAAAGCATGGACGAACTGAAACGACAGATTAAGGAAATTATCGTATCATCTCTGGAACTTGAGGACATTCAGCCGGAAAACATCGTTGACGACGAGCCGATTTTTGGCGCGGGGCTGGGGCTGGATTCAATCGACGCGCTTGAGCTGGGCGTCGCGCTCAAAAAGAAATTCGGGGTCAAATTCAGCGCGGAGAGCAAGGACAACAAAAAGCACTTTGCCTCCGTCAACGCGCTCGCGGAATTCATCGCAAAAGAAAAACAAATCGGGTAAGACGATGCAGAAAGAACAACTGTTTGACAAGCTCAAAGAAGTGCTGATGCACGAATTTGATTTGGACGAATCGATTATAACGCCGGACGCGAACATCGCGACGGATCTGGACTTGGATTCAATCGACGCGGTGGAGCTGATTGTCAAGATGAAGCCGTACCTGACGGCGCGGATTGAGCCGGAGGCGTTCAAGTCCGCCAAGACGCTCGCCGACGTGGTGAGCATTCTTGAGCCGATCGCGCGGTAATGCGGTTGCCCAAACCGGTTTTTTACGTCATTTCCGCGCTGTATCCCGTGCTGGTGTTCGCCTGCTTGGTGCTGTTGCACGTGCCGGTGCGGATTTTTTCGCTGTTCGTAATCGTGATTGCGGCGGCGTATTTTTTGGTGGCAACGCAGCACCGCAGTAAAAAGACGATGCGGCTGTTCGTCTCCTCCGGCCTGCTGCTTGCGGCGGGATTCGTCTGCCTGATAACGGGGAGCGCGCTGTTTCTGAAATGCTATCCCGTGGTCATCAGCGCGATTTTCCTGTGCGCGTTCGGCTATACGCTGTTCGACCGCCCGACGATGGTGTTCCGCCTTGCCACGATGACGGACAAGTCGATCGTCGGCTCGCTCGCGGAAAAGCGGGTCGAATCGTACTGCGCAAAAGTGACGGTCGTGTGGTGCGTCTTTTTCGTGCTGAACGGTACGGTCGCCCTCATCACGGTATTCGCGCACAACGACCTGCTTTGGTCGGCATATAACGGCGGCATTTCCTATCTGCTTATGGGACTGCTCTTTGCCGGAGAATTTATTGTCAGAAAGGTGGTAAACGCGACTATGCCCAAGGCGATTCCTCTTTCCCGGTTTGACGCGGCTTCGCGCGCGCCGGACACAATCCTGTGCTACGAGCGAAAATGGACGGACGGGGTGTACCTGACCTGGCGCGATTTCCTGCGCGACAGCGCAAAAGTGCGCGCCTTTATCCGCGCCCACGACGACGCGCAGAAATGGATTCTGCACTGCGAGGATTACTGGTATTTTCTGGTGAGCTTTACCGCGCTGCTGCAATGCGGCAAGGAAATCCTGCTCACGGCAAACGTGTCGCCCCGCTTCCTTGCCGAAATCCGCAACGAGCCGAGCATCCGCTTTCTGACCGACCTGACGATGGGCGACAGCGACTTTGTGCCGGACATCCTTGCGCACGGCGCAGAACCTGCAGAATCCGCGCAGGAAACGCCGCACATCAGCGCGGATGACACGAACATCATTTTGTACACGAGCGGCTCGACGGGACATCCCAAGGCGGTGCGCCAGCGGCTGACCGAATTTGAGACGGACAATGCGTTCGTGCTCGGCAAATGGGGCGAAGAATTCCTGCGCCGCAAGCTGTGCGCCACCGTCAGCCAGCATCATATTTACGGCCTGCTGTTCACAATCATGCTGCCGTTTACCGCCGCCGTGCCGTTCCGCCGCACAAGGATCGAACTGCCGGAAGCGTTCGAGCAGCTGGACGACACTTCCTATATGATTATCGCCGTGCCCGCGTTCCTCAAACGCACCTGCGCCGACTACGCCGGGCGAAAACTGCCGCTCACTGATCCGTGGATTTTTACGAGCGGCGGCGTGCTCACGCCCGAAGTGGCGCGGGACACCGACGAGGTGTTCGGTTTTTGGCCCATGGAAGTGTACGGGAGCACGGAGACGAGCGGCATTGCCTACCGGCAGAGCAAGAACGGCCTTGAGTGGACGCCGTTTGACAACGCAAAAATCTGGAAGAACGACGACGGCTGCCTGGTCATCATCTCGCCGTACATCAAAAACCCGGACGGATTCGCCACGGGCGATTTGGTGGAAATCCACGACGACGGACGATTCCTGCTCAAAGGACGGGCAGACAGCATCGTCAAAATCGAAGAGAAGCGCATATCGGTGACGGAAGTGGAGAACCGGCTCATGCAGTCGGGGCTGGTGCAGGACGTGTGCGTCGTGCCGATGAGCGACCGCCGCCAGTATCTTGCCGCCGCAATCGTGCTGAACGACGCGGGCAAAGCCATGTTCGCCCGCACGGAAAAATACCTGATAAACCGCCATTTCCACGATTATCTGATGCAGTTTTTTGAGAACGTCGTGTTGCCCAAAAAATGGCGGTTTCTGGACGCGCTGCCGATGGACGCGCAGGGAAAGAAGAAAAAAGCCGACATTCAGGCATTGTTCGCCTCCGAAAATCCCCACGGCATTCCCGCAGAACGGGTGCTGCACAAGACCGATAATTCCGTGGATTTGGAAGTGACGATTCCCGCCACGAGCGAATATTTTGACGGGCATTTCCCGCAGTTCAAGCTGCTTCCCGCCGTGGCGCAGGTGGATTTGGTCACCCTGTTCGCGCAGCGGTATTTCGGCGTGGAGCGCACCGTCTCCCACATCAAGCGCAGCAAGTTTTCGGAAAAACTCCTGCCCGACACGACGGTCGTCTTTCACCTGACCTATGACGGCGAGCAGAAAAGCGTCTCGTTCAAAGTGCAGGATTTGGGCGCGACCGTCACGTACGCGAGCGGCGTATATCTGACGACTGCGGACGGCAAAACGACGGAATAATTTGTCAAACTAAGTGATTTGTGATATACTGGCAATGAGGTAGCAATTATGGAACCGAGAATTCGTATCCTGTTTATTTCGTACATCACCATTCTTCTGCTGATTGTGGGGGTTGGTGTCGTTCCCTATTTCGTCAAAGGCGATTATAAAAAAGACACGCTCGTGGTAGATCCGGCACGGGTGGAAAAAGAAGCCGAAAAGCCGGAACCCGTTGCCCAGGCGGCGGACACGGAGACAGCGGCGAAAGAACCCGACGACCTGTTCACCGGCACTGCCCACGTCATCAAAACGGACGCAAAGAGGCATTTCGTCCGCTTTGAGCTTCTGGAAGACGAGGCGCTTTTTGAGCAGGCGAGCGACCGGCTGTTCGCCATGATGGACGGCAAGAACGGCAGCGACATCGTGATCAACTACAAGAAAAAAGCCGACCCCAACGGCAATATCCGCTACAATTTTTCTGAGTCGCAAGAAGTCTTTAACCGCTAGGACTGCTTTTTGCCATGACCGGGGGCATCATCATTCCCGTCTACAAGCACGGCAAGGCTTGTGCCGCAGTGGTGGACGGGCTGTCGCAGTATTCGTATCCCATTATGTTGGTTGACGACGGCAACGACGGGGAGACACAGGCATATCTCCGGCAGATTGCGGACAGCCACCCCGCCGTAACGCTCGTCACGCTCCCCAAAAACCGGGGCAAGGGCGGCGCGGTTATGGCGGGCATTACAAAGGCGCACGAAATGGGCTGGACACATGCCCTGCAAATCGATGCCGACGGCCAGCACGACTTGACGCGCGCGCTGTTTTTCTTTGCACAGGCAGCAGCAAATCCCGCCGCGCTCATCTGCGGCTATCCCGAATACGACGCGAGCGTACCCGCCCACCGCAAGAACGGGCGCAAATTCGCCAACACCTGGGCAAAAATCGTCAGTTTTGAACGCGACATTGTTGACACGATGTGCGGCTTCCGCGTCTATCCTGTCGAACCGACGCTCCGAGTCTTCCGGCACAGCTGCTGCGACAAGCGCATGGGCTTTGACATCGAAATCCTTATCCGCCTCATTTGGGCGGGCGTTCCGTATTTGTTTTTTCCCGTGCGCGTCACCTATCCCGCAGACGGCGTGAGCAATTTCCACGTCGTGCGCGACAACATGCGCATCTCATGGGTGTACACCCGGCTTTGTATCGGCATGATACTGCGTCTGCCATTCCTGCTCGCAAAAATGATCCGACGGAAGCGCGCGCCGTGAGCGAAAAACACCCGGCAGAACGCTGGTATGAAATAAAAGAAAAGCATCACGCCGCCGGACTTGCGCTGACGTTCGCCCTGCTCAAAATCCTGCCGTCTGCGGCAGTGCGGGCAATCGCGTTTCCCGTGGGATTTTTTTACTGGCTGTTCGGCAAAAAGACACGCGCTGTCAGCAGGCAGTACCTGCAACACGTGAATGCCGTGCGCGTCAAAAACGGACAGCCGCCGCTCAAAATCAGCACGCTCAAGCATATCGTCTCGTTCGCCATTACGCTCACCGAAAAGCTGGAAGTCTGGGCGGGAAAATTCTCGTTCAGGCAGATTCATTTTCAGGACGACGGCACGGACGACCTGGTGCAGAACCTCGAAAACGGACGCGGCGTCATGCTGTTCATCTCGCATGTAGGGAACAGCGAACTGCTGCGCGGACTGGCGAGCGCACATGAGACGGGCGTGACCAAGCCGTTCGTCGTCAACTCAATCATCGATATGTCGGTGACGGCAGGATTTAACGCGCTAATCAAAAAAATCAACGCGGATGCCACGATGAACATCATCAGCGCGGACGACATTTCCCCCGACACGATGATCATGCTGCAAGAAAAAGTCGCGGGCGGAGAAATGGTGGTGATTGCCGGCGACCGCACGAGCGCGCATACGCAGACTCGCTTTGTGGCGCAGGATTTTCTGGGCGAGCAAGCGCCGTTCGCCTACGGGGCTTACCTGCTGTGCGCGCTGCTCAACGTGCCGACTTATTTTGTGTTCGGCATGCGGCAAAAAGACGTGAGCCTCCGCCCGCAGTACGATTTTTATGCGCGCAAATGCCCCATCACCTTTGACTGCGGACGCAAAGAACGCGAGGAGCGCATCCGCCAGACTGTTGCGGCATACGCGCACGAACTGGAATGCCGCTGCCTTGAGCACCCCTACCAATGGTACAACTTCTTTGATTTTTGGGCGATGCCCTAAAACCCCGGAAATTTACCGCATGAAACAAACTGTTTTACGGCGTAAAACAAAGTGTTTCACGCCGTAAAACAGTTTGTTTCACGGCGTGAAACACTTTGTTCCAAGAGGCCACAACAGCATGAAACACTTTTTCAGTCGCCGGTTGTGTGCTTTGCTTTCCATTCGGCATAGGGCTTGCGGATTTTGTTGACCCAAGTTCCCGTGTAGGCGTAGCCGTTGCGCCGTTCCTTGCTCATGTCGTTGAAGTCCGCGCAGATCCGGCGGTTGCGGTCGCACCAGACGGGCTGCATGGCCTGCAAGTCGTACATGCGCGCCCACAGGTCGGGAGCGGACGGGTCGTCCACCATGACCTGCTCGTAGTCGGTGTACTGCCCCGCGCTGGAAAGCTCGCCCGCCCGCTTTTCGCGCACGATTTTTTTGCCGTGGATTACGATGTCGTCGCGCAACAGCCAGTCACATGCGGCGGCAATGCTTTTTTTGAGCGCGTCGGACGGGTTCGGGTCTTCCATGAGCATGAGTACCAGCTCCACGCTTTCGCTCGTGGTGATTGACGGCGGCTCAAAGGCACGCGCCCACATCGGCTGCAAGGTCTCATGGTCGTGCTGCTGGCACCAGGCAGTCAGAAGCTCCGTGCCGTCCGCCTGCGGCACTGCAATCTGCGTATTGATGACGCACTGGACGGCGCGGTCATACGCTTTCCGCGCTTTCTTTGGCGCGTCTTTGCCCAAAAATGCATACAATTCGTTGCCGTCGGCGATGTCCCGTAGCATCGCCATCGTCCCAGTCATCACGTCGTCGTTGTAGGTAATGCCGTACACGTCCGCACCTGTCCAACCGCCAGAAACCGGATGCTGCGCGTTCAGAATCCAGTCGAACGCACGGATTGCTGCCGCCCGATAGCGCGGGTCGGGCACTTGCCGGTACACGTGCGCAAGGTAAGTAATCTGCGCGTACACGTTGCGGTTGTCGAGCGTGCTCTGCTGTCCGTTCGTCTTGAGCTGATAGGTGAGCGGCGGCACGCGCTGCAACGAATTATGCTGCCCTTCCAGCTCGTTGCGGTAATATTTCCGCGCCCAGTCGTAGTTTTTCTTCCAGCCGCCGTCGGGATTTTGCAGCCACAGCATATTTTCGGCAATGCCCACAATCTGGCTCTCGTCATACAGCGGGTACGGCGGAATGCGGTCTTTGTACCCGTTCCGCGCATGGTTGATAGAATCATTGAACGGGCGCAACGAAATCGGCTGGTACGAAACCTCGTTCCTCGCCTTCCATTCGTCATTCGTCTCGTCCTTTCGGCTATCCACCGCAACGGTCGTGGACGCACAGGAAATCAGCCCCGCCACGCAGAGCGCAGAAAAAAGCAATCGTCTCATACCGAAAAGTATACACCGCGCGGCACGATTCCGCAACGGAAAAAGCGCGGCCGCGTCGATATGTCAGTTTTTTCTATAAAATATGTGCAATTAACGCAAAAAACATTTGCACTTCATAAAAAGTGGGGGTATAATGAAAGTAGTCATTTTTTATTAAGGAAATCAAACTATGGCAAAAGAGAAGAAAGAACTGGATCGCTTTGACACCAATGCAAAGCGGGGAATGCAGATTCTGACGAAGCTGATGGGTATCATCGTCGGTTCGGTCGTGCTCAGCGTAGTCGGCGTTGCTGTCCTGGAACTGAACATCTTTGACCGCGGTATGCGCGCATCCACGGACAACGACCTCATGAGCTATGCGACGGGACTTGAGATGACGCTCAAAGACTGGCGCGACACGTTGGAGGCAGATGTCATGCTGCTTTCAACCCACCCGGACATCGCCAGCGGAGTAACAACAGCAAATCTGGCAAACCTGCGTTCCATACTGAACAACGCAAACGGAACACTCAACGTGGAAGTGCTGGTCATTACGGACCGGAGCGGCGTGGTGCTGGTCGGTGAGGGCGCGCAAGAAGGATCGAGCCTCTCATCGCTGGCGGCGGTACAGAGCGCGCTCCGCGGCACGGCGGGATATTCCTACGATGTCATCAGCGGCATCGGCTATTCAATGATTGCCGTCGCGCCGGTACGCGCTGGCGGCAGGGTCATCGGCACGGTCATCGCCGCCTACTCGCTCGAAAACGGCGACATCGTAAAGCAAGTGCAGAATTCCTATTCGGCGGAATGTACGATTTTCAGGGGAAACATACGAGTCGCATCCTCGCTCGGACGCAACGTCATCGGCACGACCATGGATGACGCGCTCGTGGTGAGCACGGTTCTCCGGGAAGGAAACATCTACCATGGCAATATCATCATCAACAACAAAAAATACATGAGCGTGTACTTCCCGCTCATGGCAAGTAACGGCAACATTTCCGGCATGGCGTTCATCGCGCGTCCTATGACGATTATTGACAACGTGCGCAACCACACGCTCCTGCTCGTCGCACCGAGCGCCCTGCTGCTCATCGCGCTGCTCGCGTTCTTCAGCTACCGCTTCGTGCACTGGCTCATGTGGCGTATCTACAACGTGACGAACTTCCTCAAAGAACTTGAGACGGGCGACGCGGATTTGACCAAGCGGTGTAAACTCTTTATCCGCGACGAAATCGGCGACCTTATCATTCACTTTGACTTCTTCCTTGACAAGTTGCAGTCGATTATGACCGAAGTCAAGGGCACAAAGAACGAACTGAACGCAAGCGGCTCGAACCTTTCCGCCGAAACGACGGACACGGCAAGCGCAATCACGCAGATTCTTGCGAACATCGACGGCATTCACCAGCAGATTACGGCGCAAGGCTCCAGCGTTGATCAGACGGCAAAAGCGGTGCGCGAAATCTCCACGAACATCACGAGCCTTGACACGTTGGTCGAAAACCAGTCGTCGGGCGTTGAAGAGGCGAGCGCGTCAATCGAAGAGATGATTGGGAACATCGCGTCCGTCACGGCAAGCGTGGACAAAATGGCCGATTCGTTCGGATCGCTCAACGAAAACATGCAGGTGGGATTTGCCAAACAGCAGGGCGTGAACGAACGGATTCAGCAGATTGAAGGTCAGAGCGAACTGCTTTCCGAGGCAAACCTTGCGATTGCTTCCATTGCGGCGCAAACGAACTTGCTCGCCATGAACGCGGCAATCGAGGCGGCTCACGCGGGCGACGCGGGCAAAGGCTTCTCCGTCGTTGCGGACGAAATCCGAAAACTCTCCGAGACTTCAAGTACGCAGTCGCGCTCAATCGGCGAGCAGCTTACCAAAATCCACGACGCAATCGGCGAGGTCGTCGCGTCGTCAAATGAGGCGAGCGAGGCGTTCACCACGGTTTCTGCGCACATCAAGCAGACGGATGAACTCGTCCGACAAATCAAGTACGCCATGGAAGAGCAGAACTCCGGCTCACGGCAAATCGGCGACGCAATCCGCAACATGAATGACAGCACGGTGGAAGTGCAGAAAGCGTCCAAAGAAATGTCGCAGAGCAACGAGCGGATTATGTCCGAAATGCAGTCGTTGCAGGAGTCTACGCAGACTATGCAGACGGGCATGAACGAAATGAAAAACGGCGCGCGCAAAATCAACGAGACGGGCAACGCGCTCGCGGGAATTTCCGGCGACGTACAAAAAGCAATCAACAAAATCGGAAGCCAGATCGACCGATTCAAGACGGAATAACGAACCGGCGCGCTTCATGCGCGCCGACACGAAGGAGATTCGACATGAAGAAAATAATTACGGCTTCAATCGCGGCGGCGATGCTTTGTACGCTGCTTGGCTCATGCAATCGGGAAAAGGCTTCCGTAACCAAGCATCCGGTTACGCTTCGCCTTTCGGAAGTCCACGCGCGCGGCTACCCGACCACGCTTGCGGACGAAGAATTCGCGCGGCTCGTGGAAGAGCGCACGGAAGGACGTGTTAAGATTGAGGTGCGCTCCGGCGGCGCGCTCGCAGAAAACGAACCCGACGCAATTGAAGCGCTCAGGGAGGGCGACCTTGCGTTCACACGTGTGTCCGCGTCGCCCGTCGCGGAATTCGTCCCGAAAGTCAACGCAATTCTGCTCCCCTATCTCTACCGCTCATCTGACCACATGTGGAACGTGCTCAACGGTCCAATCGGACAGGGAATGCTCGACGACATCGAACGCTCAGGCTCGGGGCTGGTGGGGCTGTGCTATTACGACGGCGGCGCGCGGAATTTCTACATCAACCGTGCCGTGCGGAGCGTGTCTGATATGGCGGGGCTTAGAATCCGCGTACAGAACAACCAAATGATGGTCGATATGTGTTCTGCGCTCGGCGCGCGGGGCGTTACGGGAATCGGCGTGGGCGCAGTCCGCCGGGCAATAGAAGACGGCACGATTGATGGCGCGGAGAACAACTGGCCGACGTACCAGAGCGGCGGCGACTACCTCGTCGCTCCCTTTTTCATCCTTGATCAGCATACACGCGTTCCCGAAGTGCTGATTGCGTCAAAAAAAGTCCTCGACCGACTTGACAGCGCGGATGTGGCGATAATCAAGCAGTGCGCCAAAGAAACGCAGGTGTTTGAGATCAAGAAATGGAAAGAGCGGGAAATCTCCAGCGAGCAGATTGTCCGCGCGAACGGCAACACCATTGTGGAACTGTCGTCCACCGCTTTTGCCGAATTCCAGGCGGCAATGCAACCGCTCTATGAAAAATACGGCAAGCAGTACACGGACATCATCCGCCAAATCCAAAACACGAACTAACAAACGCGACAGCGGGAAAGACAAAAAAGGAGACGAAAGTCTCCTTTTTTGTTGCCGGGTAAATCGGGAAGTACCTTCAAATCACATTTGATGCGTTCCCGCAGTCCGGGAAACGGCATCAAATCGCGTTTGAAGTGTCCGCGCACTCCGGGAAGTGCCTTCAAACCGCGTTTGATGTGTCCGCGCACT
>CAMWTK010000062.1 GCA_947177175.1 uncultured Treponema sp.
GGCAACAAAGCGGAGAAAATGACACTGCTTGCAGGGGCATTTGCGAAGCGACTTGCCTTGGGAGCGAGGGGGTATTCGCGACGAGCACGAACGTGCGAAGTTTCGAGCGGACTTCCCCCAAAAATCCCGCCGTATTGTCTAAACGCCTTTTTTGCAATAAAATAAAACGCGAAGAAGGCTGCCGCTTTTGCGGCGCAAAAAGGATTGGTACGATGGCAGAAGAGGTTCGTGTTCGGTACGCTCCGTCTCCGACGGGGTTGCAGCATATTGGCGGTGTGCGCACCGCGTTGTTCAATTATCTGTTTGCGCGCTCGCGGGGCGGCAAATTTATCCTGCGCCTGGAGGACACCGACCGCACGCGCTTTGACGAGGCATACGTGCGCAACCTGTACGACACCATGTCCTGGCTCGGCATTGACTGGGACGAGGGCGGCGAGAAAGGCGGCGATTTTGGCCCGTACGTGCAGAGCGAGCGGTTCGGCCTGTACAAGAAATATGCGCAGGAGCTGGTGGACAAGGGCGAGGCGTACTATTGTTTCTGCGATGCCGAGCGGCTGGAGCGCATCCGCAAGATTCAGACGGAGAACAAGATGGCGCCCGGCTATGACCGCAACTGCCGCCACCTGACCGCCGACGAGATTGCGGCAAACCTTGCGGCGGGCAAGCCGTATGTCATCCGCCTGAAAGTGCCGATGGACGGCGAGACGAAATTCCACGACCACCTGCTGGGCGACATCGTGTGGAAGAACGAGGACATTTCCCCCGACCCCGTGCTGCTCAAGAGCGACGGCTTCCCGACGTACCACCTGGCGAACGTGGTGGACGACCATCTGATGCGCGTGACGCACGTGATGCGCGCGCAGGAATGGATTCCGTCAACGCCGCTCCACGTGCAGATGTACCGCGCGTTCGGCTGGCAGCATCCCGCATTCTGCCACCTGCCCATGGTGAACGGCGCGGACGGCAAGAAACTTTCCAAGCGGCACGGCTCGACCAGCCTGAACGAATTCCGTGCGCGCGGCTACCTGCCGCAGGCAATTGTCAATTACGTCGCGCTGCTCGGCTGCTCGTATGAGGAGGGAAAGGAATTCTACACGCTCGATGAGCTGGCGCGGCATTTCTCTCTGGAGCACCTGAACAAAGCGCCCGCCGTCTTTGACTACAAGAAGCTTGAGTTCTACAACGGCAACTATATCCGCCAGCTGACGGCGGAGGAGCTGTACCATAAGACGCTGCCGTTCATCACGGGAACGGGCGACGCGACGCTCGGCATCAACCCCGAAAACCCGCAGCCCAAGCCGAACGTCGGCCCGCAGTTCAGCGGCGTTGCGCTCGGCGATGACGGCGAGCCGTACTGCGTGGACGAATCGATGCGGATGACGAGCGCGGAGGTCAAGCAGACGCTGATGGGGCTGATGCCGCTCATTCAGGAGCGGCTGAAATTCCTGACCGAGGCGGCGGAGATGGTGCGCTTCATGTTCACCGAGCCTGCCGTGCCGCCCGCCGAGCAGCTCGTGCCCAAGAAACTGGACGCGGCAAAGACCAAGGAAGTGCTGGAGCGCGCCAAAGCCTTTGTCGCCGTTATCTTTGAGCGCGGCCACGAGGAGGCGGAGGCGTTCGCCAAGGCGGAGGCGGAATCGCTGGGAGTGAAGCTGGGCGACTTTATGATGCCGATCCGCATGGCGGTGACGGGCAGCCGCGTCTCCCCGCCGCTCATCGGGTCAATCGCCGTGCTGGGCAGGGAAAAGGCGTTGGCACGCATTGCGCGCGCGGTTGCCACGCTGTAGGGCAAAGCCCGGACGCGCATCGTGCCAAAGAAAAAACGCCCGTGTATGCGGGCGTTTTTTCTTTGGCACGGCGGCTGATGAGTTTGACAATTTTTAGAGGGCTGACGTTCTCTACAAAATGTTTTGAATTGACGACTGGTAAATCGTCGTCAATTTCGACTCTGAGTTTCTTTCAGAAACTCAGTTATTTCTCTGAAACCTTTGAGAAAGAGATTTCATTTTTCATCTCTTGGTTCAAAGAAGAATCAGCCACGAACGTGACCTTGACGGCCGATCGGTCGATGTTCGACGATGTGAGGTCTTCGGCGGCAATAGCACCGTCACCTTTGAATGAAACTTTAAAAGTTCCAATGCCATCGAGTTTAACTTTGTGGCCTCGGACGAGGTAGCGATGAAAAATCTCGACGATTTCTGTGATGGCAGCACGAACGTCTGTTGGAGTCAACGACGTAGCATGTGAGATTTCTTTTACGAAATCATCCAAAGTGATTGTCTTTTCATAGACAGGATACGGATAATACTTTCCAGGATCTTTTTTATCCTGGGGATTTGTACGAAACAACGAACGATAGTTCATTATTTACCTCCTCAAATAGTTTAAGATTTAATATAGTTTATTTTTTTAATAAACGTCAGCCTTCTCTAAAAATGTCAAAGAACTTGGAAAAGGGCTGATACATAAGAAACTTACCAACTCTTTTTACCAGTTTTAGCGCCATATAACTATATAAAAACTTTTTCCGCGTTAAAAAAAAAATTTGCAAATTTTTTTAGGAATTTTCGCCTTTTTCCGCCATGCGCGGGCGGGGAAAACAGCAGGAGGCTTGATGAAAACACTGTATGTTTTTGTCAAAAAGACTGTATCTTTCGGGTCAAAACAGGGCATATTTCGGCCCAAATCACTGTATCTTTGGGACCGAATCACTGTATGTTCCAAGCCGAAACACTGTATCTTTTGGACGAATTCTCTAAAGGGAATTCTATTTATGGAAGGCTTCGTAAAAGGGCGGCATTACCCGAAAAAAAAGCCCGCGAAGCGGAACAACGTTCCGCCACGCGGGCAAAAATGCGCCACCGTTGCAGGCTGTGCATTTTAAAGGGTGTTACTATTTCAGGTTGAATATGAGTGTTTGGCTAACATTAGTTGTAGTATCTGCCATAACTAAAACCTTAATAATTCCTGTATACGAGTCAAGCGGAATTACACATGAATTATTATTGGTGTCTTCATACGTAAGGCTCATTGTAATTTCGCTTTGCTCAATGTACATCAGTTTAAACTTTATGTTCTTATATTCGGTTGTCGAGGCATCCAGTACGATTCTGAGGAACATGTCGTCTCCGTCTATCTTTTTTGGAACTTCATACGTTCCGGGAGTACTTACGTTTACAGAGTTAGCCGTTAGAGCATTTGACTTTCCATAAGTTACCGTTATGTCTGACCTCAAAACGTCTTGTGGCTCAGGTTTCATTTCAATGGATGCTTCAAGCGAAGGATCGAAAGACGCCTTCACCGAAAGGTTCTTGTAGTCTGCCGCCAGCACCTCATTTTCACTAGAATCCACCCATGTATCAAACGGAGTTGAGCCTTTTTTAAGATGGTTGGCTGCTGTAGTACCATTGTCGATTACAAGAAGATCCAAATCAGTGCCTTTCCAAGTTTTGTATTCGGTGTACAATTCTGGTATAAGTTTATGATTATTTGAAGTTGCGTTATAAATTTCAAGTGTTCCACCGTTCAAGTCGTACTCGATTTTCATACGGTTGATTTTTTCCGCTCCGTATGGCGTAAATCCTGCAGGTGCGGTCAAAAGCGGTTCGCGCTCCACCCAATTCGATACACCAAAGGAATTGCGAGCACGGATGCGCACTTCGTATACAACGCCGAGTTTCAGTTTGAAATACGTTTCTGTGTCTCCATAGGTCATTGCGCCGCCTTCGCCTGTCCATATATCCGAGGAGCGGAAATATATAATCTCTTCATCAGCACTTGCCAAAGCCGGCATACCGTAGATTTTCTTAGTACCAGTGTCTGTCCCTGTTCCATCAGCGGCATATTCCGTAAGTTCAACCTCAAAGTTCGTTTCGCCACCGCCGCTTGCCCAGCCGAGCTTCACAAGGTAAGTTCCGTCCGTGCTTTCAAAGCCGTCTTTAAGGCTCGCGGTAAAATCTGTCGGCTCACCTGGCTTTTTGTTCACAAAGTCAAGTGTTCCGAGGTCACGCACAAGTGCGTTTCCTGCGTCAACAATGAGCGTGTCAATGAACGAACCAGTTATCATAGCACCCTTTTTGGTAATTATTCTGAAAAAATAGTTTTTCGGATCAATCGATGATTTGTCGTAGTCAAAATCCACTATTCCTGAAGCATCGGGGGTAACAGTCGTAACTTCTACTACATCAACGGACTCACCAGGAGAATCTTTTTTGTATATTCCAATAGTATACGAATCAACGTTGTCATTAGAATAGAATCCTCCCGTAATTTTTACGCTGCCCGGCGTACGAAGGTTTTCGGGAGAAAGCGTGAATGATGTCGTACCGCTTCCGTTACGCAGGTCAACCCAACTATATCCATGGAGTACTGGTTTTGATGGGTAGTCTGTGTACGCTGTGAGTTCCAAATCCCATATCATAGAAGGAAGCGTGACTTTGCCAACGAATCCATATACACCAGTACCTGGCGTTTTCTCTACAAGTTCAACTTTCGTATCAGCAAGTGTCTTTCCGGTTGTGCTCTTTCCCGACAGATAGAACGTCAGCGTAGTATCGTTAGGCTTGTACGGATTATCCGGCGTAATAGAGCGTGCTGTCGGATATGAATTTTCGAACGCTATGTCGTAGTCGTTCGGAATTCCCGTCGCAGACAACTGGAGCGTCGCCATTCTAGAACTGCTGTCAACGCTTCCCGCCATCGAGTTCATGCAGCCGGCAAGCAGAGCGGCGGCAATCGTGGTGAATGCTACGGTCGCAATGCCGCGCAATCTTTTAAAGTTCATAAGAACCTCCTCAAAAAATTACAAAGGAAATTTTCATTTCCTGTTTGACCTTTTTCGCTGTCTCGCGATGAATCTTTCATGCGAAATCAGCAGATATAAAAGTTCGCAACGCGAACCATTGTCAAAACCGGCGACGTAATTTTAGTTACCGGTTTGAAATTCCCTCTTTTGCACTTCAGTCAAGTGCATGAAAGGCTAGCACTGCGCTATCATAAAAACGCTGTTCTCCTACTCTCACCCACAGGTGTATGCGGTAGGAACATGATTTCATAGAATCCCTGACATCTTTATAAAATACACAATCATCCGAGTTTGTTATGAAGAAAGCAATGTCTTGCGTGTGCCAACGGTACTCACCATTCTTCTGTTTGTCCGAAAGAATTTCGGAACCTTCTAGACGCGTGATGTACCAATCATAGTAAGCATCTTCTACAGGGCAAGAAAACGAAATCATCACCCCCCCAGAAACAAATGAATATTCGTACACCTCACCGTAGAGCATCAGGCTTTGCGTTTCGGGCGTGAGCGTGAACGACGCATATCCGTTCGGAATCTCAACAAAGCAGCTGTCGTAGCTGTCGAAGAGTTCTTCTTTCGTGCCGCACGAGCAGAACAGGACGGCGCAAAACGCGAGGGCAAGCGCAATGTTCGCTTTGAGTTTCACGCTCATTTTTTGCCCCCTTTGCTTTTGCTTCCGCCTTTGCCTTTCAGCTTGAAATTCGCCGTGAGCGAGATTTCGGGAATCAGCCCCCACATGCTGTCGTATTCCGCGCCCAGCATGACGGCAAGCTTGCTGATGATGATGCCCGTCCGAATCCTGCCGCCGAGCGAGAACGCCTGCTTTGACGACGTAACGCCCGGATTCATCAGGAAGCTGACTTTCGCCTCGAACGCCACTTCGGAAAAAAGGCTCACGAACGTGCTGACCGGCACTTCCACGCCCACCGGCACGAAGATTTCGCCGAAAAACAGATACGGCGGCGCGATGCGTCCGCTGCCGTCGAGCGTCTTGTACGTCGTGGGATAGTTGTCCGCAGGGAACGCCATGGCGAACCGCGCGCCAAGCCCTTCGTAGACCGGCGCGGTGAACATCGTCGTGTACCAGTCAAATTCCGCCGCCGCGCCGAACTGGTAGTACGCGCTTTTCTTGTCGAGCATGATTGCGGACGCGCCCAGGTTGAACGCATGGTATCGCTCCCGCAGCGACGACTGAAAATCGAACGGCACGTACACCGGCTGTACCTGCGCGCGCGACGCGGCGGATGCGCCCTCATTGTTTTTTGCGCCGTTGCCACTGTTTCCGCCAGTGCCTTCCGCCGCGCTTCGTCCGTTTCCCCCGCCGTTGCCGCCGCCCGAATGCTCCTGCCCCGGAACGACCACGGCCGCGCCCTTGTCAAACACAGGATTTTCGGGCACCGGCTCGTCGGGCTTTCGCAGCACGTCCGCCACGCGCAGCTTGTACACCGAGCCGTCCTCGTGCCCCGTGAGCACCTGCGCATAGTCCGAGCTGAACGCAAAGCTGATGAGGCGCGAATCGTTGAACGGCGGAATGTAGCCCAAAAGCCCGCCGCTTTCCAAAGAATAGAATTCGAGCAGTCCGTCGTCGGTGAGGACGATGAGCGTCCTGTCGTCCGCCGTCACCGTGAACTGGCTCACCGTGTGCCTCACGCGGACTTCGCGCAAAACGTTCCCGCTGAACGCCATGAGCGAGACGACGTTTTTTTCCTTGCAGCCGTACACGCCCTTTGAGTCCGCCGAAAAGACGACGGGGGTGGGCATGCCGGCGAACGTGTCTATTTCGGAAATGAGCGCGCCGTCCACCGTGTCCCAGACGCAGATTGAGCCGTCGGAAGACGCGGAGGCGACCAGAGAAGAATCCGGGCTGAACGCGAGGCTGTGGACGTTCCTCGCCCCGCCCTCAAGTTTTTTCGTGGTGAGTTTCTGCGTGTACCGCAATTTGAAATACAGCATGACCGAGCCGTCCGAAAACGCCACGGCAATGAGGTTGCTGTCCCGGCTGAACGCCGCGCAGACCACTTCCTGCCCCGCGCCGAACGAAAGCAGGTAGCTGAAATCTGTGCGCACATCCTCCGCTTCCCGGGGCAGGCTCCAGATCGCCATGTTTTCGGAAGAAACGCCCAGGATCATGTCGCTGTAGAATTCCTCGCTGCTTCCCCCCTCGCGCGAAAAGCAGAGGTTCATTCCCTGCGGAAACGAAAAATCATGCAAAATAGCGAGCGACCGCGCGTCGCGGACGATAATAGAATCCGCCTCGCCGAGCGCGAACAGGCTGTCGTCGTAATTCCAGCAGATTGTCTTGACCGGCTCGGCAATCTTGACGATGCGACCCGCCGCTACCGGGATTGCCTGAGAAAAAAGAGGAGAAAGGAAAAGTGTCAGCGCAAAGGCAAGCAGGACGCGGCTAGAGCGGGGCACGTTTTACCCCCCCCCATGCCCGAGGCACGGCGGCACGCCAAAGAGTCAGTCGTCCTGAAAAAACGTTTTTGCGGTTATGCTTCATTATTCTGCAACACCAAAGGCAAAATTCTTGCCAGTGGCGGCATTATAGCAGTTTGACATTTTTTTGTAGTGAGTAATTTACGCACGGTTTTGCATTTTTTGGGGAATTCTGCAGAAAAATGTACTTTTTTTGGGGGATTTTTGCCAAAGTGCCGAACAAAGATTCGCCAAACAACCTAATAAAAAAGTGCCAAACTGCCTAACAAAAAACAGCCAAATCACCTAATAAAAATCAGCCAAACTGCCTAACGAAAACTTGCCAAACTGCCTAAAACATACTATGCTAAAGGCATGTGCGATTATCAACCGCGGCTTTCGGATAGACTGATTGCGCGGAAACTGAGAGGAAAAGGCGCGGTTCTCATTGAAGGCCCGAAATGGTGCGGCAAAACGACGTCGGCGGAGCAGCACGCAAACAGCATTCTTTACCTGACGAAGCCCGAAGATGTCAAGGAAAATCTTGTCCTTGCCGACATGAATCCGCGCAAACTGCTTGAGGGGGAAACGCCGAGGCTCATAGACGAATGGCAGGTTGCGCCGAAACTGTGGGATGCGGTTCGCTTTGAGGTAGACCACCGCAAAGGCTACGGGCATTTTATTCTGACTGGCTCGGCAGTGCCGCCGAAAACGGACGAGCTGTTCCACACGGGCACGGGCAGGGTCGCCTGGATAAAAATGCGCCCGATGTCGTTGTTTGAATCGGGGGAATCCACGGGCAAAGTGAGCCTGAAAGATCTTTTTGCGCCCCCCGAAGGAATCTTTGCGGAAAACACGCTTTCTTTGGACGACATCGCGTTCCTCATTTGCAGGGGCGGATGGCCGGGCACTATCGGCATGGAAAAGGACATCGCGCTCGACCAGGCGGGCGACTATTATCAGGCCGTCGTCAACGCGGACATCACGCGGGCGGACGGCATTTCGCGCGACACGGAGCGGACGAAGCGGCTCATGCGATCCTACGCGCGGCATCAGGGAACGCAGGCCACGAACAGCGTCATACGGAACGACATGCTCGCAAACGACAGCGCAACGCTCACGGAAGACACGATTTATTCGTACACGAACGCGCTGCGAAAAATCTTCGTGATAGAAGATATGCCGGCATGGAATCCGAACTTGCGCTCAAAAACGGCGGTCCGAACGTCCGACACGCGCTATTTCATCGACCCTTCGATTGCGGCGGCAAGCCTCGGACTCGGCCCTGCGGACTTGACCGGCGACCTGAACACGATGGGGCTTTTTTTTGAGACGCTGTGCGCGCGGGATTTGCGGGTGTACGCGGAAAGCATAGACGGCGAAGTTTTCCATTATCGGGACAAGTCGGGGCTTGAATGCGATGCCGTCATCCGCCTGAAAAACGGGGCGTTCGGTCTGGTGGAAGTGAAACTCGGCGGCGACCATCTAATAGAAGAAGGCGCGGAAAACTTGCGGAAACTCGCCGCGAAAATCGACACGACGAAAATGAAAGAGCCGTCCTTCCTCATGGTGCTCACCGCCGTCGGAAAATACGCCTACCAACGAAAAGACGGCGTGTTCGTCGTGCCTGTCGGCACGTTGCGGGATTAGCGGCGAGGCGCGATTTTGCAGCGAAGCGAAAAATCGCAGTCAATAAGCGAGTTTCCGAAAGAAACTCAGCATTAAAATAGGCAACGCTAAATTAGTTGCCTATTTTAACCGTTAGTTTATCCTGTCGTATGTTATGTTCATGGGCTGGGATATCGTCAGTGTGTTGTTTTCAATTTCTCCGGGGAGCGTACCCAATCCCGCGATGGTCGCAGACGCGGTTCCGTTTTTTGTCGTATCGTCTTTGTATGTTCCTGCAAAGCCGTTGGTAATCTGGTCGTTCTCTTTTTTGTTCATAACAATCATGAACGTGCCGTCATTATAGAAGTACATGGTCTCAATGAAATTTTTTCCGCTTTCGCTTGTGGTCGCGCGCCATGCCGTGACGAGTTCCCTGTCGTCGGCGATTTTTGTGTACGTGTCTCCGCTATAGGTCATCGTGTTGCCGGAGATTGCGGCGGGTTTGTAGTCGGCGTGTTCGTTGTTGTCGTCCAGCAGGGCGAGCGATACCGTGCCGTTCGCGTCTGTTTTCCAT
Source organism: uncultured Treponema sp. (assembly GCA_947177175.1). GTDB lineage: Bacteria > Spirochaetota > Spirochaetia > Treponematales > Treponemataceae > Treponema_D. The sequence goes on from CAMWTK010000062.1 coordinate 9,402, forward strand.
ACAAGCGGATGGCAGGTGATATTGTCGCCGTCCTTGATGACCTGCATCGCCCGGTCGTCATTGTAGAAATAGACGGTTTTGCCCGCGCTCCGCCACGCCGTGACGAGCGTCTGAATCCTTTCAAGTGTGAGATTCTCGCCGCCCATATTCACGGAAATATTGCTCGCGTCATCCCGCTCGGCGATTTTTGCCGTGAAAGTGCCCGTCCTTTTTCCGGAGGCAAACGTCAGGGCTATGTCGGCATCGTCCTGCGTGACGTTCCCGCTGTATGTTCCCAACGATGACGCGGCAGCCGCAGTAACCGCGCGCACCGAAACGGATTTTGCGGCGGTATTGTCCTCTTTGAATTCGACCGTTCCGTTTTCGTAGAACGTCAGTTCCGAGTTTACCGTCGTCATCCGCGCGACGATTTCACCGCCTGCCGCCGGATTCTCGCCGCCGTCGCTTCCGTTACTGCATGAGGCAAATACAATACCCCCCCCTATGAGGGCAAGCACAAGTGCCGCTTTCATTCCGAACATCTTTTTCATTTTTTCCTCCGCGCTTTACTTCCGCCGAAGATTGTTTTTTCGCACATTCCGATTTCGCCCGCGCCGCGTGCAAAAGTCCGCCGTCAGCGTTCACTTGCTCGCAGTGCGGCGCGTTCTTTGCGGAATGCTTTTCCGTGGCGGCATTATAGCAGTTTGACATTTTTTTGTAGTGAGTAATTTACGCACGGTTTTGCATTTTTGGGGAAATTTGCCAAAGTGCCTAAAATATGCTATACTAAAGGTATGTGCCATTATCAACCGCGGTTTTCGGACAAACTGATTGCGCGTAAACTGATTCGAAATGGTGCAGCAAAACGACGTCGGCGGAGCAGCACGCAAAATATATCAAATAATAAATCAAGAATAAAATCTAAACACTTGAAATTTTACTATAATTTATGATAATTTATAAATAATTCTAAATATTATGAGTCAGTTTACACTTTTTGGTAATGATGAACTTTATAATGCGAAACACATTTCTCAACCAGCGACGTATAAAGGAATTTATGCATTTCATAAATATTGGGGGAAAAAACCCTCTGAAAGTTTGAATTATTGTATTGAAAAATGTACCGAAAAAAACGATATTATATTAGATCCATTTTTAGGTTCAGGGCTAGCTTCAAGAGATGCACACAATTTAAAGAGACGTTTTTTAGGTATTGATATAAATCCTTTCTCTATAGAACACACTTGCTTCTTATTAGCTTTACCAAAAGCAGAAGATTATAAAGAAGCAGTATATTATATAAAAAGAACTATATCATTTAAAATTTTAGAAACATACAAAATGCAAGACGGTTCTATTGCAAGCCATTATTTATGGAATAAGAATATATTAAAGGAAGTATGGAAAAAGAGCATAGCATCTAGAAAAAAAATTCAAATGCTTCCGACTGATTATGACTTGAAAAAAATTGCAGAATTTGAAAATTACAATGCTAGAAATATTCAAAAAGGAACTTTTTTTGATAATGCTAGAATAAATTCGTCAGAGAATATGACGGTATACGATTTATTTACAAAGCGGGCATTATATAATATAGATTTGTTGCTTGATGAAATAAATAAATTTTCAGATGATTTAAAAAGAGCTTTGTTGCTTACTTTGACATCATCTTCAGGACAGATGTCGAACATGGTTTTTGCAATAACAGGGCGGGATAAAACAAGACACCAAAAAACTGCAAATATTGAAGTTGGAAGTTGGATTATAGGTTTATGGCGACCAAATTTACACTTTGAAATTAATGTATGGAATTGCTTTGAAAATAGGGCAAACAAATTATATAAAGCATTGCTTGAACAAAATGTAAAAAATATTCCCTATAAAACTTCTGTTTATGAATTCTTTTCACAAAATGCAAAAATGGGAATTGTGCAAGGTGATTCAAAAGTGGTTTTAAAATCCATCCCATCCGAATCCGTAAAGTTAATAATAACTGATCCACCTCATAGCGATAGAATTCCTTATTTGGAATTAAGCGAAATGTGGAATTGCATTCTTAATAAGAATGTTAATTATTCAGAAGAAATCGTAGTATCGAATGCAAAATCCCGTGAGAAAACGAAAAACAAATATATAATTGATATGCGAAATATTTTAATTGAAGCATCAAGAATACTAACCAAAAATGGTTATTTGCTTTTGTATTTCAATGCCAAAGATCATGATAGTTGGAAATTTTTTGATGTCATTGAAAAACAAAACAAGTTAATATATTTAGGAGCATTTCCAATGAAATACTCTGCAAATTCTGTAGCGCAAGACAATAGAAAAGGTGCAATGAAAGCTGATTATATATTAGTTTTTAATCATTCAAAAAATGAAGAAACTTTAGGCATATTTAATAAAATTAGCGGTTGGACAGATAAAAAACTTTTTAAGGAGTAAAAATTGTCTAGTAGTTTTGATTTATGGAAATCACGTTATGATTCAGAAAATTTAATTGATTTTTCACAAAATTATGAAGCTCTTTTATGGCTTAAAGTAAAATCAATTATTAGAAGAGATATAATTTCTGAATTTTGTAAAGAGAACAAGATTGCTCTAAAAACAAATTCTTTGTCAAAACAATTTGAAGAGTTGTTTACAATTTTAAGTAATGATGTTTCTAATTCCCACAGGAAACTTGATTCGTATATTCTTGCAAAAAATGCTTTAATTTTAAAAGAATTGGATAGTAAAAAACTTGTTTCAGAACTGTATAAATTACAAACTTTTGAATGGGGTGGTGATTATCAAAATTCATTAGATAAGTATTTAGTAAGTCATTATGTGAAATCTATCCAATCTTATAATGAGCTGGCGACAAAATTTGATAACGAAATAAAACACGCCGTTCAAGGCTACGTTTTGAACAGTTGGTACAATCATTGGTCTAGTATTTTGATTGAACATATCTTCAAATCTCATAAAATAGTTTTACCAACAGTAGGTCAAGTTAAAAGTGTCGATTTTTTTGTGAATCAAATACCTTTTGATTTGAAAGTTACCTATTTTCCTGCTGAATTTCTAAAAGAACAGCGAAAGTTGAAAGATTATCCTGTGGAATTGACATTTTTAAAATCAAAGGCAAAAGAACTTGACATTTCGTTTGACGCAACGGCAAAGCCCAATAAAATCCATTATGAAATTACTGAAAAATTGAAAGATAAAAACACAAAAGAATCTTTAAATGTTTTACAAACAATAAAATCTCAAAATTTGAATATTGTCAATGAATGTCAAAACAATCCTAAAGAG
>CAMWTK010000063.1 GCA_947177175.1 uncultured Treponema sp.
CTTCGACGACGGCGCTGAGCGCGGTGATGTTCCCCCGGATTCGGGACGCTTCGCCTATGTGGATATTGCCCGTTGCCTCAATGTTGCCGTCAACATCGCCGTCTATGCGCAGCCGTCCCTGTACGCGGATGTCTCCCGAAATGGAAGAACCGGTGCCGATGACGGTGTTAATCGTGATGTTGTCGGTGATGAATGACATATTACTTGGTCGTCAGCTTTACGTTCACGTATTTTGCGGGGTCTACCACGTCCGATCCGATATGGACTTCATAATGCAGGTGCGGACCGGTCGTAATGCCCGTGTTGCCGATATTGCCGATGACCTGCCGTTGCGTTACGAATTGACCTTTCTGTACGCTGATTCGGGACATGTGGCAGTAGCGCGTGTAGATACCGTGTTTGTGCTTGATAATCACGTTATTGCCAAAACTCATGTCGTAGCCGACGGTAACCACCTGCCCGTTCGCCGTCGCCACAATCGGGTCGCCGCTGCGGTAGGTGGAAAAATCCAATCCCTTGTGAATGTACCATTGCCCCGTAATGGGATGCTCGTTCTGCCCGAACTGCATGGAAATGTGCCCGATGCCGCCTCTTATGGGCCAGATGTTCGGAATGTCGCTAAACAGCGTCTCCTGATTTTTCAGCATTTTTCCGATTTCTTCGATCGGCTGAATGGCATTTTCGATGTAGGCGTTCAGCAGACGGATGTCATTTGCCTCTTGGGTCGCGCCAAATGCCTGTTCCTGCGTGTCGAACAGCGAGGAAAGGTCGCCGCCGCTCATGGACGCGCGCGCGATGTCGCTAGACTGAGAAATGCCGATGAGCGAAAGCGCCTGCGACAGCGACGTGCGGAACCGTTTTGCCGTCTGCAAAAGATTGTTGTTTTCGTCCCGCAGTTCGTCAAGGCTTGCGAGCGTCTGCCGGTTTTCATTCATCAGCCGGCTGATTTCCGCGCCGGAGCCTGCCGCCTGCCGGTTAAAATACACGAACGAAGAAATAATGCCGATTACGAGCACTGCCGTGAGCGCAAGCGCGAACACGTTCGTCTGAAAGTTGACGACTTTGCCTTTTGCGTGCGGAACGACCATAATAGTAAGTTTGCTATCGAACAACTTAAACAGCCGGGAAAAGGCATTGCCAATCGCCGCAAAAAACCGGCGCATCGTCTGCAAGAAAGATGAGAAAGCGTTTTTTTCCAGTCGTTTATACTGACGAGTTCGCGCCATGAAATTTCCTCAAATAATCGCTTGTCATCTCACGATATAATACGTTCAATTCTATCATGTATGCCGCTCCGTGTCAAATCCGCGGGAAAGCCCGAAAATCAGAATTTTGCCGCGGAAAGTTTGACAGATAACAAGACCTATGGTATTATCGGAAAGGACAACAAAAGAAATAAGTTAATTGTGGCGTTTTTTGGAGAGAAAGTGCCGCAGATGATTAGGACAAAGCCAATGCAGTTTTTTGATACTCACGCCCACATCGGGCTTATATATGATGATCCTCTTGAGCAGTTGCGCGTCGTTCAGCAGGCAAAGCTGGCGGGCGTGACGCGAATTGTCAGCATTAACAACAGCCTGCACGATTTTAAAATCGTGTACAACACGCTCAAATCAGTGCCGGGCGTGTATCACGCCGTCGGAGTTGCGCCGTCAGAAATCGTGCGTCCGGGACGTGATTGGGTCGCGACGATTGAGGAAAGCATTTCGCTGCCGAACGTGGTGGCGATTGGCGAGACGGGATTGGACTATTTCAAGCAGTACGGCGACAAGCGCACGCAGATTGAAATGTTTATCACGCAGCTGGAACTGGCGCAGAAGCACGATTTGCCCGTCATCATTCATAACCGTGACGCGGGAAAAGATATTTTTGACGTGCTGAGCGAGCGCATTCCGGCGCGTGGCGCGATTTTCCATTGCTATGGCGAGGATGCCGCGTACGCGCAGAAATGTCTTGACGCGGGGCTGAACGTGTATTTTTCGTTCGCGGGAAATCTGACGTACCGTAACGCGCGCAACTTGCACGAGACCGTGCTGAACATTCCGCTTGACCGTGTGCTGATTGAGACGGAAAGTCCTTTTATGATTCCGGCGGAATTCCGGGAGAAAAAGCGCACGATGCCCGCGTATCTGCCGAGCACGGCGCGGTTTCTTTCCGAAATGCTGGAAAAGCCGCTGGAAGAGATTGCTGACCAGTTGTGGAAAAACAGCTGCAAGGTGTTCAATCTGCCGGAATAGGCGGCGTGGCTCGCTTGGAAAAACCGCTGTATCATCCCGTAAAAATCGGCTCGCTTGCGCTTGACGGCAATTTGTTCCTTGCGCCCGTGGCAGGATATTCTGACCGCGCGTTCCGTTCTGTGTGCCGTGATTTTGGGGCGAATTTTGCGTATACGGAAATGGTGAGCGCGGAGGCGTTGACGCGCGGCTCGGAAAAAACCGAATCGCTCATGGCGCGCGCGCCGAACGAGCCGCAGTACGCCGTGCAGATTTTTGGCGGTCGTCCCGAAACAATGGCGGCCGCCGCGCGTATCGTCTTGGAAAAAGCGCGTCCCGAATGCATTGACATCAATGCCGGCTGTCCTGTGCCGAAAATCGTCAAGACTGGCGCGGGAAGCGCACTCACGCGCGAGCCGGAAAAACTGTATGCCGTGATCAAAGCCGTGGCGGACAGCGTAGGCGGAGTCGTGCCGGTTACCGTGAAAATCCGCGCGGGCTGGGACAGCGAGCATATCACCTGGAAAGAAGCGGCGCAGGCGGCGGCTGACGCGGGGGCGAGCGCGATTACGATTCATGCGCGGACGCGCGCGCAGGGCTACGAAGGCAAGGCCGACTGGAACATACTTGCCGAATTGGTGCAGTTAATGCGCGGAAAAATTCCCGTGTTCGGCAGTGGCGATGCGTTTTCGTCGCAGGACGCACGGCGGATGCTTGAGCAGACCGGGTGCGATGCCGTCATGTTCGCGCGCGGCGCAATGGGAAATCCGTTTTTGTTCGCGCAGACAAAAGCATTCCTGACGACGGGGGCAATGCACGACATCGACGCGAAAACCCGCCTTGAAGCGGGCTTCCGCGAGCTGGAACTGCTCGTTGCCGACCGCGGCGAAAAAAGCGCGTGCCTTGAAATGCGCAAACGGTTTTGTGCCTACAGCAGGGGATTGCCCGGCGGCGGCGCGTTGCGCAAACAATTCGTGCAGGCGGAGACCGTAGCGCACTTCCGCGAGATATGCGCCGCTATTGTAAAAAACGACGAATAATCGTACAATAAAGAAATATGGGGTTTATTCAGTCAATACTTGAATTTTTCGAATCGATTTTCAAGAGCAATTCGCCTGAAGTGCATAAGCGGCAGGAAATCCGCAAAATCGAAGCGGAACTGAAAGCGTATCAGCCGGTCATTTACAAGAACAATATGCTCACGCCGAACTGCGGCGAACTGTTCCGCATTCTGTACGAAAATATTACGCCGATTGGCGACATTCTGCTGAACACAATCAACAGCGATGATTTGCAGCGCAATATGCGCTATGAGCATCAGTTGCTGCTCACGGGATTTTCGAGCGCGAGCCAGGAAAAATTGGAGAACCTTGGCTATGAGCACCGCAAGCGGGAAGTGTTGGAATCGGCGTTGCCAATGGAGCGTGTCCTTGAAAAACAGCACCGCGTTTTGGAAGATTTGGGCAAGGAACTGAGCACGCCCGATTTTATGAAAATCGACGAGGTGATTTCGAGCTTGCAGCAGCTGACGGATTTGAGCCGCTTCCATTTTATGAACGTCATCAACACGTTTGATCCCGATTACAAAGGCATTCAGCCCGGCTACACGCCCAAATTCGTCGCTGTCGTTCCTGATTCTATGGCAGGGTCGTTGCAGGATTTGTATTATCTGACGGCAAACCTGACGCTCACCGGGTCGGTTGTGCGCGCGCTTGTTGCGTTGGACGAACTGAAGCGGGGACGACCGCTTTCCGCCGAAGAAAAAGACAGCCTGATGACCAACGTGCGGAAAATCAATACGATTACCAAAAAAATTCTTTCGCCCGAGATTCTGAAAAAAATCATCTGCATTGCAAAAAAAGACCCGAACGTTGCGCCGCAGGTCGCCTCGTACAAAACGAACGCGCGGCAGAAATTCGCCAATTATATGCAGGAAAAATGCAGTGCCGACGAAAGCAACCTTAAAATCGAAATTAAAGACCTTATGATTTCTGCGGAGATAAAGCAGGTTTTTGGCGCGCGTCCGCTTGAGCCGCTGAACGGCTACAACAATGACACCAACGAGCAGTTGCAGCAGAATTCGCCGTCGGCATTTTTGTGGATTACGCCGTTGCAGTTGGTCAAGATGTTCGTCACGAATTTTCTGCCGCCGACTATTATGGCGTTGCTCAATGACATCGTGATTGAAGGATTTTTTGCCACGCCGGAAGTCAAGTCCGATTTTTCTTCGCTCATTTATTCGTGCGGCGAGTTGGCGGGCGAAATCGAAGCCTTTGAGAAATCATTTGAGCGCAACGCGCCCAACGATACGGCGGTATTGCTCGGATTTATCCGCGACAGCCGCAGAAACACGGATTTTCTTGCGCGGCTTGCGGTAAGCGTCGATGCGATAAACACGCAGGCGCACCGGCTGGTCGTGGATTCGGTGCAAAAAATCAGCCGGCTTTCCACGCAGGTGAACGAGCTGATTATTGAGGGCAAAAAATCGCAGAGCGTCGTCATAACGAACATCAAAGTGCTGCTGAATTCTTCGCGGAATCGGGAGACGGCGGAATTGCTTGACACGCAGTTTCCGTCATGGAAATTGTTTTTGGACGTGATGAAAAATTATGTTACGATTAGTTCGGCGGAGAAAAAATCGTAGTTTTGTTGTATGTCTCAAAGCGGAACGGTCGCTGCCGTGTAACCTTTGCCGACCCAAAATTGATTGTACAAGTAAAGTATCTGCATGAGCATTTTATCAGTCGTGCGTAAGCCGTTCCGTTACACATTTGCGAACGCTACGCTGTGGATTATCGTTTTGAATGTCCTCGCCTATTTCCTGTCGCGTTTTACGCCGCTTGCCGGATATGACGGTTATTTTGCGCTGAGCGTGCGGGGCTTTTTGGGCTATCACATGGTATGGCAGCCGTTTACGTATATGTTTGTCCATGCGAACGCGCAGCATCTGTTTTTTAATATGCTCGGCCTGCTGTTTTTTGGCATTTCGGTTGAAAAGGCACTCGGCACGAAAGAATTCGTGCTGATGTACCTTGTCTGCGGCGTACTGTGCGGGCTTGCATCGGTGGCGGTGTATTTTTTGACGGGCGCATACGGCGTGATGCTCGTGGGCGCGAGCGGCGCGATTTATGCCCTGCTGCTCGCCTACGCCGTCATTTTTCCGCGGTCGCGCATTTTTATCTGGGGAATTCTTCCCGTGCCCGCGCCGATCATGGTGATTCTCTATGCGGTCATTGAGTTGGCGAGCCAATTGTTCACGTATTCTCCCGTGGCGCACCTGACGCATTTGGCAGGATTTGCGTTTGCGTGGCTGTATTTTCGTGTGCGGATGGGAATCCGTCCGTCGCAGGTTTGGAAGGATGCGTACCGTTGAAAAAACCGTCGTTCGCGTGTGCCGCACAAAAAATCGCCCTTTCGTTCATGCTGATGTCCGCGCTTTTGCCGTGCTTTGCGCAGAAAGTGTATCAGGACCGGCAGATTCGCTTTGCGCTGTGGGCGAGCGGCGACGCATATCCAGGGTATTTTGACCAGGCGAAGGCGGCGCAAAATCAGCGTTCAGAACCGGAGACGATGTACGACGTGCCGGTCGCGCGCATAAAAGAAGTCACGCCATTTTTGCTGGAGGGAATGGTCTACGGCTGGAAATTCGATTACGTTCCTTACGACCGGGTGCGGCGCGTAGAGGAATATTTTTCGTTTGAGCCGGTGCAGTCGTTTTCTGAGGCGGACAAGGCAAATATCCGCTATGAAAAACCGTGGGCGCAGGACGACCGACTGTGGTGCTGGATTGCCTTTGAGCGCACCAGCCAGATGATGCACCGTTTTTTGTCGTGGCAGGGAATTACCAATCCGCGCGTCAAAGGCATTGGCTATGCGCGTCTGTCCGACGGCTTCGCGGGCATTCAGGCGGCGTGTGGCGAGGCGGTAAAACAGGCCGTGCGCGAATACGAGCGCAAACTGATAAAAAACAAGCCCAAAGAAATTTTGGGCACGGTGCTGATTTCCGAGCCGCCGCTCATCGGCATTGACAGCGGTCGTTACATGGTTACCCTTGATTTTTTCTTGGAAACTGATAGAATAGTGAAATATGAAACATTCTGAATGCTTTGATGTTTAGAATGCAGGAGGACAACATGAAGAAGATTATTGCCGTTGCGGCAGCCCTTTTCTGTGTGACAGGAGCGATGTTCGCGGACGAAACGGAAGATTATCTGAAACAGCAGGAATTGATTGAAAATAACAAGACCGTTACTATCGTCCCAAAAGATCAGCATCTTGACGGCGTTAAGACGGCAAAAGTGACGATTGATTATACGCCGAGTACGCATGAAGTGCATATCTACTACGACGTGCTTGCCGTTGAGTACGATCAGGGCAAGGCGATGAACACGATTTTGGAATGCCTGCGCGATTTTAAGTCGGAGTATGACTGGCAGTATGAAAGCTATCGCTATCTGCGCAAGGACAGCGTAAAATACTACAATGACGACCGCAAGCTCAAATGGGCGCGGTATCATTCTTGGGTAGAATTCAAGCCGCGTACGCTTGACGGCAGTTTCGCCGACTATCGCAAACAGCAGAACGCCAACTAATCGCTCATAGCCGAGCCAGTTTCGCGTCTCAACGGCGGAACTGGCTTTGTTTTTTGACGCTGACGGCATATCCGTCGGTGTCACGGAGTTTCCCGATGGATATACAGAACGTCGTAAAAAATTTGCACCCGCTCGAAACAAAGGTGCTTCTGACGTACGGTCAAAAAGACGAACTGACGGCTGACCGTCTGCAAAAAGAACTGGATTACAAAGAAGGTCACGCGAATCAGGCATTTTCTTGGCTCAGCGGAAAAGATTTGGTCGCCGTTGCCCGCCGAACGCCGCACACGTTTTATGAGATTACCGAAGTCGGGCGCGAAATGGCAAAAACGGGAACTCCCGAAGCGCGCATTATTGCGTTCGTCAAGGAAAACGGCGCGCAGACGTTGCCCCAAATTGCGGCGGGGCTTGCGCTTGAGAACAAGGATGTCGGCAGCGCGTTCGGGCAGCTTGCTAAAGACGGTGTGCTTGCCATGAACGCGGAAAAAAAGACCGAATATTCCGGCGGCGCAATTCCGGCGCGCATTACGATTGCGGAGTCATTGTTTAAAAAGGCCGCCGCCGCAGAAAATGGTCAGCTGGACAATGCGAGCCTGACGGCGGACGAACAGCGCGCCATTGCAGGCTTTGCGAAAAAACGCGGCGCGGCAGACAGTCCTTTTAAAATCATCGAGCACGAAACCGTCGTGTACACACTGACCCCCGCCGCCGCCGAAGTGGCGACTGCGCTCAAAAACGCGGGCATTACGGGCAAGGAACTGGGCGAAGTAACGCCAAAACTGCTTGCGAGCGGCGAGTGGAAAAATCAGACGTTCCGCGGGTACAATATCGCCATTCCTCCGGCGCGCATTATTCCCGGCCGCACCAATCCTTACGTGCAGTTTTTGGAAAGCGTCAAGGACAAGTTGTGTTCGCTCGGTTTTAAAGAATTCGACGGGCCGCTCGTGGAGACGGAATTTTGGAACGGCGACGCATTGTTCATGCCGCAGTTTCATGCCGCCCGCGATATTCATGACGTGTACCGTATTAAAAATCCCACGCACGCAAAAAAAATCGAAGAGCCGTATTTGAGCAATGTCCGCGCCGCCCACGAAAACGGTGGAACGTCCGGCAGCCGTGGCTGGCATTATACGTTCGACACTGAATTTACGCGCCGTCTGGTTTTGCGTTCGCAGGGAACGGTTTTGTCGGCACATCAGCTGCACGACGCGGAAATCCCCGGAAAATATTTTGGCATTGCGCGTTGTTTCCGCTATGACAAAGTGGACGCGACCCATTTGAGTGACTTCTATCAGACGGAAGGCATTGTGTTGGGCGAAGATGTCAATCTGCGCACGTTGCTGGGCTTTTTGGAGATGTTCGCAAAGGAAGTCGCGGGCGCGACCGAAGTCAAGTACGTGCCGGGCTATTTCCCGTTCACCGAGCCGAGCGTGGAAGTGCATATCAAGCATCCCGTCCTCGGCTGGTTCGAGCTGGGCGGCAGCGGCATTTTCCGCCCGGAAGTGACCAAGGCGATGGGCGTGGACGTTCCGGTTGCCGCATGGGGAATCGGCATTGACCGCATGGCGCTCATGGCATTGGGGCTGAACGATTTGCGCGAGCTTTTCAGCGAGAACATTGAAGAAGTCCGTCTGCGAAAAGCGAAATTCTAGTCGTCTGCCGAAAGACTAGGTAAAATTGGTTATGAGAAAAGCACTCGTTTTTATGGTGCTGGCACTGTTTTCGTTCGGTGTGGGTGCGGAAGAGGCGGAGAGAGAGCGTTCGTTTTCCCTTTCGGTTACGACCGATTTTGCGTATTATCCCAAAAGCATGTTCAAGGCGGGGGCGGCGCATTTTTCTCCCATAACGAATATTTACCGGACGGTCGCCGCGCAGTCGCTTATTCAGGCGGACTGGCATTTGCCCGTGTGGGACGCAAAGAATCCGCTGTTCAAAAGCAATAATATCGCGTTTGAGGCGGGGCTGGGCATTACGCCCTGTTCGATTTATCCGCAGATTAAGGCGATTTTTACGCCGGTTGCTTTTATGAATATGTACGCGGGGCTAAAAATGGGCAGTGGCTGGAATTTCGGCACGGTGCACGGACTTGCCCGCTGGGACGAGACCGGAAAAGGAAGTTACGAAACGCTCGACCCGTTTTCCGCGCTGTATATGTATGGCTCGGTAGGCATGACCTGGATGTTCGACACGGCGGCGGTGTGGGAAGGCGACTGGCATCATATCGTCATGCTGCTCAATTTTGAGCTTGCCTACGAATGCCTGCTCGGCACGGACGCGACAATTTGGGAATGGGAGACGAAAAAAGGGCTTGCCGACGGATTTATTTCAAAGCAGTATTTTGTCTTTGGCTACCAGATGCCGATTGTCGTTTCCATGGTCGCCTGGCAGATAACGCTGTCGGGGCATTTGAACGGCACGGATTACGGCGCCTGGACAAAAAACTACAACGGCGACTACACGCTGATTGATATGGGGCCCGCCGTCCAGTTTTCGTTCGGAAAGCGCGATCAAGTGTTTTTTGTGGTGAATATCCGGGCGCGCCGCAGTTTTGCCGAGCCGCACGATTCCTACGGAGAAGAGCCAAAGCTGACGTACACCGGCCGCGAATGGATTTTGGACTACGCGGCAATCCGTTGGAAGCATATTTTTTAGCCGGGCGACTTGCAGAAAAAACGGGCGTTGCGCCCGCGCCCTGCGCGTTCGCCGGGCTATCCGCGGTTCCGCTTTCGCTCCATTCCTGCGCTGCGCTTCGGAACGCTTCGCGCCGCTCCTATCCCTAACGCTTTTCGGTTGATTCTTACAATGTCCGCAATGATTCCGCAACGGCGCACACCGCTTCCGTGCCGCCTTTGCACAACGCGGTAATGCACGGTCGCCCCACGAGTACTTGCCGCGCGCCCAACGCGAGCGCGGTCGCCACGTCCGCCGCCGTGCGGATGCCGCCGTCAACCCAAATATGGTCGCAGTAGTTTTGCAGTTCCGCCGCGTGGCGGGCAAGAAATGCGGCCGTGCTGCCCGTGCGTGTGTCCACCCGCCCGCCGTGGTTTGAGATATACACGATGTCGGGGCGCACTTCCTTGACGAGCGCGATGTCTTCGTCGCAGAACACGCCTTTTATGACGAACGGAACGCGCAGCCGCTGTTTAATCGCCTTGAGCTGTGCGGTAGTCTTTTTTTCCAGTTGCACGAGGTTGCGCATCGTAACGATATTATACGAATCAATGTCGATTCCGACGCATTCCGCCACGGATTCCGACCATTCCACGCGCGCAAAAATGCGGTCGTTGTCGTAGGGCTTGATGAACACCGCCGCGCGCACGGTTTCGTCCTGTTTTTGCAGCCACTTGACCGCGCCAATGCCCGACTGAATTTTGATGTCGGGCGTGCCGTCGCCAATGCTCAGCGCCAAGCCTGCCTTATGCGCGGAAAACAGCATGCTGTAATAAAACGACTGCTCGTCCGCAAAGCCAATGTTTTCCGTCGCGCCGGTGACGGGGGCAAGGCGGATTTTTGGCACGAACGCTGATTTTTCTGCAAAGCGCGCGATGAGTGTCGGGTCGGCCGTGCGGCATGCTTCCCAGCCGCCGCAGTTCAGGCGGAAATTTTCGTTGCGGCGCACGCCGCCCATGCCAGGCATTTCTCCCGTGCAGCCCGTGCCGTCGCAGACCGGGCAAAAATGACACTTGAAATCAGTCGTTCCCACGCTTTCAGTATAGCAGATTAAAAGCGCAGAGTGCAAGCGACTCGGTTTCACGCGGAACGGTCGTTTTGTCCGCCGCTTTCTCCGCTCAATTATTTTTTCCGCAATCCGATAATAAAAGCAGTACGATTTTTTGAAGGTTGGGAGAAAATGAAAAAATCAGAAGTCATTTCGATTGTCGCGGGCATCGGTCTGTTCGTGCTTGCGGCGGTGTTTTCGCTATCGCTTTTGCTGGCGTTGCCAGGCGTTATGCTCGCCGGCGCAAATAAATTGTATCTCATGGGCACGATGTTCACGGACGTGTACGGCTGGTGCTCGGCGTTGATTCCCGTGTTTTTGATTGTGGCGGGCGTGCAGTGCTTTAATCCGCGCTGGGACGTCAAGCGGGGCGTGATTCTGCTCGGTTCGGTCGTGCCGTTTTTTACGGCGGACGCATTGGAGCACGTGTGCAGGATTATCGCGGGCGGCAACGTCGGCCCTGAACTCGGCATAAAGCTGACGACGGCGTTGCTGATTGGTGCCGTGGTGCTCGGCGTGGAATATTTTTTGCTTGCCATGCTCGGCGACACGTTGCAGCATATCTTCATGGCGCAGGACGATGATCGCGCGGACGAGAATTCTGATGATGACGACGAGGAAATCGCCGATTTGCTTGCGGAGACGGACATCGATACGGACGCGGACGAAGCGTTGCTCGCCGAAAACGACGATGTTGCCGACCAAGACGATGCGGAAACCGACGGCGACTCGGACGAAGCCGAAGTAATGCGCGCGCCCGCGACGCTGGCAAACGGCGAGGACAATCCGTTTATCCACGTGTTTGAGACGGCGGCGCACGAAGAACCCGAATCGCCCGCCGAGCCTGCGGAAGCGCAGCCGCCTTTGGACGAAACGCCTGCCAAAGACGAGCCGAGTTTGCAGGAGGAGACGGTCGTTCCCGTTGCGCCGCAGTACAATGAGGACGCGCTCAAATTGCTGCCTGCCGATGAAGAGCCGGAGGAACTGGTCGAATTGGATTCTTTTGACCCCGACACCGATTCGTTTGCGGACACGGAAACGGAAACGTCGGCTACTGTCGCGGAAGACAGTGCCGATGAGTCGGACTGGCTGGCGGAAGACGATTTTCCGGCGGAAGTGAGCCTTGCCGACGAAGCCCCGGACTATTTTGATGACGACATGATTTCCGAAGAAGAAGCCGCGCTTGCCGAACGCGCCGATCAGGCAGCATTCGACGAAGAGGCGGATGAGTTTGCTGCCGACTACGAGCCGGTTATGGATGCGGACGACGAAATTCTGGAAGACGACGTGCTGGAACCAAATGCGATTGATTTTGCGGACGATGGCGACGCACTGCTGCCGCAAGCTGAAACAATCGGCTTTGACGAAGACTTTATTGACGATGACGAACCAATCGAAGCCACGG
>CAMWTK010000064.1 GCA_947177175.1 uncultured Treponema sp.
CGTGAGGCTCGTGCACCCATAGAACGCGTAGTCCCCGATTCCCGTCACGCTTGCGAGAATCGTCACGCTCGTGAGGCTCGTGCACCCATAGAACGCTCTGCTCCCGATTCCCGTCACGCTGCTGGGAATCGTCACGCTTTTGAGGCTCTTGCATCCCTCGAACGCGCTGTACCCAATGACCGTCACGCTGCCAGGAATCGTCACGCTGGCTGCGTCGCAGCGTTCAAACGCATGTTCCCGGATTTCCGTCACGCCCGCAGGTATGGTCACGTCCGTCTCCTTTCCCCGGTAGAGCCTGACTGAGGTGCCCGTTATGAGCCATTCGTCCGCATTGTACACAATGCCGGGGGCAGGCTCTTCTGTCTCGCTGCTGCACCCTATGACGGGCGCGAGCGCGCATGCCGCCGCCATGCAGGCGGCGAGCCACGTTGCTGTCTTTTTCATATACGTCTCCTTGTTTGTAGCAGCCCTTTCAGAGCCGCTTGATGGTATCTCGCACACAAAACGTTGCGGTTATGTTGCGCTTCCCGCGCTTTTTTTCTTTGTTCCGCTCAGCACCTCCTGTCTAAAATGCGCGATCTCGGTGTTGGCGTAGTCGATGAACGCGGCGTAGTCCGCCTCGCCCTCAATGAGCGCGTGGGCGTTCACGTGCATGGTCAGCAGCCGGTACGCCTCGTCGCTCGCAACCCGCGCCGCTTTCAATGCGCCCGCCGTCTTTGCCGACCGCTCGTCCGTGCGCTGCTCCGTTAGCTCGCGCACCTCCTCGTTCGCGGCTTTCAGTTTCTCCACGAACGCCGTGAGCGACAGCGTTT
This sequence comes from uncultured Treponema sp., assembly GCA_947177175.1. Classification (GTDB taxonomy): domain Bacteria; phylum Spirochaetota; class Spirochaetia; order Treponematales; family Treponemataceae; genus Treponema_D. The sequence continues at coordinate 813 of CAMWTK010000064.1, forward strand.
TCACCTGCTCGGCGAACTTGCCCTCCAAGTCCTGCACGAAATTGACGAGCAAGCCTGTTTCCTTGTCCAACTGCGCCTGCACGTCAATCTTGTAGTCCTTGATGTGCTGTTGCAGGATTTTCGCCGCGTCCGCGAGCGACTCCACCGGGAAGCCCGCGTACCCCGCCACCGCCTTCTTGTAGCCCGCGTAGAGCTGGTCGCGCAATCTGTCCGCCGCCGCAATTTTGTCGGTCGTGAGACTTTTCGCAGAAATCTGCAAGTTCTCGTCCTCCGCCGTCACCGCCGCCCGAAGCGCGGCGACCTGCGCCTTGCACTTCTCCGCAACGGCGGAATCCTTTTCCGCGCGCCCCGCCATGTTCGACACGAACATGAAATGCGCCGCATTGTTCATGTTCCCCAAGAAAATCGACTGAATTTCCCTCATACAAACCTCCTATGCGCCGCCGCAAGACTGGCGCACTATGCAAAAATTTCGCTTGAAATGTCCAAACGGATTCCGAAGTGACTTCAAGTGCCACTTGATATGTCCAAACAGTCTCGGAATGCTCTTCAAGTGGCACTTGATGTGTCCAAACCGTCTCGGAAGTACCCTCAAGTCGCAGTTGAAGTGTCCAAACAGTCTCGGAAGTGCCTTCAAGTGGCAGTTGATGCGTCCAAACAGTCTCGGAAGTGCCTTCAAGTTGCAGTTGAAGCGTCCAAACGGATTCGGAAGTACCCTCAAGTGGCAGTTGAAGTGTCCAAACGGTTTCAGAAGTGCCTTCAAGTCACGCTTGATGTGTTCAAATGATTTCAGAATGCCCTTCAAGTGGCACTTGACGGCGTGTTTTTTGTTTGATAGCAGAGAAATAACGGCGGTTGCGTGTGTCGAAACCGCTGCCATTGCGTGATGTTTATGGGCGAAGCGGGTTCTTAGGGCGGCAGCCCTAAGCGGTGCTGGGGAAGGTGGGTGGTTTGGAGGGAGGAAACCCCCGCTTCCGAGTAGAGGGGGTTCCTCCCTCCAAGATGTTCCGCCTGCTTCCAAGCGGAACCCCATCCCGCCAAAAGGCGTAAAAAAATCCGCGCACGGAGACGGCGTTGCCGACGTGCGCGGAGTCTGCGCGGTAAAGATACGTGCGTGACCGTTATATGCGGCATGCGCCGCCGGGCGCAAAGATACTATACATTCATAGGGGGGGGGTGGCGACTTTTAGTGTTCTTTCAGGTTCCCAAACATCCTGCATGGAAAAAATAATAGAAGAAAGGCGGGGGCGTGTCAAGGCAACGTGATGCGCGGGTAAAAGACTTCAAAAATTGCCACATGTTTCTTGATTACGCGCCGAGAATAGGGTAATATTATGTGTATGGAATACCTGCTTTCTTGCAGGGACACGGCGGGGAAAATGAAAGACATAGCGAATATTGAATCCGGAAAAATTGTCGGCATTGGGAAGCTGAAGATTTTCATGACGGAGAAGTTTCGGCACGAAATTCCCACCTTGTCGTTCGTAATGGCGAAAGACAAGGACGGGCGTTTTGTGGCCACCTGTATCCAGCTTATCGTCGAAGGGTTCGGGGAAACGACGGATGCGGCCATGGAGAGCATGCGTTCTCATGTCATGGAATATCTGGAAACACTCTTTTCCAAGTTGGAAGTTGACGACGCATGGGAGCAAATGCATGAGCTTTTCAACGAAAACTCAATGCAGGGATTATGGTCCGCATACCGTGATTTCCAGCTTAACCTCGCGCAACAAGGAATAAGCACGAGCATGCGATCCGCCTTGTACAATAAGATAGCAGAGCTTGAAAAGCAGATTGCCGACTTAAAGGCAAGTGCCGAGAAAAATGAAAAATTTGAAATTCGCGTCGTGGACTATAAAGAGGCTGCGTGATGTACAAATACGACGCAATTCTAGCGGCATTGCAAAAGAATCGTTCCGTAAAAATTGACTCGCATCCGCTTCCGGCTTGCCCGTTAGAAAGTACGCTTTGCAAAAAGCCTGGCGCGGCTTGCCAAAAAGGGGATTCGGGCAACTGCGAGCAATCCTTGAAGATTTGGTATGATTCAAAAAAATTAAGAATCCTTTATCCGAGGTTTGTTCATCCGTTCGGAAGCACGAGCGGCTACTTTTTTGAATACGACAGAGGCATTGCTTTCCTTGTCGAAAAGGGCATTCTAACGCATGACGACTTGGAACAATTTTGACGGATTTCCTTTCACGCAGAAATACCTTGAAAGAACGTTTTGCAAGGATATTTCATTGCTGTTATTTCTGCGGAAATCTGCTACACTGTGGGTGAACATTATTTGAGGCAGTTATGGCAATCGACAAGTACGAAATCGTAATCGGCTGCGAGATTCATACGCAGCTGCTGACAAAGACAAAGGCATTCTGCGCGTGCGAGAACCGTTACGGCGGCATGCCGAACACGCGCGTGTGCCCGGTGTGCCTGGGGCTTCCGGGGGCAATGCCGCGCATCAGCAAGGGCTACGTGGAGCTGGGCGCGGTGGCGGGGCTGTCGCTCAACTGCGACATCGCGCGTTTCACCAAATTTGACCGCAAGCATTATTTCTACCCGGATCTGACGAAGGGCTACCAGATCACGCAGTACGACATTCCGCTCTGCGCGGGCGGCTACGTGGATTTGCCGCTCGCCCGATTCCCGCGGGACGAGCAGGTGGGCGGTGCGCGGCACCGGCCGGTCAACTTTGCGGGCGAGCCGTGCGTCATTGACGGCACGTACCGCCGTGTCCGCATTGAGCGCATCCACCTGGAAGAGGACGTGGGCAAGTCGCTCCACTTGCAGGGGGCGCACTCGTACATCGACTACAACCGCTCCGGCACGCCGCTCATCGAAATCGTCACCAAGCCGGACATGACCTCCCCCGACGAGGCCGCGCTGTTCATGCAGACGGTGCAGGAGATCCTGCGCTACGTCAAGGTGACGGCGGGCAACCTTGAGGAAGGCAACATGCGCTGCGACGCGAACATCAACCTGAACGTGTGGGAGGACGGGAAGCTCTGGCACACGCCCATTTCCGAGATCAAGAACCTGAACAGTTTCCGGGCGATCCGCGAGGCGTGTTCCTACGAGGCAAAGCGGCAGCTGGACGAATTCATCAACGACCGGCAGGAATTCAACGCGGGCTTTAAGGTGACGATGGGCTGGGACGAGGCGAAGGGGCAGACGGTCGTGCAGCGCACCAAAAATTCGTTCGTGGACTACCGCTTCGTGGTCGAGCCGGACATCAAGCCGTTCACCGTGGGCGATGAGGTGATCGCGCGCGCGCGCGGCAGGGTGGGCGAGCTGCCTGAGGCAAAGCGCGTCCGGCTCAAGCGCGACTACGGCCTGAGCGACTTTGACGTGGAGACGCTCACGGCGACGCGCGATCTTTCGCTGTGGTTCGAGGCGGCGGCGCGCGGCGCGAAAGACGTGAAGAAAGTCGCCAACTGGATTCTTGCCGAGCTGCTCGCCGTCCTGAACGAGCGGAACATTACGATTGCCGACGTTCCCATCACGCCCGCGCACATCACGGAGTTGGTGAACGCCATTGCCGACAAAAAAATCACGTCCGCGCAGGGCAAGGTCGTCTTTGCGAAGATGCTTGACAGCGGCAAGCTTCCCGCGCTCATTATAAAGGAAGAAGGCATGGAAACCGTGTCCGACGCGGGCGCGATCGGGGAAATCGTCGATACCGTCATCGCCGCGAATCCCAAGGCCGTCGCGGACTTCAAGGGCGGAAAGACCAATGTGGTCGGCTGGCTCATGGGGCAGGTGATGAAGGCGAGCAAGGGCACGGCAAGCCCCGACCTTGCCGCACGGCTGGTGAACGAACGGTTGCGCGCGCTGTAACCGCCCCGCGCGGGCGCGCGCTTCCTCGTTTTTCTGTTGACACTTTTCGCGCAAACTGTTACAGTATGCGCGTAACGTGTCATCTAACTTGAGAATGGACTTGCGCAAGCGGGTCTTTTTTCGTATATGGGCAGTCGAATGGATTTTATCGCGCTGAATTCGTATCCGCACTATGCGGAAAGTGAGAAACTGGTCGCCGCGTTGGGCTTCCGCCTGGTGGAGCTGAAGATTACGCCCCGCGGCGGGACGACGCATATCCTTGCGGTGATCGCGTCGGCAGATCCTGCGGCGGCGGTCGGCGTGGACGACTGCACGAAAGTGCACCGCGCGCTGCTTCCCTTTTTGGAGGAGCGGCTGGGCACGGACGACACCTACATGGAGCTTACGTCGCCGGGCATGGAGCGCACGATCCGCAACGCGGCGGAATTCCCGCTGTTCGTGGGGCGGCAGGTGCGCGTGTGGGACAGGACGGTGACGGAATGGGTTGGCGGGACGCTCCGTGCCGCCGACGAAACGTCCTTGGTATTGGAAGTGACACAGGAAGACGGCACTGCGCGGCAGCAGACGATTTCCTATGCTGATATAGCGAAAGCAAAATTTATTCATGTATAAGGGGGCTTGATATGTCAGAAATGGCAGATGCAATCCGCGAGTTGATTGAGACAAAAGGTTTCTCCGAGGATTCAGTCAGGCAAACTATTGAGAGCGCGATCAAGGCGGCGTACAAGCGCACGTTCGGCACGGCGGACAACTGCATCGTCAAATTCAACGACGACATGTCCGACGTGACGGTCTATTCACGGAAGACAATCGTTGACGGTGTGTACGACCCGGTTATCGAAATGGAGCTGGATGAGGCGCGCGAGCTGAGCACGGAATGCGAGGAGGGCGACGAGATCGACATTCAGATTGACCCGAAGACGTTCGACCGCTCGGCAGTCTCCACGGGCAAGCAGACCGCGCACCAGGGGCTGAACGAAAGCTTCAAGGACAACCTGTTCAGCGAATATAAGGATAAAATCGGCGAGATTATCATCGGCTATTACCAGCGCGAGCACAACGGCACGATTTATGTCGATCTGGGCAAGGTCGAGGGCGTGTTGCCGTCCAAATTCCAAAGCCCGCGCGAGCGGTATGAGAAGAGCGACCGCATCAAGGCGCTGATCAAGGACATCAAGCGCACCAATTCCGGCCTGCAGCTGGTGCTGAGCCGCGCCGACCCCGACTTCGTGCGCTCAATCGTGGAGCTTGAGGTGCCCGAAATCTACGACAAGACCGTCGAAATCTACAAGATTTCCCGCGAGGCGGGCTACCGCACCAAAATCGCCGTGTTCTCAAACAAAGAGGACGTCGATCCGGTGGGCGCGTGTGTCGGCCTGAAAGGCGTCCGCATTCAGAACGTCATCCGCGAGCTTGAGGGGGAGAAAATCGACATCCTGCGCTACGACCCCGACCCGACGCAGTTCATCAAGAACGCGCTGTCGCCCGCCGCCGTCACGAACGTGCTTATCCTTGACGAGGACAAGAAGACGGCGCTGGCGGTCGTCCCGGAGGATCAGTTTTCGCTCGCAATCGGCAAGCAGGGGCAGAACGTGCGCCTTGCCAACCGCCTGTGCGACTGGAACATCGACGTGAAGACCGAGGCGCAGGCAGCGGAGATGGATCTGAGCGAGATCAGCGCGGCGCGCAAGACGGCGGCAAGCCTGTTCGGCAATGCGGCGGGCGACGACTACGAGGAAGTGGCGACCGTCTCCGACCTGCCGGGCATTGACGGGCGCGTGGCTGACCTGCTCAAGGCGGCGGGCTATGACGACATCGAAAAATTCGTGGCGGCATACGACGACGGCACGATTAAGCAGGTGGAAGGGCTGTCGGAAGAGGACATCGATGCCGTGAACAAGATTATCCGCGCGAACGTCGAATTCGTGGAAGAGAACGAGGCGGACGCGCAGTCCGGGGCGGTCGGCGCGGGCGGCGACGAATACTTCTGTCCCGAATGCGGCGCAAAAATTACACTCGATATGACACAGTGTCCGAAGTGTGGTACTGAGTTTGAATTTGCAGAGGACGAGGAATAACAGGATAGTATGGCGGATGAAGTAGAGAAAAAGCCCGGCTTTGTGCTGAACAAGAAGAAATCGGATGCCCCGGCGGCAAAGTCTGCCGCGCGCGCGCCCGAAAAGAAAAAGGTCGTAATCATAAAGAAAAAGAATCCCCCGACGGATGGAAAGCCGCAGGGGCAGGGCGGCGTGCGTCCGGTCGTCAAGAAGTCCGCGCCGCCGGCCGCTGCCGGGCAAACGGCCGCTGCTCCGCACCGTACTGACTCAAGGCCGCGCTCATCGACGGCGTTTGAACTCACCTCTGCCCGTCCCAATGTGCGGGCGGGAAACCTCTCCGGCGGGCACCGCGACGGCTACCGCGGCTACGGCAACCGGCAGGGCGGCTTTACGGGCGCGCAGGCGCGCGAAAGTTATCAGAACCGCGAGCGTGACGGCAACCGTCCGGGCGGCTACGGCGGAAACCGTGGTTATGGCGGCCGTCCGCAGGGACAGGGCGGTTTCAACCGGGGCGGCTACGGCAACCGTCCGGCGGGACAGGGCGGCCGACCGGGATTCGGCGGCGGATACCGTCCCGGCTTTGGCGGCGGTCGTCCGGGATTCGGCGGCGCGCCGGCGGCTTCGGCTATCCCCGAAAAGGCGAACACGAAAAAACAGACCAAGGCAAAGAAGCAGGTCTACAACCGCAAGGACAAGGAGGAGCTGTTCGACGAGGACAAGCTCTACCGCAAGAAGCAGGCCGCGGCCGCGGCGGTCGTTCCCAAGTCAATCGACATCATGGAGACGATTTCCGTGTCCGACCTTGCGCGCAAGATGAACCTCAAGGCGGGCGAGATTATCGGCAAGCTGATGTCGCTCGGCATGATGGTCACGATAAACCAGTCGGTTGACAGCGACACGGCGACCCTGCTCGCGTCCGAATACGGCTGCGAGGTGCATCTGGTCAGCCTGTACGACGAGACGGTGATTGCGGGCGACACGGTGGACGAGAGCGAGATGGTCGCGCGTCCGCCGATCGTGACGGTCATGGGACACGTCGATCACGGCAAGACGAAGACGTTGGACGCAATCCGCAACACGAACGTGGCGGCGGGCGAAGCGGGCGGCATCACGCAGAAAATCGGCGCGTATCAGGTGAAGACCGAAAAGGGCGTGATCACGTTCCTTGACACGCCGGGCCATGAGGCGTTCACGATGATGCGCGCACGCGGCGCACAGATTACGGACATCGTTGTCTTGGTCGTCGCGGCCGATGACGGCGTGATGCCGCAGACGCTGGAGGCACTGAGCCATGCGAAGGACGCGAACGTGCCGATTATCGTCGCGGTGAACAAAATCGACAAGCCTGAGGCAAATCCCGAAAAGGTGATGACCCAGCTTGCCGAGCGCGGCTTGCAGCCGGAAGAATGGGGCGGCGACACGCAGTACGTCAAAATCAGCGCGAAACAGGGGCTGGGCATTGACGACTTGTTGGATGCCATTCTGTTGCAGGCGGAAGTGCTCGAGCTGAAAGCCCCGCGGGATACCCGTGCGGAAGGCAAGGTCATCGAGTCCCGCGTGGATCAGGGACGCGGCGTGGTGGCTTCGGTCATCGTGCAGCGCGGCTCGCTCAAGGTGGGCGACCCGTTCGTGGCGGGCATTTACAGCGGGCGCGTGCGCGCCATGTTCAACGACCGCGGCGAGAAAGTGTCCGAGGCGTTGCCGAGTATGCCGGTGGAAGTACTCGGCATGGAAGAGATGCCCAACGCGGGCGACCCGTTCCAGGTGACCGAAAGCGAAAAAGACGCGCGGCAGATTTCTACCAAGCGGCAGGAACTCAAGCGGCTTGAGGTCGCGCGGTCGGTCAAGAAAGTCACGCTCGACAACCTGTACTCGACGATTGAGGCGAGCGAGGTCAAGGAGCTGAAAGTCGTCATCAAGGCGGACTTGCAAGGCTCGGCGGAAGCGCTCAAGGCTTCGCTAGAGAAACTTTCCACGAGCGACATCCGGCTGGTCGTCATTCATTCGTCCGCGGGTGCGATCAACGAGAGCGATGTCATGCTCGCGGCCGCCGACGAGAACGCAATCCTCATCGGCTTTAACGTCCGCCCCACGCCCAAGGCAAAAATGCTTGCCGACCAGGAAAAGGTGGACATCCGCAAATACAACGTCATCTACAAGTGCGTGGAAGAAATCACGCAGGCGATGGAAGGCATGCTCCGTCCCGACACCAAGGAAGAGGTTACCGGCACGGTTGAGGTGCGCGACACGTTCAAAGTGCCCAAAATCGGCGTGATTGCGGGCGGCTACGTGACCGACGGCGTGATCAAGCGGTCAAGCATGGTCAACCTTATCCGCGACGGCATCGTCAAGTTTACGGGCAAGATCGCCTCGCTCAAACGCTTCAAGGACGACGCGAAGGAAGTTAAGGAAGGCTTTGAGTGCGGCATTGGGCTGGAGAACTGGCAGGACATTCAGGTGGGCGACACGCTCGAAGCCTTTGAATTCGTGGAAGTAGCGCGGCATTTGGGCGACACGCTCGTCGATCAGAAAGCGGAGTCGGAGAAGCAGGCCGCACAGCGCGAGGCTGCCGCCAAGGCACAGGCAGAGGAGCAGGCCGCCGCCGCAGCAGCGATTGAGGCCGCTGAGAAAGCCGCCGCCAAGGAAAAGGCCGCCAAGAAAGCCGCGAGCCGTGTGCTGACCGAAGAGGACATGGCAAAGGCGGCGGCGGGAAAAGCGGCGAAGGCTGCCAAGAAAGCCGAGTCGGAACAGAAGGACGCTGAATAATGGGCGAGTATCGTCTGATCCGGTTGGGCGAGCAGCTGCGCGATGAGATTTCCCAGCTGATTCTGCGCCAGCGCATCAAAGATCCGCGCGTCTCCACCTTTCTGAACGTCAACCGGGTGGAGGTGGCGGGCGACTTGAAGTACGCGAAAGTCTACGTCTCCAGTTTCCTGAGCGAGGCGCAGGTGAAGAAAGGCGTGGAGGGGCTGAACAGCGCGGCGGGATTTATCCAGAGCACGATTGCGAAAAAACTGACGATCCGCCAGTTCCCCAGGCTCACGTTCGTTGCCGACACGGGCATGAAGGCGGGCTTTGACATGGTGAACCGGCTGAACCGGCTTGCGGCGGAATCCGGCGGGTCGGCGGACGGAGCGTCCACGGAACATGCGGACACCGAATAGCGAGCTGCCGTCGCTCATCGTGCCGTTCGCGAAGCAGCGGGGCAAAACCAGTTTCGCGTCTCTTTCCGTCATAAAAAATGCGTTCGGCACGAACAAGGTGGGGCATACGGGTACGCTTGATTCCTTTGCGGACGGGCTGCTCGTCGTGCTGACGGGACGGCTGACGCGCCTTGTGCCGCACATCACCCGTTTTGACAAAACCTATCTCGCACTGGTGCGATTCGGCACGGAGACCGACACGCTCGATCCCACGGGCGCGGTGGTGCGCACGGGCGCGATTCCGTCGCGCGAGCAGCTGGAGCGGGTAATCCCGCAGTTTGTCGGCACGATTGCGCAGGTGCCGCCGCTGTACAGCGCGATTCATGTGGGCGGGGGTCAGCGGGCGAGCGACCTTGCGCGCGCCGGCAAGACGGCGGCGATTCCCGCGCGGAACATCACGGTATATGACATCCGCCTGCATGACTGTGCGGGCGAATACGCGCTCCTGGAAGTGCGCTGCTCAAAGGGCACGTACATCCGCGCGTTGGCACGGGATATTGCCGCCGCCTGCGGCTCGTGCGCGCATCTTGCGGCGTTGCGGCGCACGGCGGTCGGACCGTTCACGCTGTCCGAGGCGGCGGGCGCGGACGATCTGGGCGATTTTTCGATTGCCGCGCTCACCAAGGATCTGCCGCCCGCCGTGCGTCCTGCGGACACGTTCTACCCGAAAATCCGCGCGGCGGCGCGCGGCATGGACGATTCGCTTGCGGAATGCTGCGGCTTCGTTCCCGTGGAGCTGACCGCCGTGGGCGCGAATGCCTATGCGAACGGCCGTCCGCTCAAAAAATCATTCGCCTATTATCCCGTGGACAGGCCGGCGGGCGACCGCGTGCAGCTGGCGGTGTTCTATCCCCGTGCGGACGGCGTGTCGGCGGGCGCGTTCGGCGGCGTGGTCGAAAAGAACGGTAGCCGGCTTTCCTACGGCTTTGTCATTCCGCGCGAAAAGACATTCGCCGTGTACCGCTGGGAGCAGGTCGCGGCGGGCAGGTTTTCCGCCGCATGGAACGCGCGCGGTACGGCGCTCACGGTCGGCAGTTTTGACGGCCCGCACCGGGGGCATGAGGCTCTGTTCCGTGCGGTTCTGGCGCAGGAGCATCTCGTGCCGGGCGCGGTGGTGTTCTCCCGGTCGCTGCGCGCGCTGAAACGCCCGGACGGCTATGCGGGCGACGTGGCGACGCTCGCGCAGAAACTCGCGTTCTTTGAGCGGATTGGATTTGCGTTTGCCGTGGTCGTCGATTTTACGGCCGATTTTGCCGCCATGCCGGCGGCGGACTTCCTTTCCCGGCTGGCTGACGGCTGTGCCCTGCGTTTCCTTGCGGAGGGCGAGGACTTCCGCTGCGGCCGCGGGGGTGCGGCGGGCATGGCGCAGGTGCGGGAGTTCGGCAGGGAGCGGTCGTTCGCTGTGGCTGCGGTCGCGCCCGTGCTGCATGAGGGCGATAAAATCAGCTCGTCGCGAATCCGCGCCGCCGTGTGCGCGGGCGACATGGACGGCGCGCGCGCGTTGCTCGGCCGTCCGTTCGCGCTTGACTGCGCGGGCTGGGACTGGAAGCGCGACGGCCAGCAGCTGACCGCGCGGAAGGCGGGCATTCAGGTGCTGGCCAAAGATGGCGACTATGCGGCTGCTGTCCTCTGCTCGCGCGGCGCGGTGGAGACGACCTGCGCGGTGCGGGCGGGGAATCTCCGCCTGCGGAATGCGGACGGCGCGATTCGCGGCTGTATACGGGAGATTCGGTTCTAGCGGTTTTCTGCCCCGCTTGCCATAGGCGGGGGCGGGTGCATTGACACACCCCCGGCAATCCTTTACACTTTTTGCATGACACCGGGAGCGACGGCCAGCAGCGGCACAAAAAACCATCTTTTTTTCGCCAAAGCCCTTGACACGCGCCGCGCCGCCGTCATAATTGAACACAGAACACAGAACACAGAACACAGAACACAGAACA